>CBFHRK010000042.1:0-17363 GCA_965658225.1 Flavobacteriales bacterium | reverse complement strand
CATTTTGAGTAGATAAGTAAGATTGCGAAGATAACTAAATCAACGTTTAATCGAGTTCAAGACTGATTTGACCAGCTTCGGTGTCATCATCATTGTCCTTCTTTTTAATAGACGTGGGTTGATCTTTTTCCGTGGGGTCTACATCCGCCTGAGCAACAGGTTCTTTTGCTGTTGCGTCTGGATCAGTATTTACAACAGGTTCTTTTTCTGTATTGTTTTCGGGAGCCTCCCGGCTCGATGGCTGCTCTGGCCCTGGCGGGTCTTTTTCAATGGGTTCTAACGCGCTAATGGCACGAACTTTATATTTAGTCAGCTGGTTCCCCATTGCCTTTACGCCTTTGGTAGAAATAAACTCAGCTATATTCACTTCTTCATTTGGACGGCGGTCTTTGTTCGCCAGCTTCGTGAATTCGATGTCAATAACAGGTATATAATCACTGGTAACCAACTCCAAATAGGTTCCCTCACTTTCGGTCAAGAAATCAACCTTTTTGAGCTTGTCTACCATTTCCGGAATAAAGCGTTTCACATAGTGCATTTCCTTTTCCCCTTCGAAATAGACCACGCTTAGCGGTTTTTCAGGATTAAATTTCTCGAGCAGAACTACGTCCTCTTCAAAATGAGTAGCCAGGTCAAACCCTAATAAACGATAAGATCCAGCTTGAGTAACTTCGAGAATACGGTCATCGCCACTAAACGCCCCCAGTAATTCTCCTCGACCTTCTGTATTCAACTTCCGTACGGTGTCGTCGAACCATATCTTCTGCGGATTTAAAGTACTTACACCTTCCTCTCGAAGATCTATTCGCTTAATGGGATTCTTTGTGAGAATATTCCCTTTTGCAACGCGTCCTTTTATTAAAACATCGGCGAAATCCAATTCGAAATTGGTTTTCTTTAGTCGCTTTAGCTGACGCAAATAGACCATTACGCGCTCTGCCTCTCCATTTGGGTTCGCCGTAAAATATTGGACTTCCGATTTTGCATTTCCGGCCGTTAGGTCGTATTCACGATCACGGGTAATACTCGTAACCGAGAACCGTTTTACATAATTCGATCCATTCGGTCCATCGCGATAGATCATATTGTAAACAGTGCGTTTATCTTGTTTCTTCCAAACAGCAACGTGTATGATGTCTTTTCCAACAAAGGTCTTTTTATCCACCTTTGTCACCATCATTTTACCGTCTTTTCGGAAAACGATGATATCGTCAATGTCACTACATTCCGTTACGAACTCATCCTTCCGCAAGGAAGTCCCGATAAACCCTTCTGCGCGGTCCATATAAAGACGTTCATTTGCAATAGCTACTTTCGTTGCAATGATTTCATCAAATGCTCGAATTTCGGTTTTCCGCTCCCGGCCCTCTTTGTATTTGCTCTTTAGGTTCTTAAAATAGTCAATTGCATAATCCACCAAATTGGCTAAATGATGCTTCACCTGCTCAATTTTTTCCTCTAAACTCTCAATAAGCGCCTGCGCCTTGTCTAAATCGAATTTGGAAATTCTTTTAATCCGAATCTCAGTCAATCGCACAATATCGTCTCGAGTAACTTCTCGAAGTAAGTGTTTCGTGTGCGGTTTAAGCCCTTTATCGATAGCCTCGATTACACCCTCCCAGGTTTCTTCTTCCTCGATATCGCGGTAAATGCGTTCCTCAATAAAAATGCGCTCGAGGTTAGCGAAATGCCAATGCTCTTCGTGTTCGTCGAGCTCTATCTCCAATTCTCTTTTAAGAATGGCCAGAGTATTCTCAGTACTCAAACGAATTAAGTCGCTAACGCCCGCGAAAAAAGGTTGATCATTCTGAATTACGCAACACAACGGACTAATACTCACTTCACAATCGGTGAAAGCATAAAGCGCATCAATCGTTTTATCTGGAGACAATTGCGTTGGTATATGAACCAGTATTTCTACGTGCTCCGCCGTGTTGTCTTCAATTTTCTTAACCTTGATTTTTCCTCGATCATTTGCTTTGAGAATACTGTCAATGAGCGAAACAGTGGTTGTTCCAAAAGGGATTTCACTGATTCGCAACAAGTTTTTATCCTCAATATTGATCTTGGCACGGACCTTTATTCGAGACCCCCGTTTCCCATCATTATACTGAGAGAAATCGGCAATTCCTGCGGTCGGAAAATCAGGAAACAATTTTGGTTTCTTCCCTTTCAGCGTGTCGATACTTGCATCTATGAGTTCGACAAAGTTGTGAGGCATTATTTTGGTCGATAATCCGACCGCAATACCCTCAACTCCTTGTGCCAATAGAATTGGAAACTTGGCGGGGAGAAAAACGGGCTCCTTGCCCCTACCATCATAGCTCGCTTGCCATTGGGTCACTTTCGGACTAAAAACTACATCTAAGGCAAATTTAGACAGTCGTGCTTCGATGTAACGGGGTGCGGCTGCTCGATCTCCCGTGTAAATATTACCCCAGTTTCCCTGACAGTCTATGAGTAAATCTTTTTGACCCAATTGCACCAATGCGTCGCCAATGGAAGCATCGCCATGTGGGTGGTACTTCATGGTATGACCTATAAGATTAGCAACCTTATGATACCGGCCATCTTCCATTTCTTTTAAACTGTGCAGGAGTCTTCTTTGAACCGGTTTAAACCCGTCTTCAAGAGAGGGCACCGCGCGCTCAAGAATAACGTAAGAGGCATAATCCAAGAACCAGTCTTTGTACATGCCCGATACTTTGGTGCTCGTTGCCGCACCGTCCATTTCACTCATTGGCTCCAACTCTTCTTCCATCAATCTTTGGTTTTCGCCGCTTTATTCATTCGCTTGATCTTGTCTAATGACTTTTTCAGATGCCTTTTTTTAGCTCTAGACAAAAAGGTGATGTTGAACTTTCGAACGGTTATCCCTTTTTTACTTTCTATTCGAATCGTGACGGTTCTTCTGGGGAACCCGGAAATTTTATAATCGACAAGTTTCCGTTTCGGGAATTCTGCTGTTTTGGTCAATTGAGGAAAAATCTTCTCAAAGGCAAAATACCTCGATTTAAAAATGAGTACCTCTCCGTCACTATCGTATTCGAAATACGGTTTGCCCAATAGCAACAGGACGAGTGAAGTCAAAATTGCTGAGAAGCTTAACACGCGATTTTCGAAATATTCGGTCAACGTGCCGTCGACTCCTGATACTAGCAAATCAATTAATATAGCCAGAATCAAAATGGCGTAAAGAAGCGCGAAGCGCTCTTTAAGATGTTCATTGGTTAATCTCATGAAGCTTCCTCTTCAACAAGGTCTTTTTCAACCCGTAAGTTTTCAATTATAAATTCTTGTCGCTCAGGTGTGTTTTTACCCATATAAAACCTTAGTAAGTCTTGAATAGTAGCGTCTTTACCAATAATAACAGGGTCTAATCTTATTTCCTTTCCGATGAAGTGCTTGAACTCATCAGGAGATATTTCTCCGAGTCCTTTAAAGCGCGTTATCTCCACTTTACCCTTCAATTCATTCATCGCTTCCTGCTTCTCGTTTATGTCGTAGCAGTAAATCGTTTTTTGTTTGTTGCGAACGCGAAATAAGGGCGTTTGAAGTATATACAAGTGATTTTCACGAATCAACTCTGGAAAGAATTGTAAAAAGAAAGTGATTAAAAGCAAACGGATGTGCATACCGTCTACATCGGCATCGGTAGCTATTACTACGTTATTGTAGCGAAGACCCTCAAGACCATCTTCAATATTTAATGCCGCCTGAAGCAGGTTGAATTCTTCATTTTCATACACCACTTTTTTAGTGAGTCCAAAACTGTTTAAAGGCTTCCCCTTTAGGCTAAATACCGCTTGTGTTCGCACACTTCGCGCTTTGGTAATGGAACCTGAAGCCGAGTCTCCCTCGGTAATGAATAAAGTGGTTTCGAGTCGATCTTCGCTTTTTTGATTGTCGTAATGCGAGCGACAATCGCGGAGTTTTCTATTGTGGAGACTTGCTTTCTTTTGCCGATCGCGGGCAAGTTTTTTAATGCCTTGCAATTCCTTTCTCTCTCGCTCGGCAGAGAGTATTTGTTTCAGCCAGATTTCGGCAACGTCTTCGTTCTTGTGCAGGTAGTTGTCAAGCTCTGTTTTTACGAAGTCATTTATGAACGTCCTTACGGTCGGGCCGTCAGGCCCCATTTCCGCCGAACCCAACTTTGTTTTGGTCTGACTTTCAAAAACGGGTTCAATTACCTTTATACTCACAGCAGCAACAATACCTTGTCGAATATCGGCCGCCTCAAAACTCTTGTTGTAAAATTCCCGCGCCGTTTTCACCACAGCCTCTCTAAAAGCGGCCTGATGCGTTCCACCTTGAGTGGTATGTTGGCCATTCACAAAGCTGTAATACTGCTCTGAGTATTGCTTCCCGCTCACGGTAATCGCTACTTCAATATCGTCTCCGCGCAAATGGATAATGGGAAAAAGCACATCACCATCTAAATTGTCCTGAAGCAAATCTTTTAACCCGTTTTCGGAATAAAACTTTTCCCCGTTGTAGAGAATCGTCAATCCCGGGTTTAGATATACATAGTTCCAGAGCATTTTTTCAACATACTCCGTACGGTATTGATAGTTTCCAAAAATGTCTGAATCAGGAATAAAAGAAACCTTCGTTCCTTTTCTCTGTGTGGTTTCTCCTATTGGCTCATCGGATGTAAGCGCTCCACGCTCAAACTCCGCCGTTTTGGCTTGGTTCTCACGAACCGATTGGATCTTGAAATATTCAGAGAGCGCATTAACGGCTTTCGTACCTACTCCATTCAATCCTACGGACTTCTTGAATACTTTTGAATCGTACTTCGCTCCGGTATTAATTTTGCTGACAACGTCAACTACTTTCCCTAAAGGAACACCTCGTCCATAATCGCGAATGGTAACCGTACTTCCTTTAATGGATACTTCAATGGTTTTTCCATTTCCCATTACATATTCGTCCACGGAGTTATCCAATACTTCTTTCAGAAGAATATAAATACCGTCGTCGTGTGCCGAACCATCTCCTAGCTTACCAATATACATACCCGGTCGAAGCCGAATATGCTCTTTCCAGTCGAGTGACCGAATACTGTCTTCGTTATATTGGTTTTCTGCCATGATTAACCCTTCATGCTTTCAATGACCGCCAAAAACAGCAGCCTTTATTTGAGGCTTCTAAAATAACTATTTGACAGGGCCTTCTCGGCCCGATATGCAGGGAGTTTTTAACAGCTTTTTCAATAGCTTCCGGGGTGAAGAGAAACCCCGCTAAATACTCGTTTATTATAAAACGCTCCTCGATTTTTTAATCGGACAGTAGTAACGGAAGTGCTTATACATTAAAGCGGAAATGCATTACGTCGCCATCTTGAACCACGTATTCTTTCCCTTCTACGTGTATCTTTCCTGCCTCTCGGCACGATGCTTCCGATCCGTATTGCACGTAATCGTCGTAGTGAATTACTTCTGCTCGAATAAAGCCTTTTTCAAAATCAGTATGAATGACTCCGGCCGATTGAGGAGCCGTCGCTCCCACTGGAATGGTCCAAGCCCGCACTTCTTTGACTCCCGCCGTAAAGTACGTTTGAAGTTTTAGTAAACGATAGGCGGCTACAATGAGTTTATTGACCCCAGGCTCATCGAGTCCCAAGTCTTCTAAGAACATGCTCCGCTCTTCGTAGGTTTCTAATTCAGCAATATCGGCCTCCGTGCCCGCTGCGATCACCAATATTTCAGCATTCTCATCCTTCACTGCCTCCCGCACCTGCTCCACATATTCATTACCATTACGAACAGCGGCTTCATCGACATTGCAAACGTACATAATGGGCTTATCCGTTAACAAATACATGTCGTCAATGAATTCGGCGCGATCCTCCTCTGAACACTCTACCGCTCTTGCGCTTATTCCTTTTAATAAAGACTCTCTAAATTGCTGGAGAAGCTCCATTCCTTTTACGGCCCTTTTATCCCCTATTTTTACAAGTTTTTGAACTTTATCAATCTTCTTTTCAACGGTTTCGAGATCTTTTAGCTGAAGTTCTATGTCAATGGTTTCTTTGTCACGAACAGGATTAATAGAACCGTCTACATGTACAATATTGTCATTGTCGAAACAACGAAGAACATGCAGAATAGCATTGGTCTCGCGTATATTCCCCAAAAATTGATTTCCGAGGCCTTCTCCCTGACTCGCGCCTTTTACTAATCCGGCAATATCAACAATTTCCACAGTAGCCGGAACTACTCGCTCTGGATTCACCAATGACTCCAACTTAGCCATTCGCTTATCGGGAACATTAATAACACCAATGTTTGGCTCAATAGTACAAAATGGATAATTAGCCGATTGAGCTTTTGCATTACTCAAGCAATTGAACAAGGTCGATTTACCAACATTTGGAAGCCCTACGATCCCACATTTCATAATTCCGTGATTTTAGGCGGCAAAAATAGCAATTGAGAACCACCTATTTATCAAAAGAAGTGAACATCCCTTCCGTATGGCCAAACAAAAGAATAATTTTGGCAAAAATTTTGATTCATGGCCGACTTAGAACTTCTTCAAAAACACGTTTCCCAAACACGGCGCGATATTGTGCGTATGGTACATGCCGTAAACTCTGGACACCCAGGTGGATCACTAGGATGTGTTGAATTTTTTACCGCACTCTTTCACACTCAAATGCAGTTAAATGCAGGCGATTTTCAAATGGATGGATATGGAGAAGACCTTTTCTTTCTATCAAACGGTCACATTTCCCCGGTATATTATTCAGTTCTTGCGCGCAAAGGATATTTTCCGGTAGACGAGCTCAATACCTTTCGTAAAATAGATACCCGACTTCAAGGTCACCCCACTACACACGAAGGCTTACCCGGAGTGCGTATTGCATCTGGATCTCTTGGTCAAGGCTTGTCAGTAGCCATTGGAGCAGCCTTGTCTAAAAAGCTCAATGGCGACAACAGAACGGTGTACACGCTTCACGGCGACGGAGAACTTCAAGAAGGTCAGATTTGGGAAGCAGCCATGTTCGCAGCGGGTAAAGGTGTAGATAACTTAATCGCTACCGTGGATTGGAATTCAAAACAAATTGATGGTGATACGGATGAAGTGCTGCCAATGGGTGATTTGGCCGAGAAATTCGCAGCCTTCGGCTGGACGGTCATCGTGGAAGAAAAAGGAAACGACCTCTCCTCTGTTATAAATGTGCTTGAAAAGGCAAAAGAATTAACCGGGAACGGGAAGCCCATTGTTATCTTATTAAAAACAGAAATGGGCAACGGAGTCGATTTCATGATGGGTACCCACAAATGGCATGGAGTAGCGCCGAACGACGAGCAATTGGAAGCGGCCCTTTCACAAAATCCTGAGACTCTGGGCGACTACTAATGAATTGGAAGAGCTACATACTTTTAATTGCCTTTCTCGCCGTAGGCGGCTTGGCGTATGCACAAGAAAAACCGAAACCGCCTAAAACGCGTATTCTATTTGTTTTTGATGCTTCTCAAAGTATGTATGCTCAATGGGAAAGCGGGACTAAAATTGACATTGCGGAGCGACTCATGAATCGAATGCTCGACAGTTTGGCGCAAGTTCCCGATCCAAATTTTGAATTGGCGTTGCGCGTTTACGGTCATCAAAAGCCCGTTCCTCCGCAAGACTGCAGCGATACCCGACTCGAAGTTCCGTTTGCACCCAACAATTTGAAGCGAATCAAATTGAAATTGAGTCAGCTCCGACCCAAAGGAACCACGCCCATTGCTCGATCGCTTGAGAAAGCGGCGTATGACTTCCCCAATAACTGTGATAATTGTCGGAACGTCATCATACTCATTACCGATGGCGTAGAAGCGTGTGACGGAGATCCCTGTGCTGTAAGTCGAGCGCTTCAAAAACAAGGGATTATATTAAAACCATTCGTTATCGGCATTGGACTCGATGATCAGTTTAAAGAAAGCTTTGAATGTGTAGGTCAGTATTACGACGCAACCAATGAGCGAACCTTTGAAAATATATTGGGCTTAGTGATCTCTCAAGCATTGAACAACACCACGGCCCAAGTGAATTTACTCGACGAGCGCGGACTGCCAACGGAAACGGATGTGAATATGAGCTTCTACGACATTCAGTCGGGCCAGTTAAAGTACAATTACATTCATACGATTAACCATCGTGGAAACCCGGATACCTTAATCTTAGATCCTTTAATTGAATACCGGATGGTAGTTCACACAATTCCGCCGGTTACGAAGGACAGTATTCGAATTATTCCGGGAACACATAATGTGATCGCACTCGATGCACCACAAGGGTGGCTTCAATTGAGAGTTGGGGGAATTGGCGGAAATCGAAATTTCCAATGTATTGTTCGAAGAAAGAATTCGCTCCGAACCCTTCATGTGCAACAATTCAACGAAAGTGAAAAGTACTTGACGGGAACTTATGACCTCGAAATTTTGACTGTTCCTCGTTACATTGAGTACAATGTTCAAATCAATCAAAGCACAACCACTAAAATTGAAATCCCCGCACCGGGACTCGTTAGTTTGAATGCCCCTACACAGGGCGTTGGAAGTATTTATGTTCAAAAAGGAAACGAATATGAATGGGTGCTCAACTTGCCAACCAATAAACGTCAGAACACCTATTATTTACAACCGGGATCATACACCGTTGTGTATCGACCTCAGAATGCAAAAGAGTCTATTTATACCATTACAAAGAAATTTCGAATTGAGTCCGGTGGCTCAGTAGTAGTCAATCTTCAATAAGCACTTATGAAAGTATACGAAAACCAAGGAAACAAAGACACCCGTTCAGGATTTGGAGCAGGTTTAAGCGAGCTCGGTGAAACCAACGAAAATGTGGTCGCTCTATGCGCCGACCTGACCGGTTCATTGAAGATGAATGATTTTGCCGATCGTTTTCCAGAACGCTTTGTTCAGGTGGGAATTGCGGAGGCTAACATGATGGGAATTGCTGCGGGACTCACCATCGGGGGCAAAATTCCTTTTACTGGAACTTTTGCAAACTTTTCTACAGGCCGTGTATACGATCAAATTCGCCAATCTATTGCCTACAGCGGTAAGAATGTTAAAATTTGTGCCTCCCATGCAGGATTGACACTCGGTGAAGACGGTGCCACGCATCAAATCCTTGAAGATGTAGGAATGATGAAGATGCTTCCTGGTATGACGGTCATTGTTCCTTGTGACTACAACCAAACAAAAGCCGCTACTCTGGCTATTGCTGAATATGATGGTCCCGTTTATTTGCGCTTTGGACGTCCGAAAGTTCCTAACTTCACAAGTGAAAACGAAGCTTTTGAAATTGGCAAAGCGCAGCACCTCCTGGAAGGGACAGACATCACTATTATAGCAAATGGTCACCTCGTTTGGAAAGCACTAGAAGCTGCAAAAGAGTTGAGCGCCTCAGGTATATCAGCAGAAGTAATCAACATGCACACGGTCAAGCCCATCGATCGAGATGCAATTCTGAATAGCGCAATAAAAACAGGTCGTGTTCTCACGGCCGAAGAGCATCAGAAAAATGGCGGACTCGGTGATTCTGTTGCACAGATATTGGCCGAAGAGCATCCGTGCCCAATGGCCTTTATTGCGGTCAACGATTCATTCGGTGAAAGTGGTACTCCCGAGCAATTGCTTGAGAAATACGGATTGTCTACCGAAAACATTGTAAGTGCAGCGAAAAAATTGATGACCAGATAATTGATAGCGAGTAACCCAGTAGAAGAAAGCGAACTGTTCCGGTTCGCTTTTTTCATTTTATATCCTTCCCTTTTCAAGAATGGTGATATTATTAAACTTCCGATCAATTAATGCATCTTTAATTCCAAATAGTACTCGTTGGATACGCGCATCTTTTTAGAAATTAAATCTACCCAAGGCTCTGAAAAGGCTTATACGGCTTTAGTTCACGCGTATTCAAAATCGATATATTTTCATGTCCGACACCAGCTATTCGACCATTCTTTAACCGACGATTTGGTTCAGGAAACCTTTCTGAAAGCATGGAAAGGATTAGATTCTTTTAAAGGCCCAGGATCCATTGAAGGATGGCTGAAAATGATTGCTACGAATGAAGTGCGGCAATACATTCGAAAGAAACAATCGCGCATCCAGCTTCTTTCTACCGAATCTGATGATCCAGATTTCCAGAAACAAGACCCTGAAGCTCCCGGATATTGGGATAGCGAGCAAGAATTGCAAAGATTTTTGAAGGCTGTAGAAGGATTACCTGAAAAACAACGACTTGTTTTTAGCCTAAAATATTTCGAAGATCTACCCTATGCTCAAATTGTGGAGCAACTTGGTGGAACGATCGGTAGCTTAAAAGCGAGCTATCACCACGCCACTCAAAAAATTAAAGAGGAACTCAGTTCCAATTAAACCTCAGAAACGAATTAGCATCTAGTATTACGATGAAAGCAAACGACTCATTTCCAAAACCTGAATTTAAAGTTCCTCAGGACTACTTTAACGGCCTCGAAGAGAGATTACTGAAAATCCCCTCGGAGAATCCACGCAAGGTGGCTAAGCCTCGTGTTTTTTGGATAAGAACATTGGCTGCTGCCGCTGCAGTACTCTTATTAGCGCTTTTTATTCCTTGGGAATCGGCGAATGAAACCGCCATTACCGATCAGGAAATTGCGGCATACTTTGAATCAGAAGGTGCTTGGATGCTCGAAGATTTGGCTTTTGATGAAGCTTTGTCGAATACACCTTTTCAAAGCGATCAAGAACTCGACGAATGGAATGATCTCCTTTTCATAGAAGGTGTTGAGGGCGATTTTTGGTACGATGAATCAATGTAAGGAAACACAAACACTAAATAGTTTAAAAATGAAAAATACAGCGCTTATTTTACTCCTAGCAGTAAGCACTTGTTCTTTCGCCCAAAAGCCTCACGGCTTGATGGACAAGCCCGAAGAAGTGGAGAAAATAGAAGCCATGAGAATTGGCTTCATAACAGAAGAGCTTTCGCTCAGTCCTGATCAAGCCAAACTCTTTTGGCCCGTTTACGAGGAATTCAAACAAAAACACGATGCTATTCGCTCAGAAATGCTTCACGGTTTAAAAATGAAACGAAGTGGGGACGATTTGCTTACTGAAGATGTATCTGAAAAAGACTTAGACAAAATGATGACTCAGCGTTTTGCCAATGAACAGAAAGAACTCGATCTAAAAATTGAATACCACGAGAAGTTTAAAGAAGTACTCGATATAGAACAGGTGGCAGCACTGTACAAGGCAGAACACGACTTCAGGCGTCAGCTTTTTGAGCGCATGCGAAAAGGCCAAGGCGATAGATCAAGAGGTGAAGGTCCGAAAGGAGAACGCCTAATGAAATAATCACTCTCATCGAATTTGAAGAGCGCTACTCCAGCGCTCTTCTTTCGTTTATCTTTGATCCATGGATTTTAAAAAGGCCTTTTTTGATCACCAAGCACAAACGACAGACTTTGCTTCGGCCTTCGAAGTAGAAAAAGCGGAAGGATGCTATGTTTTCGGTAAAGACGGTAAAAAATACTTGGATCTTGTTGCGGGAGTTAGTGCGAATAATTTAGGCCACGGACATCCGAAAATAACCGAGGCAATAAAGGAACAACTCGATCGGTATACCCACGTGATGGTCTATGGCGAATATGTGCAGGATCAACCCGTTTTACTTTCTAAACGACTTGCAGATTTGCTTCCTTCACCGCTTTCCAGTGTTTATTTAGTCAATTCGGGAACCGAAGCCATTGAAGGCGCGCTGAAACTCGCTAAAAGACATACCCGGAGAAGTGAAATAGTATCGGCTAATGGAGCCTATCACGGAGCTACACACGGAGCATTAAGTGTTACCGGCAACTTAAATTGGACACGCTCCATGCGACCGCTGTTACCTGGAATCCGATTTATCGACTTTAACAATTTCGATCATTTAAACGAAATCAACCACAAAACAGCTGCCGTCATACTCGAAACCATACAAGGCGCGAATGGTTTTGTAACCCCGAATGAAGGATACTTAAAGGCCGTTCGGAACCGATGCGACGAAGTAGGTGCCTTGTTGATATTGGACGAAATTCAGCCTGGATTTGGCCGAACGGGTAAACTCTTTGGATTTGAGCACTTTGAAATAACACCCGATATTCTCGTGGTTGGCAAAGCAATGGGTGGCGGATTACCTATTGGAGCATTTATCTCTTCACCCGAAATAATGGATGCCATTCGACGCAACCCAATGCTGGGTCACATTACCACCTTTGGCGGACACCCTGTACCCGCAGCGGCTTCCTTGGCCCATTTGAATGCACTCATTAGTGAGGGCTGGATGAATCAAATTGAAAAGAAAGAAAAGCTTTTTCGCGAGCGACTGATTCATCCGGCCGTGAAGGCCGTGACCGGAAAAGGATTAATGCTGGCTGTTCATTTAGAATCTTCAGAAATGGTGCAAGACGTCGCCAAACGAGCCATGGAAAAGGGACTGATTCTGTTTTGGCTGTTGTTCAAGGGAAATGCACTGCGCGTAACTCCACCTTTAATTATTACCGAAGAACAAATACACTGGGCGTGCGATGTGCTAATCGAATGCTTAGACGAGGTGACGGCGTAATTTCTCTAGCTTGGTTTGAAGGTCGGGCATTTGCATATAAGCCCCTTCGCGCTCCTGCTCTACTCCATTCAACATTACAATGAGCGTTGGAACCCCCATAATAAGCATGGGTCCGGCCAAAGAAGAAAGTTCCATTAAATTCACCTTGGCTACCGGAAAGCCCGCTTCTTCAAATACTTCCGAAACTTTTGGCTTAAGCACATGGCAGATTCCGCAAGTAGTAGTATAAAAATAAACACCACACACTTCATTGGCCGCGATGAACGAATCGTATTCCGATTTAGATTTTATTTCGAGCATTAGTATTGACCTGTATTAAGAAGCACAAGTGTGCACGCTATTTCCGTCTCTATTCCGGCTTCTTCCGCTAGATGAATGAGTTCGGGATTTTCTGTACCCGGGTTGAAAATAATCCTTCGCGGACTCAATCCGATCAAATAATCGTAGTACTCGGGTTGTCTGGACGGCCCTACATAAAGCGTAACCGTGTCAATATCCGATACATCGGGTTTACCTACTACAATTTCTTGACCGTCAATAACCCCGTCGCGAATGCCTACCGGTACAACGGGCAATTGATGACGATGAAGCGTTTCCGTGGCCAAATAAGAATACCTACTCGGGTTCGGCGAGGCTCCAAGGACCAAGGTTTTATTTTTCTGCAACTCCGTCATGGTCTAAACTTATTGCGGGTCGATATCAATGACTACACGCACCCCCTTAAAATCGCTATGATCCTTCAATTGTTCAATGTATTGGCGAATCATTTCTTTGGCTCTGTTCAAACTATCAGCTGCGCCGAGTTTAAGCATAATGTTTTTGTGGTATTGATTGCGTACTCTGGGTATCGCAGGAAATTCGGGGCCTAGAACCTCTTGCGGAAACTGCTTTCTGAGGGGTCGCGCCAATGCTTCTGCAGCTCTTGAAACACGATCTCGATCACGATGCCTTATATTTAATCGAATCAGACGGTAAAATGGCGGGTAATGAAACTCTTTCCGCTTTTTAATTTCTAAGTCAGCCCGTCGTTCGTAATCTGATTTCTGAACATCCAGCAACAATGGGTGGTCTGGCTTATACGATTGTATATAAACCTTTCCTCGCTGTTCTTTTCGGCCTGCCCGGCCGGATACCTGGACCATAAGCTGGAATGCCCGCTCAAAGGCTCTGAAGTCGGGATATTGCATCATTGTATCCGCCGCCAATATTCCTACCATTCGCACTCCATCGAAATCGAGTCCCTTAGTGAGCATTTGCGTACCCACCAAAATATCCATTTCACCGCGTGCAAATTGATCAATTATTTCTTGATAGGCATGCTTCCGTCGTGTGGTATCCCAATCCATTCGCCCTATTCGGGCGGATGGAAAACGAATCCTTAGCTCTTCTTCTATTCGCTCCGTTCCGAAGCTTTTTGTGCGTAGGTCATCGTGTCCGCACGATTCGCACTTCGTTGGGAACTGCCTGCTAAAGCCGCAGTAGTGACATTTTAAGGTGTGGATTTGCTTGTGGTAGGTAAGACTCACATCACAATTTTGACACTCGGGTGTCCAATTACAACGCTGGCACTCCAAAATGGGCGCGAAACCCCTACGGTTCTGAAATAGAATAACTTGACCTTTATCATCTAAAGTACTTTGTATTCTATTTCTCATCTCCTTTGAAAGAATAACGGGTTGCCCGGGTGTCTTTTCTTCTTTCGATAAATCGATGAAATGAACTTCTGGCAGCAGCAATTCACCAAAACGATCGGTTAGCGATACATAGTCATACTTTCCAATTTTGGCGTTGTAATAGCTTTCCAAACTCGGCGTGGCAGAACCGAGAATACACATCGCGCCGTGAAGGCGCGCTAAAACAATAGCTGCATCGCGACCGTGGTACCTGGGGGCCGGATCGAATTGCTTAAACGACGATTCGTGCTCTTCATCGACAATGACTAAGCCCAAATTTTCAAATGGCAGAAAAACGGCCGATCGAGCACCTAAAACAATGGAATAGCTATTTTCTTCTGGGAATCGCGCTACAGCTTGCCACACCTCTGCTCGTTCATTTTGACTGTAATGACTGTGGAACACGCCTATAGCATCACCAAAATACTTTTTAAGACGCTGAATGATCTGGGTAGTTAGGGCAATCTCGGGAAGCAAATACAGCACTTGCTCTCCTCGTTCCAAAGCCTCTTCAATTAAATGAATGTAGATTTCCGTTTTGCCGCTACCGGTTACTCCGTGCAGTAATTGAACTTTTCGCGTATTTATGGCCGTTTTAAGCTCGTCCAGTGCGTTTTGCTGTGCCGGCGATAGCGCCTTAGCTTTTTCTTCCGGATTTGAATTAAAAGACAGACGAGAATGCTCGAAGGTATACGATTCCACAATTCCTTTATCGCGCATGGCGGTTAGTGCGGCTCGACCAATTCCAAATTTCTTGTGCCATTCCGAAGCAGATCGCCCCGGATGATTTAATCGAGCATCGTCAAGAAACTGAAATAAAGCTGTTCGTTGCTTGGGGGCATTCGCCACGTTTTGAAAAGAAAGCTCGAGCAAATCTTCATTTTCGGCTAAAAATGCCAGCCTCCACAGTATTTCAGTTTTCGGTTTGTATTTTTCCTCTACCCGTTCTACTACTTCCACCCACTCCTTTTTGATCATGGATTGTATGATCGGATGGATCGTGGTTTTTCCGATGATTTCGGAGATTTCAGAAAGCTTTAATTCGTTCTGTTGCTCAAGAGCCTGAGCAATTAAGAACTGATTCTCATTGAGCTCTTCTGGATCTATTTCTTCTTGGGCTACCCATCGAACGCGTGTTTCACTCTCCAGTTTTAATCCGGCCGGTAAGGCCGCAGTCATTACTTCTCCTGGAGAACAAACGTAGTAGCGCGCCATCCAATCCCAGAATTTCAACTGAGTTTCGCCAATCAGCGGTGCCGGATCTAACACCTCTAATATTTCCTTGGGTTTATACAAGCTGGGCGGTTCGTCGTGAATCTGCCTGACGATGCCCGTGTAAATTTTTCTGCGACCTAAAGGCACCAATACCCTATGTCCGATCTTTACTTCCTGGTCTTTAGCAATGGAATAAGTGAAAAGACGAGGAAGTGGTATGGGAACTAGAATATCGGCATAGGAACTCATTGATCCTTCTTTTTCCCGCTAAAAAGTTTGTACTCGAGTATTCTACAATTGATGGGACCGTTCATCACTCGAACTTTCCGGCTAGGTCGTAAACCAACGTATTTATAGGTTTCTTCCTCTTCGTCTGGCGCCAAGATATAGGCATTCCAACCGCTGAATTCGTGTTTCAACCAAGTGCCAATTTCTCCGTAAACCGATTCAAGAGACACGGCCATACGAACGTCGTACGGTGGATTTGTAACCACGAAACCGAATGGTGAAGGCTTTTTTACATCGCGAAAATCGCTTTCCGTGATCTCGATATAATCATCAAGTAGTGCACTTTCCGCGTTTTCTTGTGCCTCTCGCACCACTTTTAAACTTCGATCGGATCCGTAGATTTTATAGTCGAATTCGCGGACGCGGTTTAATAAGCCATCCCAAATTTTATTTTGAAGATCTTCATCAAAACCGGGCCAACTCTGATAAGCAAACTTGGAACGATGGATGTTTGCCGGAATATTTTTGGCAATCATAGCGGCCTCGGTAAGTATGGTTCCCGATCCGCAAAACGGATCAATGAGATCACCTTTTCCATCCCAATGGGTCATAAGTAGCATTCCGGCTGCTAACACTTCACTTACGGGCGCTTTTCCGAAGTTCACTTTGTACCCTCTTCTATGCAAGGAGTCGCCGGAACTGTCTAATGAAACTTGTACGCGATCTCCACTCCAAAGTATGTGAATGCTCCAATCGGGACTTCGAGTATCGACATCGGGCCTACTTCCTTTATCTTCTGAAATACGATCGGCAATAGCATCTTTTACTTTCAAAGCAGCGAAATGCGAATGCGTAATAGGTGCATTCACGAGCACTGCGTGCACAGCGAATGTTTGATCGAGCCCAATCCACTCGGACCAAGGGAGTGACTTCACACCTTGGTAGAGTCCGGCCTCTCGGCTTGCTTGAAACTTATGAATGGGAACGAGAATGCGCAGGGCGGTTCTCAAAGTTCTATTCGCTTTGTAAATAAACCCTAGGTCGCCGTGAAACTTCACAGCGCGGTTTACAGGTTCAATATTTTGGGCTCCTAATTGAAGCAATTCTAAGGCTAAAGTCTCTTCGAGTCCTTGCACGGTGGTGGCCACCATTTCCCTTAGTTCATCATTTTGTGGTAACATGTGTCAAATGTAGCTAAATGTATAGTTTTGCCTTCATGGTATTAAGCACGCTCGACTGGGTCCTTTTAATTACATTTTTCGCGCTGTCAACGGCTATTGGCCTGTATTTCAGAAAAAGAGCGGGGAAAAACATTACCGAGTTTTTTCTTGGCGGACGAAACTTTCCGTGGTATTTAGCGGGGATTTCGATGGTGGCAACCACTTTTGCGGCCGATACTCCTCTAGCGGTTACCGAATTAGTTGGCCAACATGGAATTAGTGGAAATTGGTTGTGGTGGTCCTATTTAATGGGCGGAATGCTCACTACTTTTTTCTTTGCTCGATTATGGCGGCGGGCGCAAATCCTTACCGAAGTAGAGTTTATAGAACTGCGCTACTCGGGTAAACAAGCAGCCTTTTTGCGGGGTTTCAAAGCGGTCTATTTAGGCCTATTCATGAATGTATTGGTTATTGGATGGGTCAATTT
>CBFHRK010000041.1:0-17853 GCA_965658225.1 Flavobacteriales bacterium | reverse complement strand
TATAAACTTCGCATTATCCCCAACCCGAAGCATTTGTACTCCTTCAAGCAATCCGCGAATAGTATAGTCTTGATTGACCCAAATATTCATGGTGCTTTTTTCCTCGGGTCCAAGCAGTGTCCCGTCAATAAAATGAGTGGTATATTCAATGGTTGCTACCTCGCCCGTTTTGGGCGTTGGTCCGGAGCCTAACGGCTCGATTTGATAGCGAAGTCCTGTACGACTTCGCTCCATTTCTAGATTTCGCTCCTTTATATAGGTGTCAATTCGACGTGTTTCCTCTTCGAGAATTCGTCGATTCGCTTCGATAATATCTTCTGCTTGTTGCTGCTGTGCTTCCTCTACTTTCTTCTGATTACTGCACGATGTGCACCCTGAAACCGTGAGCACTAAAAGGGTTGCGGCCAATAAACTTCGCATCATTATTCTTGACTTAATTCTTTTCGATACTGTGGCAGAAGGTCAACGAATTTTTGGAGCGTTTCGTCTAAGGGTAGATCACTGGCTCCACCCGCGGCATTCTTATGGCCTCCACCATTGAAATGTGCTCGTGCGAAAAGGTTGACGTCCCAATCTCCTTTCGATCGAAACGATACTTTGCGAAGATCATCCTTGTCCATAAAAATGGCCGCGAAAAGAATTCCTTTAACGGATAAGGCGTAATTCACGAACCCTTCTGTATCCCCTTTTTGGAAATTGAATCGTTCTAACTCTTCTGCTGATAAACTGATATAAGCTGTTTTGTATTCCGGTAGTACCCGAAGCTTTTCGCTCAAGGCAAAACCCAGTAATCGGATTCTCGATTCACTACTCCCGTCCATTACGCGATTGTAGATATCGGCACCGTTTGCGCCAAACTCAATTAAATCGGCTACTATTCTGTGTGTTCGAGCGGTGGTCGAGGGGAACCTAAAGCTCCCAGTGTCTGTCATGATTCCAGTATAGATACAGGTAGCTATTTCTTTGTCGATCAACGCTTTATCGCCCATGTCAACCATCCATTCGAATACGAGCTGACAAGTGGAGCAAATCTCTGGTTCACTAATAGTGTAGGCCGCGAACTGTTCGGGTTGTTGATGATGGTCGATCATCATTTTCACAGCTGAACTTCTTCGGACCGGCTCTTCCATTTCCCCAATTCTGCTGAGGGTATTGAAATCGAGGCAAATAATTAAATCGGCTTTTTCAATGATTCCGTTCGCTCGTTCCTGATCGTCCGTATGTACGATGACATTGTTATTTCCCGGTAACCAATGAAGAAAGTCGGGGTAATCTGTAGGTGCTATAACGGTAACGAGTTGCTTTTTCTTTTGGAGATAGCGTGCTACGGCTAAGGAGGACCCCATGGCGTCACCATCGGGATTCTTGTGCGTAGTAATAACTACATTATGCTGCTCCGAAAAGAAGGATATAAGTTTGTCGAGTGCGGCTTTTTCCATGTCTTCAAAGGTAAACAAATGCATTCTCTTTGATAAAGGGATTATATGTTCTAATTTCGCGCCCTCAAACACTTATACTCTTGTACCCATGGCTACAAACAGAACATTTACAATGATTAAGCCCGATGGCGTTGCTAACGGACATATCGGTGCGATCTTAGAAAAAATTAACGGAGCAGGTTTCCGCATTGTTGCAATGAAAATGACCCAATTGTCCATTAAAGACGCGCAAGCTTTTTATGCTGTGCACGCTGAACGTCCATTTTATGGCGAATTAGTGGAGTACATGTCTGGAGGGCACATCGTTGCGGCAATCCTAGAAAAAGATAATGCTGTCGAAGATTTCAGAACCTTAATCGGAGCTACTAACCCAGCGGAAGCTGCGGAAGGTACGATTCGTAAAATGTATGCGGAATCCATTGCTGCCAATGCAATTCACGGTAGCGATTCAGATGACAATGCGGCTATTGAAGGAAGTTTCTTCTTTTCGGAACGCGAAAAGTTCTAAGGAACGTGAATAACGTATCAAGAAAGGCGCTTTCATTTATGGAGGCGCCTTTTTTATTTTAGTACGATATCCTCGATAATTGCGCGTCCAACCGCTAGGTTGATACGATCTTTCAAGGTATTCCGATGATAGTGAAGCTCGTGCCTAAGGACATCAGAATCGAGCCGTACAAACATCGTTCGATCTTTCATGAACACCTCGGTAACATGCTCCTTAAACACCGGTGGGGCTTCTCGATACCAAAGATCAATAGCCTGGGCCTGAAGAAGTTTTAACTCCATGCCATATTCACGAGTCATGAGTTTTAATATTTCGCCGAGACTTTTTTCTTGGTTTCTCATTGGGCTGAATTCTCTTGAATGCGAAACATTTGGTACGATTCATTGAATTGACGCACGATTTCCTCTGTACGGTCGTAATGAGTGTCGGAAATAAATATTTGACCGAATCGGTGTTCTTCTACCATGCGAATGAGCGCTCCTACTCGATCGTCATCGAGTTTGTCGAAAATATCATCGAGTAAGAGTATGGGGGTGATGCCCGTCAACTCTTTCAAGAAGCTGAACTGAGCTAATTTCAAGGCAATCAGAAAAGTCTTTTGCTGGCCCTGAGAGCCTGTTTTCTTGACGGAATAGTCGCGAAGTGTGAATTTCAAGTCGTCTTTGTGCACGCCTTGAGAGGTGTATTGAAGGGCACGATCGCGATCGCGACTTTCGAACAATACTAATTGAAGACTTTTACCTTCTAACTTAGTTTCATAGTCTATGTTCACCTCCTCTGCGCCACCACTAATGTCTTGGTAATAGGTCTGGAAAATAGGAATAAACTTTTCTAAGAATTCTTTTCTATCCGAGTGTATGCGCTCTGCGAGCGGATTTAGTTGTTCGTCGTAAATTTCAAGTGAAGCTTCATCGAACTTCCTGTTTGCGGCGAAGTACTTCAACAAACTATTGCGTTGTTGCAATACCCGGTTGTATTGGAGCAAATCGTCTAAATACCTTTTATTACTTTGTGATATAACTCCGTCCATGAACTTGCGCCTTACCTCACTGCCTTCGAGAATAAGATCGCGATCGGCCGGACTTATCATCACAAGCGGGAAAAGTCCGATGTGTTCGGATATTCGACTATATTCTTTTTTATTTCTTCGGACCGACTTCTTTTGTCCTTTTTTAACCCCTACGTAAACGTGCTCGGGACGTTCTTTTCGATCGTACCAGCCTTCTATAACAAAGAATTCATCGCCGTGCCGGACATTCTGACTGTCGACCGGATTAAAATAACTCTTGCAAAAACTCAAGTAGTAAAGGGCATCGAGTAAATTGGTCTTTCCCGCGCCATTCGGGCCAACAAAACAATTTATTTGAGCATCAAAATCAAGTTTGATCTCCGAATAATTCTTGAACTGTACGAGGGAAAGCTGCTTTAAATACATGGACTCCAAAGATAGAATATTGACCTCGTTTAATTGATAAGAAATAGGTCGATGAAGCCATGACCATAATTTTATGAAAAAGAATTACTTTTGTGCCTCAAATTTAGAAGGATTCATGGCCAAGCAGAAGAAAAGTCAAGGAGATCAACAACTAGAAGCTGTTGAGCAGGCACTGTCGAAAACCGAACAGTACATTGAAGAAAATCAGAACACTTTACTGATAGTAGTTGCAGCAATCGTTGTAATTATTGGAGGGTTTCAGGGGTATAAATACCTCGTTCAAGCGCCGCTTGAAAAAGAAGCGGCTACTGAAATGGCTTGGGCTGAGCGTCAATTCGAGAAGAATGATGTGAACGGTGCACTCAATGGTAACGGTATTAACTTAGGTTTTATTGATGTAGCTAGTGATTTCTCAAGTACGAAAGCGGGTAATCTTGCTAACTATTATGCGGGTTTAGCATACATGCAACAAGGTGATTACGTATCTGCAATAGACTTCTTAGAGGACTTTGACGGTGATGATGAAATATTGAGTGCTGTTCA
This sequence comes from Flavobacteriales bacterium, assembly GCA_965658225.1. Classification (GTDB taxonomy): domain Bacteria; phylum Bacteroidota; class Bacteroidia; order Flavobacteriales; family ECT2AJA-044; genus ECT2AJA-044. The sequence goes on along the minus strand of CBFHRK010000041.1, from coordinate 13,928 downwards.
TTTTGGTGCTATTGGAGATTGTTTTGCGCAAATTAACCAACCAGAAGAGGCATTAGAGTACTATACGAAGGCTGCGAATGCCCGCGATAACTCATTTACCACTCCCCTTTATTTAATGAAGGCGGGTATGACTGCTGAATCATTAGATCAATCTGCAGCGGCTTTAAAAATGTACAAGCGCATTGAATCTGAATTTCCGGATTCAAGAGAAGCGCAAAACATTGAAAAGTATATTGCTCGAGCGGAAGCCAAAGGATAATATGGCAACCATCCACAAGAATTTATCGGACATCGATTACAACAAAATTCCGAACGCCAGTGGTTGGCGCTTCGGAATTGTTGTTTCTGAATGGAATGAAGAAATAACGGAAGGACTCTACACCGGAGCTTTTCAGGCATTAAAAGCCTGTGGCGTATCGGAATCAGATATAGAACGCTTTAACGTTCCGGGCAGCTACGAATTGGTTTATGGAGCTAAGATCATTGAGAAATCACGTGATCTGGATGCAATTATATGTTTAGGCTCCGTGATTCGCGGTGAAACAGCGCATTTCGATTATGTATGCTCTGCTGTTGCTCACGGAATCAAAGACCTTAATGTACTTTTGAATACGCCGGTTATATTTGGCGTACTCACCGACGATAACATAGAGCAAAGTAGAGATCGTTCCGGAGGGAAGCACGGGAACAAAGGTGCGGAAGCCGCCGTTACTGCCGTAAAAATGGTTGCTCTGAAGCGTGAACTATAAATTCGCTTTAGCGTTTTTGTAACCGATATAATGCGACGCCCATGTCGCTCTTTGTATTATCTTTAACACCCAAATCAACAAAAAGAGATTATGAAAAAAGCATTACTGATACTTTCAATGGTGGGCCTAATGGCAGCTCCATCGGTCGCTCAAGACCTACCACAACCGAGTCCGGCCGCTACCAACATGCAGCGTATTGGACTTACTGATTTTAAAATGGAATACAGCCGTCCGGGCGTAAAGGGACGTACTATTTTCGGCGATCTAGTTCCTTACAACGAGATCTGGAGAACCGGAGCAAACAAAGCAAATCAGTTCACGGCTTCTACTGAATTCAACTTTGGATCAACTACAGTTCCGGCCGGAACCTATAGTTTGTTTTCAATTCCTGGAGAAAAAGAATGCGTTCTGATGTTAAACTCAGAAACCGAATTATGGGGAACTGGAGACTATGATGAGTCGAAGGAAGTAGCTCGTTTTATTTCACAAGTGGAAATTGAAGATGAATCTGGAGAGCGTCTTGAATTCTGGTTCAGTGACATCACTGAAAATGCCGGGATCTTAAACTTGATGTGGGATACCTATCATGTGAAAGTTCCATTATCTGTTGAAGTTCAAGAACGCGCTATGGCGAATATTAAAAGTGCTATTGAAATTGACCCATCTTGGCAGAAATACCGCAATGCGGCAAGCTATTGCTTAAATAGCAATACTAACCTGGATATGGGAAAAGATTGGATCAATGAATCTTTAGCCCGCGGTGGCGACAAAAGCTGGTATACCTACTGGGTAAAGGCACAGATTCTCAATGCAACAGGTGATGTAAAGAGCGCTAAGATTGTTGGGAAAAAGGCTATTGAAGTTGGAGAAGAAACGGCGAAAGCCGACGGAAAAGAATTTCAATATGCAGAAGGATTGAAAGAAGATATGGCTGGTTGGTAATACGACTAAGTCTTTAATATTAAAGCCGCTATCCAACTTGGGTAGCGGCTTTTTTATTTACACCTTTGCAACTTAATTCAGATACAACATGTCGGAGCAATTTGAATTTTTTCTGGTCGTATTCACGAGCTTCTTTACGATTATAAATCCCTTGGGCGTGCTGCCTATATTTTTAACCATGACGGATGGTTTAGAAAACCATGAGCGCAAAGCCACGGCTCAAAAAGCGATGGTGGTTTCGTTGATAACGATTGTTCTTTTTTCTTTTAGCGGTCAGCTGATGTTTAACTTCTTTGGCATATCGGTTCACTCCTTTCGAATAGTTGGTGGTATTATCTTTTTTATGGTGGGTCAAGATATGCTTCAAGCCCGTCTTCAGCGCACTAAAACGCAGGGACAGTCTGTAAAAGAATACGTAGGTGATATTTCTATAACACCTTTAGCGATTCCCATGATCACGGGGCCTGGTGCCATTACGAATGCCATTGTTTTGAAAGAACGAGCACAAACATGGTCCGAAATAATTTCCTTTTACGGTGGTGTACTGGCTGTTTGCCTAATTACCCTGCTCCTATTATTAAGCGCGAGCAGAATCATGAAAATACTCGGCGACACAGGCAGCAAAATTCTTATGCGCCTTATGGGGCTCATTGTAATGGTCATTGCCGTTGAATTCTTCTTGAGCGGATTGCGACCTATTATTAAGGACTTAATCCTGTATTTGAATACTTAATCAGCCTTTCCGGCTGGATTGGCTCGGATGAATACATTCAGCAGAATAGCAAGGATGGTTACTGCTCCACAACCAATAAAGTTGTACCACAAGAAACCGATGTCGTTCCCGAAATAGAAGTACAAGAAGAGCACGCTCAACTCGGCTATAATGGCTGCAATGAATACGGGCGTAGCGCGCACGAATTTAATAAAGAACCCCACTAGGAAAACGCCCAAAACAGTTCCGTAAAACAAGGAGCCAAGAATGTTTACCGCCTCAATTAGATTTTCAAATAGATTTGCGTAAACAGCAAATAGAATAGCGAATATACCCCACCCTACCGTGGCCATTTTTGAAGCCATAAGATAATGTCGGTCGCTACCGTTCGGCTTGATCTTTCGTTTATAAAAGTCAATAACAGTGGTGCTTGCCAATGCATTCAGCTCGCTTGAAGTTGAGCTCATCGCCGCTGAAAATATTACTGCAAATAGTAGTCCCACCAACCCTGTTGGCAAATAGGTCATTACCCAAGTGATAAAAACATAATCGTAATCCTTCGTTTCTAAATCGGGATCCGTCTTTTTAACCAGGGCTTTATATTCTACTCGAATATCCTCCAATTCTTTTTGGTAGGCATTCACTTGGCCTGATGCCGTTTCTATAAGCGCTTCATCGTTTAAACCAATGGCTTTTATTAAACCCTCCTGAGCCTCCTTTTTTTGATCCCAAACTAGGTCGTGTGTCATCGATAGCGCAGCCAAATCGGGTGCAGCAATAGAATTTTCAACTTGTGCCTGAGCGGCACGATTAAAAAATACAGGTGGTTTTTCGAATTGATAAAATACAAACACCATGACGCCAACAAACAAAATGAAGAACTGCATCGGCACTTTTAAAAGCCCGTTAAACATGAGGCCCATGCGACTTTCTGTTAAATCACGTCCACCGAGATAACGTTGTACTTGGGACTGGTCGGTACCGAAGTAGCTCAGAAATAAGAATACACCGCCAAACAAACCCGACCAAATAGTATATCGGTTATCGAGGTTAAATTCTGTATTAATGATGTTCATTCGCCCCATATAGCCAGCAATATCCGTGGCTTGAGAAAGGCCAATACCCTCTGGTAAATAGTGGATGATGAGTCCAAATGCAATGAACATACCTAGCATTATAATGGCCATTTGCCACTTTTGAGTAAGGCTCACTGCTCGGGTTCCCCCAGAAACGGTATATATGATCACCAGAATTCCAACAAACAAGTTGGTAAACGTAAGATCCCAACCGAGCATGGTCGATAAAATAATGGCCGGAGCGTAGATGGTGATTCCGGCCGCTAGGCCGCGCTGAACAAGGAAAAGGAAGGCAGTGAACATCCTAGTTTTTAAATCGAACCTCGATTCTAAATACTCATAGGCCGTATATACTTTGAGTTTATAGTACAAAGGCAACACAAACGCCGACAACAGCACCATAGCAATGGGCAAGCCAATATAAAACTGAACGAATTCCATTCCCGATTCGTACGCCTTCCCGGGGGTGCTTAAAAAGGTAATGGCGCTGGCCTGTGTGGCCATAATGGAAAGGCCAATAGTAGCCCAACGCATTTGGTTATCGCCCTTTAAATACGACTCGAGTCCGCTTTGTCGGCGCGTTTTATAGGTGCCATAAGCGACGATAGTGAATAGCGTACCAAAAAGAACGATCCAATCGAGGGTTTCCATCAATTATAGCTTTGCGTAATCCAGAGGAATAATAAAATTAAAATCGCCATGAAGCCCAATAGGAAGGCGTACATCCTTGGCCATGATTTAAAAAAAGGCGGCGGCAAATTGGGCTGTTCCATTTTATTTAGGATCGTAGCTAATAATATTGGCTAATAAACGAAAAGCACCGGGAACGCCTGCCGGTATTTCTCGGAAGAAAGAAATTCCAGTGTACACGAAAGCCCCTTCGCCATGCTTAGCAACAATCAAGGATCCTTCGGCGGCCTCTTCGCCCGGATCAGACCAGCTGATCAAAGCTTCATACTCTTTGCTCCAATTTTCTGGAAAATAGAGTCCGCGTTCTTGCACCCAACCTTCGAAATCGGCCTCATTCAATTTATTCGGCGTATTGAAAATAGGGTGTTTTGGGAGCAGAAGCGTTGCTTTTGCATTTTCATCTGTCACACGTGTTCTGCTCAAATCAAAAGCATACGGACCCATATCAGCCGGGTCTACTCCCCTATTGGTGTTGTATTGCACGATGTAGTTTCCACCATTTTCAACGTACTCCATGAGTTGATCTTTTTGATATTTCAACCAATCAAGTGTGTTGTACGCACGGACTCCGGCAACGATCGCTTGAAATTCACTCAAGTCGAGTGCAGATATATTTTCTTCGTTTATCAAGACTACTTCATAGCCCAGTTGTGCTAATCCGGCCGGTACGTCGTCTCCTGCTCCCATGATATAGCCAACGCGCGACCCTTTTGTTTCAACTTCAATACGAACAGCTCGTGCTGCATTATCGGGTAAAATAGTTTGGATTTCTATATGCTCGTGATCGATTTCCGAAAACCCAGTGGTGAGCGTATCAGACTCCATCATTACCAATGCGCTAAGAAAATCATCCGTAGCCCCTTTGCTCGGTGTGATTTCGAACTTGATTCTTTTCTCGCTGCCTCCGGCAGGAAGGGTGATTTCCGACCGAGGAGGTCGCGACGACCATTCGTTGTGAAAACAGGGTTCTATTGTTACCGTTTGTTCCGTGTTCGAGTGGTTTTTAGCGATAATTTCGACCATTCGAGGATCGGACGTGGTAAATATATAATTAGCCTCGGTAAAGGTTGCTGTAACCGCTGGCAACACGTTCATTGGCCGGTAAAGTTCACCGCGTACACGATCTGTCCATTTGTATTCAACAGGTGTTGAAAAAGGAATTCTTTGGCCATCAATGGCAAATTCAAAATCAATGGAAAGAGCCGGGAAGGACTCGGGCCGACCAATCATATTGGGATCATCGACTTGGAACATACCCTTGTATCTTTTACGTAACCAATAGGGGTCGGAATAACTATTTGGAGCCTCCACGTTTAGAGTGTCAAAGCGCTGCACATTGTTTTCCAATGAAGCTCCCTCAGATGAATATTGGTCCGAATTAATTCTGTAGGAGATCTCAATATCACTTCGTTTCACTACAGAACAGCGAATCTCAATTTCTTCACCCGGAGCACTTGAATAGACATTGGCAATGGCCTCGGCATAAATACCCGAACAGGCGAGAATTATTCGGTCGAGTTCGTTTAGTTTGAAATTGAAATCTGTGTACTCCACTCCACTACTAAGTAATGTCTTTCTCAATTCAATTAAAGAGGGTACACTGCCTTGCGGGTTTGCTGGGTCAAAGTCAACACATACTTGTTCCCATTGATCGTGAATTAGGTTACCCTTTTTTAATTCAGACCATGTTCGCGGAATACCCTGCATTAAATCTCCGTTCGTAACCATATCCCCTTTCATGTACTCAAGGTATTCAAGCTGCTCACCGCGTCCTTTTCCTGATCCAAAGCCCTGACTCTTATGCATGGACCTACTTTCCGCTGCAGTTTCTGTAAAGCTTTGACCCATCATCGGGTTGTATTCACCTACATCTACGCTTATGATTTTCTCATCTCCAGCAGCAATACGGTCGGGTAAGTCTCGAAACCACCACGGGCTGGTATTCCAATATAATCTTCTGACATCGTGAATGGGTAAATCGCCCAGTTCTTCCGGCATAAAGGACTTGTCGGCTGCTGCATCAATGGCTAATTCGGCTATCATAGCCGAGGCCGTGTGATGTCCGTGTCCAGCTCGAGAGTTTGGAGGAAAACGGGTGACAATTACATCGGGCTTGAACTGTCGGATTACACGAACTGCATCGGCTAATACTTCCTCTTTATTCCAAATGGAAAATGTTTCGTCAGGGTTTTTGGAATAGCCAAAATCAACGGCGCGCGTAAAGAATTGCTCTCCTCGATCAATTTTTCGAGCCTCTAATAGTTCCTGTGTTCGGATGAGTCCTAATTCAGCTCCTTTCTCGGTTCCTATTAGGTTTTGCCCTCCGTCACCACGAGTGAGTGACAGGTAAGCCGTTCTCATATACGCACCATTATCGAGGTAGGCAATGAGTCTCGTATTCTCATCATCGGGATGAGCAGCCAAATAAAGTACTCGTCCTAAATGGCCGAATTTTTCAATAGCGAGTCGTATTTCACTTGAATTTAAATCGGTCCTATGTTCTTGGGCGATAAGTTTGTCATTTATAAGACTAAAAGCTATTAGAAAACAAAGGAGCTTTATACGCATAATCAAAAGGGGTTTCTTTTTGGATTGCCTAAATTAGATAAATTGTTGTTCGATGAGGCACTCATTTTTCCAAGTCCTAATAATCGGTGTACTCTTTTCATCTTTGAGTGTGCTGGCGCAAGAAGAGAATCAAATAAATGAGCCAATAGCAGGGCCCTGTGATTCAGAAGGTTTTGAGCAATTCCGATTTTGGGTTGGTGATTGGAATGTATACGACACTTTAGGAAATCAAGTCGGTACCAATAATGTTCAGCTTATTCTAAAAGGATGTGTATTATCGGAGAATTGGACTTCAAGTACAGGAGGAAAAGGAAAGAGTTATAATTCCTATGACCCAAATACAAACCGCTGGTTCCAAACGTGGGTAGACGAATGGGGATCAACAATTCATTTCAAAGGACATTGGGTCGAAACAAAGCTGGTATTCAAAGCAGAGCAACAGGACTCGCTAGGAACTTTGCATTACCTCATGACCTTTACTCCGTTGTCGAACGGTGACGTTATTCAAAGCTGGCGCGCAACGAGGGATTTTGAAACTGGGACGACCCTGTTTTATGGGATTTACATGAGGAAAGAATGAAACACGTTCTATTCGCTATTCTGATACCCTTCTTACTTCAGGGTCAAGATGGACCAAACGCCAAAAAAATTCACGGTGTTGCGTGGGTTTCGAGCCGCGAGGTTCCCGAAAAAGAAACGTTGAAATCTGTGGATCAAATTCAAGCTAATTGGATTTGCTTAATTCCTTTTGGTTTCGCAAAAGAAAACGAACCAACTGTGTATTTCAACAGTGACCGGCAATGGGCTGGAGAAACCCCTGAAGGTATTCGCGAATTGGCGAAAAACGCAAAGGTTCTGGGCTATCAAGTAGCTATAAAACCTCAGTTGTGGATTATGAATGGAGTATATACAGGTCGCTGGGGCTTTAAAAAGGAAGACGATTGGAAAAAGCTTGAAGCTTCCTATGGAGACTATGTATTGGCATTCGCCCAAGTAGCTCAAGACGAACGTGCGGATCTTTTCATTATTGGCACGGAGTTGGATGCGTTTGCTGCGGCTCGACCCGAATACTGGAATGGGTTAATCGACTCTGTCCGGACCGTATATAAGGGTCCCATTACCTATGCATCGAATTGGGATTCCTACAACTTAATCCCTTTCTGGGCACGACTCGATTATTTTGGAGTAGACGCGTACTTCCCGATTTCGCTGAAAAAAAAGCCTAAACAAGTTGATGTGGAGCGCGCATGGGACGAGATAATATTTGATTTAGAGCGATACGTTGAACCATTTGACCTACCTATACTGTTTACAGAGTACGGCTATCGGTCTGTGACGGGCGCATTAACAGAGCCGTGGGATTCGGGAAATAAAGGTGAATACAATCCCGAAATTCAGTCCTTGGGTATCATGGGACTTTACGAATCGGTGTGGAATAGACCCACCTTCGCAGGTGGATTTTTATGGAAGTGGTTCGATCGGCCCGAAAGGGCCGGCGGAGAAGGAAATACGGGCTTTACACTTCAAAACAAACCTTCTTCCGAGCAAGTCCGTTCTTTTTTCGAAGACCGTTATTAACAATTTGGTAAGTACTTAAAGATTAAATTAGCCATCCCCAAACGAAAACTACGATTGACTATGAAGAAGGTTTTTACACTTTTAACATTGGTGTTCTTTTTTACTACTGGGTCATTAAAGGCTCAAAATCAGGCAATAGCGAACCAGATTCATTTTAAATCGGGAACTTTTGTTATACAAGAGAACTTGAATGAATTTCTTTTAAACCCATATGAAGATGGAGAATTAAGAAATGGCCATTACATCCGCCTTGTTCACTTTAAAACGCTTCCGACTGCACAAATGCGGGAAGAAATGCTGATGGCCGGACTTGACCTAAAATCGTATGTTCCAGACAATTCTTATTTGGCTCTTTTCAATTCGGATCTGGATTTGTCCTTATTGGAAAGTTGGAATATTGACGGGGTAATGATTCAAAAAGGCAGGTACAAGTTGTCTCCGGAGCTTGCGAATAAAGACTACCCTCCTCATGCTATCGAGAATCAACAGATTACTGTAGATGTGCTCATGTATCCTGAAATGAGTACATCCTCTTTAAATTCCGCCTTAGCTTCAATACGCGGAGTTATTATAAATCAGAATAGAGATCGTGGGGAACTTATTGTTCGCCTGCCTATTAAGCGGATTGATGATCTAGCTGCGTTACCAGAATTCATTTTTTTAAGCCCGATAAATACAGAACCAGAATCTGATAATTTCAGAGCCAGAACGAACCACAGAACAAACTTCTATCAGAATGGAGGCGAACAATTAGGAGGCTATGATGGCTCTGGGGTAGTTGTAGGCGTTGGTGATGGTGGACAGTTAGGAGGGCATTTAGATTATCAAAATCGATTCGATAATCAGTATAACTCTTTTGCCGTATCAACGCACTCGTCGCATGTATCAGGGACCATTTTAGGCGCTGGAAACCTTGATCCAAATGCACGAGGAGCAGCTGCAGGTGCCTTTGCATATAGTTATCGTTACAGCCAGGTTATCGACAGTGCCGACGCCCACTATGTAAAACATGCCATGAGAATAACGAACAATTCTTGGGGTCAGGGAAATACGACTACATCGTGTCAAGGGTATAACACTGGAGCGCGCTTTACGGATATTACTATTTACAATAATCCATCACTAATGCACGTCTTTAGCTCCGGCAATAATGGGACAAACTCGTGTGGTTATGGAGTAACCGGATGGGGAAATATCACAGGAGGCCACAAACAAGCCAAAAATGGAATCGTTGTAGGAAACGTATCGTATACAGATGGTTTAGCCGGTAGCAGCAGTCGCGGTCCAGCTCGTGATGGTCGATTAAAGCCAGATGTGGTAGGCACTGGAACCTCGGTATATTCCACTTATCCGGACAATACGTACAGTACAATTACAGGGACTTCCATGTCAGCTCCAGGGGTTTCCGGCGTATTAGCTACAATGTATCAAGCCTATAGGGACAACCATAATCAACAAGATCCCATTTCCGCGTTAATTAAAGCCTGTGTCCTCAACGGAGCTGATGATCTAGGAAATTCTGGCCCGGACTTTAGATTTGGGTATGGAAGGGTAAATGCGAAAAAAGCGATGGACCAGTTATTGGGCCAGCAATACTATCAAGATACTCTTTCAACTGGAAATAGCGAATCCTATACGCTTCAAGTTCCTGTCGGTACGGGGCGTTTAAAAGTCCTTTTGTATTGGAACGACAAAGAAGGAGCCTCTTTTGCCTTGAACCCATTAGTAAACGACTTACAATTAGAATTATCAGACCCGTCTGGTACGGTTTTCGATCCTTGGGTATTAGATAATACACCCACAGTTTCTAATTTAAACTTGCCCGCGACTCGAGGCGTTGACGCAATCAACAATACGGAACAAGTCACAATTGACAACCCTACTCCCGGGACCTATACTATTGATGTAACAGGAGTTTCTGTTCCATTTGGGCCACAGGAATACGTGGTTGTTTATTACTTTGAGACAAATGATGAAATAACAGTGACTTACCCAAATAATGGAGAAGCTCTAAGACCAGGATCGACAGAAACTATTCGTTGGGACGCGTTGACTACTTCAAATTCATTTACCATTGATTATAGTGATGACAATGGGGCTACATGGAATAATATTGGCACGGCAAGCGCAAATCAGCGTTATGTCAATTGGAACCCCTCTTCGACCATAGGATCGGACCAGGTAAAAATTAGAGTTTCACGAGGAGGCGCTTCAGACGAAAGCGATAGCACGAATTCCGTTTTCAATGTGCCCACAGGATTTCAAGTGAGCTCTATTTGCCCTGATTCGATCTATTTTACTTGGGATACGGTAGTTGGTGCGGCAGCTTATGAAATATTGAGGTTGGGTACTACACATATGGAATCGATGGGAACTTTTTCCACTAACAGTGGAGCAGTTTTATCACATGATCCATCAAAAGATTATTATTACACCATAAGAACCGTAGGACCGAATGGCGGAAAAGGAGAACGAAGAAACGCTTTTTTTGTGCCCGCCGGTTACATCAATTGTGATATTGACCGAGACTTATCCATTGAAATACGAGCGCCTTATGACGGTCCTATTCCTCTTTGTGGGAGTTCTTCAAATTTCGATTTGGAAGTGAGGCTAACGAATAATGGAAATCAAGAGGTCTATGGTTTTAACCTGAGCTATAAAGTAGGTTCAAATCCCTTGGTCACAGAGCTCGTTCATGATACCCTTCCTGCTGGCGCAACATTGAATTATACATTTGCTCAAAGTAGTATAGCTATCTCGACTAACCCTATTGAAATTACAGCATATCATGAATATTTAGATGATCAAGATAAATACAACGATACTGTTGTAGCACGCCCGATAGGTTACAATTCTACAATTCAATTAATCCCGTGGTCAGACAATCTTAGTTCGTTTAACACTTGTGGAACATCCAGTAATTGTGGAGCAGAAGTTTGTTCGTTAACTGGCGGATGGTACAATCCGGACAATGGCGTTCTGGATGATATAGATTGGAGAACGAATACAGGATCAACGCCGTCAAGTAATACTGGGCCTGCGCAGGATATTAATCCGGGCACAGCTTCTGGGCGATATCTATATCTAGAGGCCTCTAGTTGTTTTGAAAACTCAGGAATGCTTATGACTCCTTGTTTTGATGTCCCCGCTTCTGGAAGTTTTGAGTTTTCTTTTGCGTACCACATGTCGGGAGTCAATATGGGAACCCTCCACGTTGATATTATCAGCGACGGAAAGTTATTTGAAGATGTGATTAGTCCGATCGCTGGTAACCAGGGTTCACAGTGGAACTATGCTGATTTCACACTAGTACCCTATGCCGGAAAAACGATTTCAATACGTTTTCGAGGGCAAACGGGATCAGGCTTCGAATCGGACATTTCGCTTGATGACTTCAGTATCCAAGCACCCACGTCGGCTCCAGTTGCTGGGATTTCGACAAATGTGAATTCAGTATGCCCTGGGTCTATCATTGAATTCATAAACACATCTTCCGGTGCACCGAACATATTTAACTGGGGAGTGAGTCCTGCTACTGGTTGGAGTTATGTCAACGGAACTAATGCAAACTCGTACAATATAAGTGTACAGTTCGATTCGGTAGGTGTTTATAGCGTAGGATTGTTGGTAGACAATGGCATTGGTACCGATTCTACATTTATTTCATCAATTACCATAGGAGGCGAATCTCTTCCGTTTTATGAAGATTTTGAATCGGCGAATGCCTTAGATAAGTTTACGATTACAAACCCTGACAATGACTATACATGGCAACGAAGGGCTGCTTCGGGAAATACAGGTTCATTTGCGGCCGGAGTAAATAATTTTGACTACACTACCGCCGCGAATATTGAAGTAGAAGATTGGCTAACAACCCCTCTATTTGCCTATGATGGAACTTCACCAATTCACATATCCTTCCAACATGCTTATGCCCGATACAACCCGAACAGCACCGATTCAATGTCCCTGTTCATTTCAACAGATTGTGGTGAGTCTTGGCTGCGCATTGCCTCTTTTGAAGAAGACGGATCTGGGAATTTCGCCACGGTTCCTTCATTTCTAACCTCGGCCTTCATCCCTTCTTCTTCAGATGAATGGTGCGGAACAGCTCCAGTATGCTCCGATTTTGACTTGAGTTCATTCTTTTCTGGACCTTCCGATTTTCAAATTCGATTTATTGCCAAAAGTGGATATGGGAATAATTTATACGTTGATAATATTAATATTGGCCCTCCTCTACCCACTCTGGATTTAGCCGTTTCATCAAATGTTATATGCGAGGGCGATACGGTTACGTTCACTGAGAATTCGGGTGGCTCATTCCAAAACTATCAATGGGATTTTGGACAAGGCGCAACGCCAGCAACTGCTTCAGGCCCGGGCCCACACGATGTCGTCTATAGTTCAACAAATCAAAAAGATGTATTTCTTACGGCGAACAATGGTATTCCAACGGCTATAAGCTCATTGGCTATAAACGTAGCCGCCGCCGCGGACGCTTCTTTTACTACTTCGGTTTTCAATACGGGTGTACTATCTTTTCAGCCGCAATTAACTCCGAGTAATATTGACTCCTTGTTTTGGGATTTCGGTGATGGAAACACCTCCGATCAATATAATCCGGTACATACGTTTGCAATTAACAACACGTATTTGGTTGAGTTAACCGTATTTAATTCATGTGGATCTTCAGTACAAACAGAAAGCGTAATCATTGAAGGGATTGGCCTAAGCGAACTGAGTCACAATTCGATCACCCTTTTCCCACAACCGGCCTCAGAAAAAGTAACCCTTCAGTATGACGGATCGGATTTAAACGAGGACGCGATTCTCTATTTATACGACGCTACAGGAAAAAAAGTCGCCAACGAAGTGGTTTCCAAGACTGCATTAAAAAATGGTTTTGAACTAGGTTTAAGCGGCCTATCGGCCGGATGGTACCAAATTCAAATCGTCAACGATTCCTACTTCTGGCAATCGCCTTTGATAAAGCAATAATTAGATTTGACACTATAGAAAGAAGCCTCTCGAATTTTCGGGAGGCTTTTTACCTTAAGTCTTTTTCGAGTTGCTTCTGGAGCTCCATGGGCTCTAAATTCACCCGAAGGTCACCCCCTACTGCATAGCTGATTTTACCCGTTTCTTCAGATACGATAACCACTAATGCGTCGCTTTGCTCACTCACGCCCAAAGCAGCTCTGTGCCGCATGCCAAAATGGGCCGGTACATTATTTCTTTCTGTTGGGGGCAATACGGCTCGCGCCGCAATAATTCGATCTTCGCGTATGATGACAGCGCCATCGTGCAGCGGACTCGATTTAGCAAAAATGCTCTCTAGTAGCCTTTTACTCAACTCCGCATTAAGCACGTCACCCGTATCCGCCATTTGCGCCAATTCAGAATTTCGGGTAATTACCATCAAGGCGCCTGTTTTCTCGGCAGCCATATCTTTCGCAGCTTCAACAATAGAATCTACATCTGTACGATGCTCGGAAGTCTCTTTTTTAAAATTGGCAATTTGACGCAATAAATTCCGCCGGCTACTAAAGCTCGTTGTACCGATCATCAATAAAAACTTCCGCAATTCTTGCTGGAATACAATGATTAAGG
>CBFHRK010000040.1:0-17933 GCA_965658225.1 Flavobacteriales bacterium | reverse complement strand
GGAAACAACTAGCCCCAGGAACCGAGTGCATCGTGCTCACTCAAAACGACGGGATCGTTTTTAAACAAGTACACCTTCACGAAAAATCACTGCTCCTCATTTCTTCAAATCCAACCTATCAGCCCTACCATGTCAACCTAAATGAAGTCCGAGAAATCTGGAAATTCGAGAGCTATATCAGTCAGCAACTCGAAGCGAACTTTAGCAGTGACGGCGTTTGGACCCAAGCCATTCGAGAACTTCAAAAGGAAGTAGCCGCCATTAAGGCACAAAAAAATGGTTGATAAAAGGACGACATAGATACCTGAGTATCACAATGCTTTTATTAACTTAACGGTGCTAAAAACCTACGTACATGAATAAATTGCTACCCAAAACCCTATTCTCTCTCGTTCTTATTCTTTGTACCACCTTTTCTTACGGACAGTCGAGGGAAGCCTATATAAAAGGCATTGAGAGTTGCCTCGAACGCAACAATAAAGCCTGCGCCATTATGGCCATGAAAAAGTGCATTGAAACCTTCCCCGACGATGCCGGCAATGCGGAATTATACGCCCAAATGGGGCGGTTCTACGAAGACCTTAATCAAGTACCCAAAGCACTCGATTCATACGAAGAAGGGCTCGAAAAGTTTCCGACCGACCCAGGCTTATTGAGCGCTAAAGCAAGCGGGCTAGCAGCCCTGGGCTATTATAGCGAAGCTGTGGAACTGTATTCCGGAGTTCTTAAAGCCGACCCCGGGAATAAATCGGCCCGATTAGGGCGAGCAGAAATGTATATCAATGCTTCCGAATTAGATGACGCTGTTAATGACTTGGAATATGTATTGAGATCCACAGGAGGAAACGACCCAGACGTAATTCGATTGCTGGCCGAAGTGGAATTGGAAAAAGACAATTTTGATGACGCTATGAATTACTGTAACCAACTGATCGTTGCGGAACCCAATAACGCAGTAGCCTACGAACAGCGGGCTCGAATTTTTAATGAAAAAGGAAATGCTGCGGCTGGACTCATAGACATCAATCGTTCTATTCAACTAGATAAGCAACGAGTAAGTCCTTATTTGACAAAAGGCAAACTGCTTGAAGCACTGGGAAGAACAGATGAAATTTGCGGTACCGCGAAGGAAGCAATGAAAAATGAAATTGCCGAAGCAAGCCTAGGCAACCTCATGATCTTTTGTAAGTAACTACTCCTCAGAGTCTCCCGTAACTAAGTCGAAATCGAGTTGTTTCCGGTTCAAATCAGCAGACTTCACGCGAACCATAACCGTATCTCCTAACTGGTAAATCTTGCCCGAATATTCGCCAATGATGGAATAACTGCGTTCATCAAACGAATAAACATCGTCGTCTATTTCAGATAAGCGAACGAGCCCTTCGCATTTGTTGTCGTTGATTTCTACAAAAATTCCCCATTGGGTTACCCCGGAAATCACGCCCAAAAACTCTTCCCCAACGCGACCGCGCATAAAGAGTACTTGCATGTATTTGATACTTGCGCGTTCTGCATCCGCAGCCAACTTCTCACGTTCGGATGAGTGTTCGCAACGACGCTCAAACAAATCTGATTCTGGATGCTTTTTACCCCCTTCAAGGTAGTATTGAAGTAGTCGGTGTACCATAACATCGGGATACCGGCGAATGGGCGAAGTAAAGTGCGTGTAGTAATCAAAAGCCAATCCGTAATGCCCAATATTATCGGTTGTGTAGATTGCCTTTGACATAGTTCTAATGGCCAACTTCTCAATCATGTTCTCCTCTTGCTTTCCTTGGATTTCTTCCAGTATGGAGTTTAGAGATTTGGTGATCGTATTTCTATTTGTGAGCGTCATTCGATAACCAAACTGCTTCACAAAATTGTTGAATTCGGATACCTTGGCCGGATCCGGTTCGTCATGAACTCGATACACCATGGTTTTATTGCTAAAAGTGCCCTCCGGAGTTCGCCCAACGAATTCAGCCACCTTGCGGTTTGCCAAAAGCATGAATTCCTCAATTAGCTGGTTGGCGTCTTTGCTTTCTTTGAAATAGACATCGAGTGGCTGTCCTTTGTCATCGAGATGAAATTTAACTTCGATCGAATGAAATGAAATGGCTCCCGCCTTCATTCTCTTTTTGCGCATAATTTTCGCGAGGCGATCTAACAAATGCAATTCGTCTTCCATATCCCCGGAAGCACCTTCTAAAATTTCTTGTGCATCAGCATAGGCGAACCTTCGGTCGCTATTAATAACGGTTCTTCCAAACCACGAATTCAATATTTGCGCCTCGTCATTCATTTGAAAAATGGCCGAAAAAGTGAACTTGTCTTCATTGGGCCGCAACGAGCAGAGTCCGTTCGAGAGCACTTCCGGAAGCATCGGAACCACTCGATCGACTAGGTAAACACTCGTTGCTCTGTCAAACGCTTCTTTATCAATAATATCGCCTGGTTGCACGTAATGGCTCACATCGGCAATGTGCACCCCGATTTCATAGTTCCCATTTTCGAGAACCCGAACCGATAAGGCGTCATCAAAATCTTTAGCGTCGTGCGGATCAATAGTAAAGGTGGTGATGTCCCGCATATCGCGGCGTTTCTTGATTTCTCCTTCGTCTAATTTCGTTGGAATGGCCGCCGCGGCCTCTTCCACTTCTTCTGGGAATCGGTAGGGAAGTCCATATTCTGCAAGAACCGCATGCATTTCCGCATCGGCTTCGCCGGGATTACCCAAAATATCTACTACTTCGCCAAAAGGAGATGTGGCCGACTCGGGCCAATCGGTCATTTTTACCAAAGCAATTTGACCGTGCTTTCCACCTTTCAGTTTATCGAGCGGGATGTAGATGTCGACATGCATTCTAGGGTTGTCCGGGACCAAGAAGGCAAATTGCTTTGAAATTTCAAGCTTGCCCACGAACTCGGTCCGCGCGCGTTCCAAAATTTCTTCTACTTCACCTTCCGGCTTTTTATTTCTCCGACGGGCATGGGCATAAATCTTTACGTAATCGCCGTGCAGTGCGTGTTTCATGTTGCGCGGAGAAACATACACGTCGTCTTCGTCTGTATTCTCGAGAGTAATATAGCCGCCACCACTTTTGGTCATATCGACCCATCCGGTAAAATGGCGCTGATGCTTTTTCGCCATGAACTTACCCCGGTCTATTTGTTCGAGTACTCCTTCAGCGGCCAAACTCGCTATTACTTGAACCACTAAATTGCGGTCGTGGGCATTGGTTATGCCCAATTGGGCTGCAACTTGTTTATGATTGAGTGCTTTTCCTGAATTATCGCGATAAACGCGAAGAACGCGGCGTTGGTATTCTCTTTTTTTCGTTTTGAGGTTGCCGCTATTTTTATTTCTTGCCATATTTTCGAAGGTAATCATTTTGAAGGCGCAATGGCTCATCGGGCCGTGAGGCCCAAAAAAACAGTATCTTCATATTGCTGTTTATCAATGACTTAGAAAAAAGTTCTCAAAAAAACTTCATATTCAGGCAACGCGAAAGCAACTTCCCGTGTCTATTCAATTGAAACCCGACTCAAGTGCGTCTAATCAAACTAGGAAATTCGGAAACGCAACTGATCAAAAAGTGCCTCAAGGGAGATCGAAAATCTCAAAGAGCTCTTTACGACCGGTTCTCGAGCAAAATGCTCGGAGTATGTCGCCGCTATGTGCGGAGTCAATACGATGCCGAAGAAGTGCTTTCGAACGGTTTCATCAAGGTCTTTAACAATTTGAGTTACTACCGAAGCGAGGGAAGCTTTGAAGGGTGGATTCGCAAAATCATGGTTCGAGAAGCATTGAACTTTTTGAGAAGCGAAAAAGCCTTCTTTGAAGAAACAGAAGACAGCACTCTCGAATTCATGGCGCCGGTTGAAGAGCAGCGCGACTTAGAAGTGCAAGATTTACTTCAGCTGATCGACGAATTGCCTACCGGATATAGAACAGTTTTTAATCTGTTCGCAATTGAAGGGTACAGCCACCAAGAAATAGCACAGGAGCTCGCTATTTCCGAAGGAACTTCAAAAAGCCAATTGAGTAAGGCCAGAAAAATGCTCCAAGTACGAATGAACGAATTAGAATACGAACAGATATGAATGCGACCGACAAAAAATACCGCGAGCAGCTCGAACACTTCGAAATGAAGCCGAGCGATCGAGTTTGGGAGCAAATTGAAGAGGCGCTTCCCGAAGCAGAGGAAGAGCGCAAAGTGGTTTGGATCTATTGGGCGGCAGCTGCTTCAATTGTGTTAATGTTTAGCCTCGGATGGATGAGTCGCGATTTAGCCATTGATGGACAAATTCAGGAGCAAGTGGCTCAAACAGAATCTTCCGAATCAGAAACAAGCGATAGCGACGCTGTTGACTCGGACGAAGAAAAGGATGGTTCGACAACTTCTGAGGAAGACAAGACTTTAATCACCGACGAACAAGAGAAGATCGGCGAATCGCCCAAAGCACTTTTTACATCGGCCCGAAATGAAAAAGGAGTAACGCTTGGATCGCCACGCAGCATAACACAATTGAACACGACTGAAATAAACCAAGAGGTAATCGATAAAAGGAAGAAGATTAAAATCGATATCGAATTCAAGCAGTCAAGTAGCAAAACGCTCATGGCAAATGCTGACGATCCAAAAATGTCGGTTGGTGATTACGCCCAAAAACAATGGGCGGCATTGAATACTCTGAATGTGAAAAAGCTCGAAAACCCGAAGGGAAAAGTAGAGCTCCCAAAAATTGACACAGAGCCTATTAAGAATCTGTTCAATAAAAGAAACGCAATTAATTAACCGGTCTCGAGCGGTACTACTCGATTAACAAAAGGAAACACTTAACCTTAATACTAGAAACATGAAAACCAGAACACTTAACACACTTTTCGCTCTTATCTTGAGCCCTGCCTTCATGGCCCCGGCCTTCGCGGCCGGACCTTCCCTTCTTCCCGAAGGGAAACAAGACACTGTAACCATTGAATCGAACGGGACCAAAATCATTATCCAAACAGACTCGTCAAACGATATCGGTACTTTGTCAGGAATAGATATTGCTTCTATCATCAATGACATCTCTGTTGAAACAGAAGCTGCAGCCAAAGAGATGGAAGAAGAATTTGCCAAAATCAGAGCTGCCGAAGCCGCAGGTGAAATCGATGAAGATGAAGCCAATAAACGTCGCGAGGCCGCACAAGAAAAAATGGAAGCGCGCCTAGAAGCGATGGAAGACGACTTGGAAGCGCAACTTGAAGCACTCGAGTTATTTACAGAAGAAGTAGAGCGTCGCGTGATGATTGAAGCCCTTGAAGACGAAGAAAACGATTGGGACGGCGACGATTGGGATGGTACTTGGGAAGACGATGATGATGATTGGGATGTTGAATGGAACTGGGACTCCGATAATGGGGATCCAACCGTAGGGTATTTTGACTTCGCTATCGGACTCAACAATTATGTAGACGCTGATGGTGCTTTCCCAACGGCTGGTGACGACTTATACGCCTTGAACACTTGGAGTATGCATTGGGGCCTCGGCTTTGGTGGAAAAACCAGATTGGGAAATGAAAACAGTCCGGCCCAAGTGAAGTACGGTATCGAAATGGCGTGGACCAACTATGCCTATGACCGCAGCGTTGTGCCCATTAAAACTGCCGACGAAGTTCTATTTGTTGAAGGCGTTCAGCAGTCGTACAACAAAAACAAAATGAACATTACCTCAATCAATGTTCCCTTGATGTTACAACTCGACTGGAGCGGTAACAGAGGCCTTGAAAATGGTTTCAACCTGGGAATTGGCGGGTATGCTGGCTTCCGAATCGGATCGAATTCAAAAGCAAAGTACCGCGACGACAACAACGAAAAAGTAAAAATCGTGAACAAATCGAATTTCTACCTGAACGATTTCAACTATGGGCTACAAGCACAAATTGGAATCGGCGGTGTGAACTTGTTTGCCCGCTATGCCTTGAACACTTTGTTCCAAGAAAACAGAGGTCCAGAGCTTACACCAGTAGTTTTTGGAATTGTACTGTAATGAATGATAAAGTCCTTCGTCTTTGTAATGAAGGTTTGGGTATTAAACTTTGGCAAGCATATTGCATCTAATCACATATCCTAATGTTTAGAAGTACGTAGCAGAAACACTTAACACTGCTTGCAGAAGTAAAAAGCCTCTCGAAATTCGGGGGGCTTTTTTTATTTCCGGGTAAGGCGCTCGATTACTTCCTTGTGCTCTGGATACCGATTAATAAGTGCTGCACGGGCCGGCATTTCAAAATCGGCAAAATCGAAACCAGGAGCAACCGTGCAGCCCGCCAACCCGAAATCCGAACCAATGACCTCGGAAGCAAACCAAGTTCCACCCGGCACCACGTATTGAAAAACCATTCCCTCTTCTTTTCCTAAAAGCACTTTTGAATACGCCCCCTCTGGAGAAATCATGTGCACGCAAATGGGGTCGCCTTCGTAAAAGTGCCAAACCTCATCTTGATTAATTTTATGGAAAGCGGAAAACGTATCGGGGGTAAGCATGAAGTAAATAGCGGTACTAAAGTTCCGTATCCCGCCGTAGGCGGAAACCTCCCCAACAGCCCGATACGTCTCTCGATAAAATCCGCCTTCCGGATGGGGAAGGAGGTCTAACTTTTCTACCAATTCGTTTCTTCGACTCACTTTTCTTTTTTTACCTGAAATAAATAATTGTACCCCGATCCAATTCGATGCCCTTGATATCCGACTTCGGTCAAAAGGGTTGTAATCTGATCCGAAGTATAGGGCGTGCGGGCAACGGCCTCAGGATGCAATTCTAATAGAATAGTGGGCGCCCAATTCGTCAAAGTTTTCTGCATCCCTTTCAATGCTAGGTATTCACCTCCTTCAATATCCATTTTAATAAAATCGACCCGGCGCCAAACCTGTTCACGAGCGATCTCATCGAGTGCAACGAGAGGTACCTCTATCCGATTGCCTTCCTCTTTATACGCTGAAGGCATCCCCGTATTTTGATTAGAATCATCGTAGACTAAGGTCAATGTACCCGACTTATCAGCGACCGCTGATTCAATAATGGTCATATTCGAGCAATCGTTTACCTCTTTATGCCGCTTTAATCTTTTCGCATTTAACGGAAAGGGCTCAAAACTATAAACATGGCCATTTGGGCCTACGGCCCGACTCGCAACCGTGGAAAAAAGGCCAATGTTGGCGCCTAAATCCACAAATACATCGCCCTCCTTCAAAAGGTCTCGAACGGTATTCAGTTCCTCCGATTCATACGACCCCAAAAAATATACGTTGGCTTGAATCCATTCATCAATGTGCAATTCAAGAGTAAGGCCCTGTCGTTCTACCTTTTTAACAACCCCTTTGAACAGCTTAAAACGAACAAAAATCTTTTGATAAACGCCAAAGAAGTGTTTCTCACTTCCAGGCAAGAGGAAGAACCATCGGAATAAAGTAGCGCAGAGACCGCGCATTAGTCGTCGTAACTAATAACCACCTTTTTCGATTTTGGATGCGCCTGACAAGTAAGTACGTATCCGGCTTCTACCTCATCGGGCTCTAATGCATAGTTCAACTCCATTTCCACTTCGCCCTCTAATACCCGCGCTTTGCAGGTGCAGCAAACAGCGCCCTTGCAAGCATAGGGAACATCGGCTCCGTGATGGAGTGCGGCATCCAAAACATTGGGTCCGTCCGCGTCCAATCCAAATTCAAGGGTGATGCCGTCCAGTGTTACGCGCACTTCACTGTCGTAATCCTTTAATTCTTTTTCGACCATTGGTTTGGCCGGCCTAGCGGCCTGACCTGGAGTCGTGAACAACTCTAAATGAATTTTCTTAGCGTCTACTGATTTGCCCAATAAGGTCTCTTTTATTTCCAGAATCATTTCACCCGGACCACAAAGGAAAAAGTCGTCCACCTCGGAAAGGTCGAACAATCGATCGCAGAAAATAGAAGCCTTCTCGCCGTTAAGGCGAACATTAAATAACGGTGAATCCGTGATTTCCCGGCTCAACACATGATATACGCTCAAGCGCGTTAAATGCGCGTTTTTAAGTGCTTCAATTTCATCTCTGAAAATGATGCTTTCAAAATTCTTATTCCCATAAAACAAGGTAAACCGGCTCTTTGGCTCTGTGCGCAAAACGGTTTTCATGATCGACATCACCGGCGTAATTCCTGATCCGGCCACAAAAGCCACATAATGCTTCGATTGATCCGCTTTTAGATCGGTGTAAAAATTCCCGAGCGGATTCATCACCTCGATAGAATCGCCCTCCTTTAAAACTTCATTCGCATAGGTTGAGAAGAGTCCTTCCGGAACTTTTTTCACAGCCACCCGCAACTCGTCGTCGAGCGGACACGAGCAAATAGAATAGGACCGACGCACCTCTTCTCCATCGATATCCGTTTTCAGCGTGAGATATTGTCCTTGGGTATATTGATATTCATTTTTCAGTGTACTGGGAACATCAAATAGAATACTTACACAAGATTCGGTTTCTCGTCGGATTTCTTTTACGGCAAGCGAATGGAATTGAGGCATATCAAATAGTTTCAGTGAGGCAAAAATAGGGTTTTGTACGCTTCAAACAATTCGTGCTCCTCAGCCGTTTTTCGTACTATTGTAAGACCATTAATGCGCGACCCAATGGATGAAAAAGAATTAGAAGTACAGTTTCAAGCCAAAATTGACCGAGAGGAAAAAATTGAGCCCCGTGATTGGATGCCAGAAGCCTATCGAAAAACGCTTCTTCGTCAGATTTCACAGCACGCACACTCCGAAATTGTAGGCATGTTGCCAGAAGCGAACTGGATTACCAGGGCGCCCTCGCTGCGCAGAAAAGCAGCATTACTCGCAAAAATTCAAGACGAAGCCGGTCATGGATTGTATTTATACAGCGCCGCCGAAACACTCGGAGGACGCAGAGAAGATATGATCGACGACTTGCATACCGGAAAAGCCAAATACAGCAGTATTTTCAACTACCCCACGGTCACTTGGGCCGATATTGGCGCCATTGGTTGGTTGGTTGACGGTGCTGCCATTCAAAATCAAGTGCCCCTCTGCAGAACTTCTTACGGACCTTATGCCCGTGCGATGATCAGAGTATGTAAAGAAGAAAGCTTTCACCAGCGCCAGGGGTATGAAATTATTTCAACCCTCGCGAACGGAACGCCAGAGCAAAAAGCAATGGCTCAAGATGCATTGAACCGTTGGTGGTGGCCGTCTTTAATGATGTTCGGACCTAATGATTTGGCTTCACCGAACTCGGCTCAAAGCATTAAGTGGAAAATCAAAAGAAAAACAAACGACGAACTGCGTCAAGAATTTGTCGATAAAACCGTTCCTCAAGCCGAGTTCATCGGATTGAAAGTACCGGACAACGATCTCAAATGGAACGATGAAAAGAATTCCTACGATTTCGGCGAAATCGATTGGAACGAGTTTTACGATGTGGTAAAAGGAAACGGCCCTTGCAATAAGCAACGCGTTGCTGCCCGATTAAAAGCGAAGGAAGAAGGTGCTTGGGTGCGTGAAGCAGCCAATGCTTACGCAGAAAAAAGACGTCTTAGAAAAGAACAATTGGCATGAGCGAGGTAAAATCATCAGACTGGCCTCTATGGGAGGTTTTCATCAGAAGCAAATCAGGACTTCATCACAAGCACGTGGGTAGTTTGCACGCGGCCGATTCCGATATGGCTATTGAAAACGCGCGCGATGTATATACGCGTCGTTCTGAAGGAATCAGTATTTGGGTCGTAGAATCGAAGCATATTTCGGCTTCCAATTCATCTGAAAGCGCTTCCCTTTTCGAACCCGCAGATGACAAAGTGTATCGCCATCCAACCTTTTACGACATTCCGAAGGAAGTCGGACATATGTAAGCCTTATGGATATTAAAGAAGCATTGTTTAAGTACTCCCTTCGATTGGGTGACAACTCACTCATTTTGGGTCATCGCCTCAGCGAGTGGTGCGGACATGGACCTATTCTGGAACAAGATATCGCCCTCATCAATGTATCTCTCGACCTTATTGGGCAAAGCAGAAGCTATTTAGCCTATGCCGGAGAAATTGAAGGGAAAGGCCGTGACGAAGATGCTATGGCCTATTTGCGGATCGAACGGGATTTTTATAACGTGCTGCTAACAGAGCAGCCGAACGGAGATTTTGGTCGCACCATTGCGCGTCAATTCTTATTTGATGTATTTCATTTCTTACTGCTTGAAAAGCTCACATATAGCGCGGATGAACAAATAGCTGCAATAGCGGTGAAGTCACTGAAAGAAGTGACCTACCACCTTCGCTATTCAAGTGAATGGATCATTCGCTTGGGTGATGGTACTGAGGAATCGCACCGTCGCATTCAAGAGTCCATCGACGAATTGTGGATGTACACCGGTGAAATGTTTGAAATGGACGAAGTGGATGAAACATTGATCGGAGTCGGCATTGCAACAGACTTATCGGCATTGAAACCGCTTTGGGAAGAAAAAGTATCCGAAGTTTTAAAAGAAGCAACATTACGCCAGCCTGAATCCGGCTGGATGCAATCTGGTGGCCGTAAAGGAATCCATTCGGAGCATTTAGGTTTCTTGTTGTCGGAACTTCAATACTTACAGAGAACGATTCCGAACGCGAAGTGGTAACATGGTAACTACTGCCGACATCTGGGGTTGGATGGAAGACATCTTTGATCCGGAGATTCCGGTTCTTACCGTTGTTGATTTAGGTGTTGTACGCGATGTGGCTATTGAAAACAATCAGCCCATAATTACCATAACACCGACCTACAGTGGCTGTCCGGCCATGAATACCATTGAAGAAGAAATTGTGCAAAAGCTGGTCGCTGAAGGGTTTGAAAACCCGGAAGTAAAAACCGTGCTTCACCCGGCATGGACTACCGACTGGATGTCGGAAAACGGAAAAAAGAAACTTGAAGAATACGGCATCGCCCCTCCTGCCGGAGGCAGCGTAAACAAAAAAGCATTATTCGCAGAACAAGATACCGTTCGTTGCCCTCAATGTAAATCGGAAAATACACACATGGTGAGTCAATTCGGCTCTACAGCCTGCAAAGCCATGTACCAGTGCAAAGATTGCCTAGAGCCGTTTGACTACTTCAAATGTCTTTAATTTCCGTGATTTGAGCGCTTATGCCTTTTTGGCTTTTGACATAAAATACGCACCAACCAGTATGGCCGGAATACTGAGCCACTGACCCATATTGAGTGCCATATCGGCTTCAAATTCCACTTGGTTCTCTTTGATGAATTCAATGCAGAAGCGAATACTGAAGAGTACCGCCAAGAAGAAGCCGAAGAAAAAGCCTTGGCGATCTTTCCAGTTCGAGCGATAGTACTGACGTATCATTACTGCAAATAGAGTTAAGTAACTCAAGGCTTCGTATAACTGCGCTGGGTGTCGTGGAGTCATTGGGTCTGGAACATAGGCCTTCGTAAAAATAAAAGCCCACGGCACATCCGACGCTACACCAATAATTTCGTGATTGAACAAGTTCCCCATCCGAATGAAAAAAGCTGCTAGAGTGACCACAATGACTACCCGGTCGAGTATCCAGAGGACGGATTTCTTGGAGTATTTCTTCGACCAAAAATACAGGGCAAGAATAATTCCAATCGCAGCTCCGTGACTTGCGAGTCCGCCCTTATTCACCATGATGATTTCACCTAAATTCTGAGAATAATACTCCCAATCGTAAAAGAATACATGTCCTAATCGGGCTCCTACAATGGTTGCAATCATCACATATACGAGCAGGCTATCGAGCCATTTCTCATTGATCTTTTCATGCGCAAACATCTTTTGCATGAGCGTATATCCAAAGAAAAAAGCAAAAGAAAACATGAGGCCATACCAACGCACAGGAAGCCAATCGACGTTCGGAAAAATTTCAGGCTCAACGGTCCAAGTGATGTACGAAAGCATAAATTCAAAGGTAAATAAAATGGGTGCACTCCGTTCCTTTTAACGAACGCATCCTTCTTAAAGTATTAATTCCAGGTGAGAAGCGCCCAAACTCCGGGACCCGTGAGCAAGTATTTCGATGACCCAGGAACCGGAATAATGGTGTAATACGCTAAATCCGTTATTTGCGACCACTTACCCTTGTATAAAAGGTCGACTCCTTTTCGGCCCGCAACGATCATATTGTACTCGTCATTGCCTCCCGGCAAGAAAGCCAAAGAACTTCGATGACCCGGATTATCACTGGGCATAAAATTCACCCAGGTAGCACCGCCGTCAAAGGTTCGCGCCATACTTTGCGTATTATCGCTTGGCTTCTCCCAATTGCCCCCGACCATAAAGCCTGTTTTTTCATCTTTAAAAGCGATGCCCATTGGTCCGGCCATCGGTCCTTTTTTTGAAATCGGACTCGCGATCCAATCCCACGAAGCACCTTGATCACAGGTTCTTAAAATTCTATTGTTCACGCCACTTGTAGCAATGAATGTGCACGGTCCGTTAAAGGCAATTAACTGATCCGAAGCGGCGAAACCACCTTCTCCATCCGTTGCTGATGGCAACAAGGTCGGTTCAATTCGGTTCCAGTTCTCTCCGCGATCTATCGATCGGAAGATCGCGAAAGCGCCGTCAAAAGGGTCGCCAAACATCCATCCGAATCCCTGTTCATTGAAAGCGATCGCATCCATAAAAACACCCGGGTGATCTTCTTGCCAAACGATTCTCCAGTTTTGACCGGCGTCAATTGTTTTCCACAACACGCCGGGCGATCCGGCCGATAGGACGAGCACCGTACTGTCGTCGAGTAATTCAATAGCCCGGTACTGCAACGGCTGTTCAAACTCCCCCGGTGGAACCAAAGTATCGACCTTCCAAGTGCGACCTCCATCGTAAGTATGGGCTACGCGAAACTGATCGCCACCGACCCAAAATACTTGGTCGTTCCACGCATCCACCGCTCGGCAACTCATTTCTTGAGGCAATTTATCTGCTTCGAAATGGTATTGCTGCGCGTCGACTTGCGAGAAAACGAATAGAAATAAAAGGGGGGCAAGCTTTTTGATCATACTTCCAAAAAAGGATGGAATCAGTTATTAAAAAATCTTTTTCCCTTCCCGAACCAATTTGCGCAGCAGCGGACTGGGTCGGTAGCGGTCTTCGCCGTATTCGAACTGGAGTCGCTCCAAGGTCTGAAGGGTTTTCTCTAGCCCAATTTCATCGGCCCACGCCAAGAGTCCTTTCGGATAATTCACCCCTTTGGTCATTGCCAAATCAAGATCATTGGCCGAAGCGATGTTCAAATACAGCGCATCTACGGCTTCGTTAATCAACATGGTGACAATGCGGTCGACAATTTGCTTGCCGAGCGTTTTGTCTTTGTTCGGTTCGGGAAGCGCAGCTCCTTCGCTATAATCATAATACCCACGGCCCGATTTCCGGCCGAACCATCCGGCTTCGGAATGTCGTTTTTGGGTAAATGACGGGCGGTATCTCGGGTCGTAATAAAAAGAAGCAAATACACTTTCGGTTACGGCGTAATTAACGTCGTTTCCGATGAAATCCATTAATTCAAAAGGGCCCATTCGGAAGCCTCCAATCTCTTTCATGGCCCAGTCGATGGTGGCAAAATCGGCAAATCCCTCCTCGTAAATTCGCAATGCTTCTCCGTAGAAGGGTCTAGCGACCCGATTCACAATGAAGCCCGGTGTGTCCTTTGCCAATACAGTAACTTTCCCCCAAGAATCAATGAGTTCGCGGGTTTGATTCACTACTTCCGACGCGGTTTGCACGGCCGGAATAATTTCGACCAAAGGCATTAAAGGAGCCGGATTAAAAAAGTGAACGCCAATCGCTCTACTCGGAAGGGTTAAAGAACTTGCAATAGCCGCTACCGATAAAGAAGAGGTGTTGGTGGCCAACAAGCACTCATTCGAAACTATAGCTTGAAGGTCTTGAAAGAGTTTTTGTTTGACATCTAGGCGCTCAACGATGGCTTCGATTACGAAACCACATTCTTTAAAAGATTGAAGGTCGTTGACCCAGCGAATCCGCCCGAGGAGGGCGGCACCTTCCGACTCGCTTAAGCGGCCTTTCTCGATCAAGCGATTCACAATCTTTCCCAATTTCGTTTCGGCCTTAACAAGGGCATCATCGGACAGATCATAAACAACCACTTCGTGTCCGCTCTGCGCTGCTACCTGGGCAATTCCGCTACCCATAGATCCGGAACCCACAACTCCTATTTGCATCATTTTCCTTTGAATTCTGGCGCTCTTTTCTCCAAGAACGCATTTACTCCCTCGTTATAATCGTCTGTACTTCCGGCATTCGTTTGAAGCTCGTCTTCAAGAGCTAATTGATTCTGCAGATTATTGCTCATACTGCGGTTGAGCGCACACTTCGTAAGTCCAAGTCCTTTCGTCGGCATCGATGCTAACTTAGTTGCCAGCGCCATCGACGATTCGGCGAATTCATCATCCGCATATACTTTGTAGAGCATTCCTAACTGTTCGGCATCGGTAGCCGATACTTTATCGCCGAGCATCATGAGTGCACTGGCTTTTTGAAAGCCTATGAGTCGGGGCAGAAAAAAAGTTCCGCCGCTATCTGGAATCAAGCCGATTTTCGAAAATGCCTGAATAAAACTGGCACTTTCGGTTGCTACCACCACATCGCATGCAAGGGCAATATTGGCGCCTGCACCCGCGGCAACACCGTTTACAGCGGCAACTATAGGCTTCCGTATTTTCCGCAATTTCCAGATGATCGGATTGTAATGCTCACTCACTATTTTCGTTAGTTCCGGACCCTCCGGGTCGATGGCCTCTGCGAGGTCTTGCCCGGCACAAAACGCCTTTCCAGCACCTGTTAGGTAAATGGCGCGAACCGAATCGTCATCGCGACATTGATCGAGACGTTCTTGCAAGGCTAGGGCCATGGGCCGATTAAAACTGTTGTACTTATCGGGGCGATTGAGCGTAATGATTGCAACGCCTCCTTCTTGCTTGAAAAGAATAGAATCCATGAAGAAAAATTGGGTTCGATCAAAGATAGAGAATTCCCCATCGAGCCGAGAAGGCTTTTATTCGTTTTCCCTTGGCGACGGTGCTTTTTCGGCTTCCCCTTTTCGCGGCACCGGATCAAAACCTTCCGTTCCCCAGGGGTGACAGCGAGCTATTCGTTTTGAACCCAGCCAAATCCCCTTAAATACACCCCATTCTTTTATCGCTTCAATAGTGTAATTGGAGCAGGTTGGGTAATGCCTGCAGTTGCGCGGTAAAATAGGACTTAGAACATACTGATATACCCGTATCAGGAAAATAAAAGGCGCTTGAAGAATGGCCTTTACTATTTTCACTTTTCGAAATCTTTATACAGCATACTCGGCTGTACCTCCTTGTTGTGTTGGTATTTATTCGAAGTATACTTCTCATAGTCACCGTCAATGCTGTGATAGAACACCTGACAAATTTCAACACCCGGATAAATACGGATCGGTTGAACACAGAACATTTCAAGCGTCCAAAAGCCGCTAAACCCCACATCTCCAAATCCGGCCGTTACGTGAACGAAAAGCCCGAGTCTTCCGATCGAAGATCGCCCTTCAAGCATCGGTACAAATGTTTCCGTAGTAGTGTGCTCGATGGTGCGACCGAGGTATAACTTTCCGGTTTCTAAAAGCAATCCCTCTTCAGGAATAATTTGCTTTGAAGCGGTATTGACCGCTTTCATGTCGAGCTCATGATTATCATACACCAGTACTTCATTATGAAGGCGGAGGTTGTATGAGTTCGGATTCAATTGGCTTTCGTTATACGGCTCAATTTTAATATCCTTCCCCATATGGGCTTGGATTTGCTTTCCCGATAATATCATTTGCTTAACTATTTTGGGTCCAAAACGTACCCTCTTTACTGTCTTTTAATTGAATACTCAATGCTGCCAATTGATCGCGTATTTTATCCGAGGTTGCCCAATCTTTGTTCGCGCGCGCTGTATTTCTCAGCTCAATAAGCAATTGCATTACTCCTTCTAAGGAATCGTCTGAACCCGATGCCGTGTCTTCTGATACAAGTCCAAGCACCTCTTCTACCATCGCTGTAAAGAAGGTTCTAATTTCGTCAATAGAAGATTGAGTTAAGGATATTTTTCCGTCGACATTCGAATTGATTGCCTTTACCGCATCAAAGAGTTGGGCAATCAAGATAGGCGTATTGAAATCGTCGTTCATAGCCGCCAGAGATTGCTCTTTCCATGCATTCACGTCGAAGTCGTCCGAAGTTCCCGCTTTCATGCGCGACATATCCGCCTTGGCCTGCATCATTTTGAGGTACCCTTTTTCGGCCGCCTGCAATGCCTCGTTCGAGAAGTCGATTGGTGAACGGTAATGGGCTTGTAGCATAAAATAGCGAATGATCATAGGGGAATACGCACGCTCGAGGAGCTCGTGATTCCCAGTGGTCATTTCTTCGAAATTGATGAAGTTCCCTTTCGACTTGGCCATTTTTTGACCGTCGAGTGTAAGCATATTATTGTGCATCCAATACTTTACGGGCACCTCATCAAAAGCGCAGCAGCTTTGTGCAATTTCCCCTTCGTGATGTGGGAATTGCAGGTCCATTCCTCCCCCGTGAATATCGAATGGAGTACCGAGGTATTTGGAACTCATGGCTGTACATTCAAGGTGCCAACCCGGAAAACCTTCCCCCCAGGGTGAATCCCACTTCATAATATGTTCCGGTTTCGCTTTTTTCCAAAGAGCGAAGTCTTTAGCGTCGCGCTTTTCCATCTGCCCGTCGAGGGCGCGAGAACCCGACTGAAGATCGTCGAGAACCTTACCACTCAATTCGCCGAAGGTAAAATCTTGGGTGTATTTATTCATGTCGAGGTAAACGGATCCATCTACTTCATACGCGTATCCGCGCTCTAAAATTTTCTCGACAATTTTTATTTGCTCCGGAATATGCCCCGATGCAGAGGGCTCAATACTCGGTGGAATAGTATTCAAATGCGCGTAGGCCTCATGGTAGGTATTCGTGTATTTCTGCACTATTTCCATGGGCTCGAGCTGTTCGAGCCGTGCCTTCTTTGCCACTTTATCTTCGCCGGCCCCGGCCAATTCATCTTCGAGGTGGCCCACGTCGGTAATGTTACGAACGTAGCGCACTTTATAGCCTAGGTATTTGAGGTAACGAAATACGATATCGAATACCACCGCAGCGCGGGCATGTCCCAGATGTGGCTCTCCATAAACGGTAGGGCCACAAACGTAGAGTCCAACGAAAGGAGGGCTTTGGGGTTTAAAAACTTGTTTCTCGCGTCCGAGCGAGTTATAAATAGTTACGGGGAAATCTTTGGTCAGATCCATCAAAAAAGTGAATTAAGTTGCTAAAAAAGTTGATTCAAACGGGTGTGAAGAATCAACAGCAACAGTAAAGGCTGGAAAAGTAGGTCGGTTGTAGGTTCCAGGTACGCATAGTGCGGATCTTTTTCGAGTCTAAATCGAGCCTAACGGCTCGATGATTCACTACACAAAGAAAGTGAATTTCAGGGATTACAGCCTATTTATTCATGAGAATAAACCAGACAGAAAGAACGATAAAAAAAGTATAGAGCTCTTTTAGAGTTCCATGTTGATATAATTCAAAAATTCCTTGCGAACATCGAGGTCTTTGAATTTACCGCCATACTCCGCGGTTACCGTAGAGCTGTCGATATCGCGTATACCGCGTGAATTCACACAGAGGTGTTTCGCGTCGATGACACAGGCGACATCATCTGTTCCCAATGCTTCTTGGAGGTCTTTCACAATTTGCATGGTCAAGCGCTCCTGAACTTGTGGGCGACGAGCATAGTAATCGACAATGCGATTCATTTTGGAAAGTCCGATCACATTCCCTGTAGAGATATAAGCAATGTGTGCTTTCCCGACGATGGGCAGTAAATGGTGCTCACATG
>CBFHRK010000039.1:0-19111 GCA_965658225.1 Flavobacteriales bacterium | reverse complement strand
CCTTCAAGCGGTGTCGACGCTT
Organism: Flavobacteriales bacterium; assembly: GCA_965658225.1. Lineage (GTDB taxonomy): Bacteria > Bacteroidota > Bacteroidia > Flavobacteriales > ECT2AJA-044 > ECT2AJA-044. The sequence goes on along the minus strand of CBFHRK010000039.1, from coordinate 19,089 downwards.
GGTACTCTTGGAACAGTGAAAACCCTAACCTGGGCGTCGGAAAGTTAACTATTGTGGCAATCGAGCCGAATGAATCGATGAACACAAAAATTGAATTCGAAGGTATGGGTTCCGTAGACGGTAGTTGGGAACTCTCCGAAGCCGAAGGTGGAATCAATGTTAAGTGGACGGCCAATATGGAATTCCCCTTCTTCCAAAGATGGGTCGGATTGGTCATGGATGGTGCCCTAGGACCTCAATTTGAAGCGGGGCTCTCCCGAATCGACTCGGCAGCATCTGCGGCTCCCGCGGAGCAGGCCTTTTTGTTCGAAGAAGTTATGATGGAGCAAAAAGAAATCTATTACGTTGAAATGCAGGATGTCGCCATGAGCGATATTGCTGCCGGTATGGGCGAAGGCTTTGGTGCCTTAATGGGCTTTTTAGGTGAAGATGCTCAAAACATGGAGGGTGCACCTATGTGTGAATACACTATGTGGGACCCAGAAAATGGAAGGTGCTCCTTTAAAACCTTCGTGAGTGTGAATACAGACAAGGCTCCGAGTGCACCGGTGATGGAGGGAATGACCACTGGTGGTCGCTACATGAAAGCGGTACATATGGGCGCTTATGAAGAAATGACACCGGTATATATGGCTGCTGAAGAATACGTTGTTGCTCAAGGCTGGCAAATGGTTGGCGGCCCAATTGAAGAGTATATTACAGATCCCGGTGCTGAGCCCGACACGGCAAAATGGATTACAAACATCTATTGGCCCATCGGTGAAGCCAATACAGAAAGTTAAACCTAGACCCCAAAAAAGTTTCTCGCGCTGAAGTCCCTCCTACTCAGAGGGATTTCTTTTTTTGAACCATGCCCGACGTCTGCGGGTTAATGCTCTATGCATTTAAAACCTCACTTGCCCGAAAAAACCTGCCCAGTTTGTAACCGACCCTTTAGTTGGCGCAAAAAGTGGAGTTTAAATTGGGACTCAGTAAAATACTGCAGTGATCGATGCCGACGAAACAAACAACAACAGAAAAATTGAATCTGAATCTTCTATGAACGCTTTAATCTGGTTTCGAAACGACTTGCGAATTCACGATCACGAAGGCCTCTATCGAGCCAGTAAAGAACAGCGGAATCAGATTGGCGTGTATTGTTTTGATCCGAGGCATTACCAAACAACGACAGCTGGGTTTCCAAAAACAGGATCTTTTCGTGCGCAATTCACAACTGAAAGCGTAAAGCAACTTCGCTATAATCTTCAGTCGCTGGGAAGCGATTTAATTGTGCGTCAAAAGAGCGCCGCGAAAACTATTGCTGAAATCCATGAGCACTCACCTATTGATGTCATCTACTATCAGAAAGAAACGACTCGTGAAGAGATTCGTGAAGAAGAAGAGGTAGCCGCTTTAGGAATACCGATGGAGCCCTATTCTGGGCAGACGCTCGTACACCCCGAAGACGTGGTTCGAGGGATTCCAAAATTGCCTAATGGATTCACCTCATGGAGAAAAAAACAAGAAGCGAATTGGGTTATCCGGGCCGAGTTTCCGATTCCAGATGTATTGACTTATACGGATACTTTAGCGGCCGGACCTATTCCGGAGCTCGAGCAACTCGGCCTAGAACCGGCCCAAGAGGAATCTAGAAGCGTTCTTCCCTTTAAAGGTGGTGAGAGTGAAGGATTAGGTCGATTACACAGATATTTCTGGGAGCAGAACTTATTGCGGGAGTACAAAGAAACGCGGAACGGAATGCTGGGCGCGGATTATTCAAGTAAGTTCTCGCCATGGCTGGCAAATGGGAGCCTATCGGCTCGAAGAGTCTATTTCGAGGTGAAGAAATACGAAGAATCTATTGAGAAGAATGAAAGCACTTATTGGTTGGTGTTCGAATTATTATGGCGCGATTTCTTTCGCTTCAAATCGATGAAATTGGGTAATGCCTTTTTTCAACATCCGGCCGCAGGCCGAGAAATAAATAGCCGAGATCTTGAACGATTCAGGACTTGGACAAAAGGCGAAACCGGAAACTCCTTTATCGATGCCAATATGATTGAATTGCGGAAAACGGGATTCATGAGTAATCGAGGCCGCCAAAATGTGGCGAGCTTTCTGATAAATGATCTCAGAGTAGATTGGCTATGGGGCGCCGAATGGTTTGAAAGTCTTTTAATCGATTACGACGTTGCGAGTAACTACGGCAACTGGACCTACCTTGCTGGCAATGGCGCCGATCCGCGCGGACAGCGCTACTTCAACACCCAAAAGCAAGCTGAATTTTACGACCCAGATGGAGCCTATCGGACCTTCTGGCTGGAATAAATTATTTGCCGATTCTACTCGGACGGAGCGACTTTAAGTACTGCATTACCGTATAAGTTACAAGAAAGGCAGAGCCCAAACCCTCAGCAACAAGCACAAATCCAATATTTATAGGGTTCAAATAGGGCCCCATGATTTCCGTGGCCCGCACTTCAGCCATAAATACCGGGTTTGCAGACAAATAAATGAGCATCATGAGCGCAAAAGGAAGAATTCCAATTCCTCCAATGGCGATTCCAAAACGAAAGCTATTAAAGTAGTTGAGTCCTTCTTCGAATCGATCGCGATACGCTTTAATCCCCGCGTAAATAGTGGCTCCTAAAATGAATAGATTAAAGATGCGCAACTCTAATACATGAACAAGACCTAACGCTTTCATCAGAATAAAAAAAGCGGTTAGCCCAATGAAAAGGGCGAGTCCGTATTGGAGTTTGAGTCGGTTGATTGAAGTGCTCATTTTCTTATAGTTAGTTCCTACTTATAAGGAATGAGACGATCTATTTGTTCAATCGGCTTTTTTCACCCCTTTGGCTTGAGTGGACGAATTTCTAAATCTACGGGCAAATAATTGTGATGGGTTTCGAGCACCTGAACAATGCTATTCGCAACATCTTGAGGTCGCATCATATTTTCGTTGGCTTCAACAACATCTATATCATCAAAGAAATTCGTGTTTACACTTCCTGGATAAATCGTTGTGACTTTGATGCCAAATTCGCGCAGTTCTTGAAACCAAGAATGACTCATTCCGCGCACGGCATGCTTTGTTCCAACGTATCCAGAAAACCCTTTCACGCCGTTTAACCCTGCAATGGAACTAATATTCACGATGTGCGCTTCACCGGTCGATTTCATCGAACCGAGTAGGTTCCGAGTAACTTCGAATAACCCTAACACATTCACATCAAACATCGCTTTCCAATCGGACCAAGTTTGATCTTCGAAATTCCCATAAACACCAAAGCCGGCATTATTAACTAGAGCAGATACTGCGCCCAAGGATTCCAAAGTAGCCGCAGCCGTTTCTTGAATGCTTTTTTCTTGCCCAATATCACAGGAGAAAAAGTGGAAGTTTTCGTGATTATAGTCCGGACGGGTACGTCCCCAGCCTGCTACAATAGCCCCTTTATCAATGAGCTGCTTTAAAAGCTCAAATCCAATTCCCTTACTTACACCAGTAACTACGACGAGTTTATTCTTAATATCCATTTCTTTCTTATTTTGGGTTACAACGACTCGTGAAGGTAAAGGTTCGGTTTACAAAACCTTTTTATTCTCGATCTGTTTTTTTTCTAATCTTTAAACAACCAAATTCCAGAAAATTTGAATTATTGTTCCCAGTGTGGCTCCTCGGATCTTGAATTTAAAATCCCCGAAGGCGACAATCGACTTCGGTATCAATGTCCGAATTGCGGCACTATTCACTATCAAAATCCGCGCGTAATAGTAGGCTCGGTGCCCATATGGGAAAATAAAATCATGTTGTGTCGTCGGAATATTGAACCCAGATTCGGACTTTGGAATTTGCCCAGTGGATTCTTGGAAAACGGTGAGACCATTGAAGAGGGAGCCCTCCGCGAACTGAAAGAAGAGTCTATGGCAGTAGGCGAAATTATAGGACTTCATTCGCTCTATAACTTACCACACGCCAATCAGTTATACGTTCATTTTTTAGTTGCCTTGAATTCCGATTATTTTGAATTGACTCCCGAATCATCGGAAATACAGTTCTTTGATTCATCGAACATCCCCTACTCGGAAATGGCGTTCAGCTCCAGTACTTTTTCAATTAAAAAATATCTAGAAAACGTACATTCGAGCGACCAAAAAGTACACTTAGGCACCTACGTTAAATCTTAAAAATGGCCCCCTTAGAACTAGAATACAATATTCGCCAACCGCGCACTGAATCGAATAATGCACCGCTCATATTACTCCTTCACGGCTATGGAGCTGACATGAACGATTTGTTCAGTTTGGCCTCCGAACTGCCTGACGAAGCCCTTATTATTGCCCCGCAAGCACCCCATCGACTTCCTTGGGGCGGATATGCCTGGTGGAATCTGCAACAAGCAGAAACGGGAGTTAAATCGGATCTGGATCAAGCAAAAAGATCCATTAAAACGCTGGAGTTGTTTCTGGATCAGGTCCAAGAGAAGTACAAATATAATCGCAAGAAGGTGATTTTACTCGGGTTTTCACAAGGCGGAATGATTAGCTACGCGACCGCTTTTCGCCGTCCTCGTTTCTTTTCAGGTGTTATGGCGCTCAGTTCCTATCTAATGCCCGAATTAATGCCTGAAGAAGAGCCTAGCGGCTCGATGCTCCCTCCTTTCTTTATTTCACACGGAACAGAAGATCCGGTATTACCACTTTCTGGTGCACACAAGAGCCGAGATTACCTACAAAGTAAAGGGGCAGAAGTAGAATACCATGAATATCCCATGCCACATGGTATTAATCCGGATAACCTACGGGATGCACGAAAGTGGATTGATGGAAACATAGAAAAGTGAAGGAAACTTTAATTCCTGCTTCTTCCTTTTTCTATCCCTTTTTTATACCGTTCTATAGCCCGTAATCGAGCCATTTTATGATCTACAATGGGCCTATAATGCAGTTCTTGATATTCTGGAACCCATTTACGAACATAGGCCATTTCCGGATCGAATTTCTTCATTTGAAGTTCTGGGTTAAATACCCGAAAATAGGGCGCGGCATCTACGCCGCATCCGGCCGCCCACTGCCAGCCTCCATTGTTTGAGGCCAATTCGAAATCCAATAACTTCTGGGCAAAATAAGCCTCGCCCCAACGCCAATCGATAAGCAGGTGCTTGGTTAAAAAGGACGCTACGATCATCCGGACGCGATTGTGCATGAATCCGGTCGTATTCAATTCTCGCATACCCGCATCTACAATAGGGTACCCCGTTTTTCCATCACACCAAGCTTGAAATTGCTTCTCATCATTTTCCCACTCTATAGCTTCATATTCCGGACGAAACGATTGTCCATCGACGTGGGGGAAGTGATAAAGTATAGATTGATAAAAATCGCGCCAAATAAGTTCGTTCAAATATTTCTCGTTTAGTGCACGAGCGCGCCTAGCTAAAAAGCGAATCGAAACAGTACCGAACCGCAAATGAAGACTCATTCGTGTGGTACCCCGAACAGACGGAATATCTCTGGTTTCGTCATACGTTGCCACAATTCCTTCGTTTAGAGAGACGCTTGGGAATTCCAAGGCGCTTTTACGGAAACCCATGTCGGCCAAGGTTAGAAATTCAGCAGGATTTGACTTGAACAAAGCAGATAATCGCTCTTTTGAAGGGGCGGCGGCTAAGTCATTTGGGGTAAGACGTTTCTTCCAGATTTTTGAGTACGGAGTATAGACCACATAGGGTGCTCCGTCTTCCTTAGTAACTTCATTTTTCTCAAAAATCACATGATCTTTGAAGCTCGAAAATTGCGTTCCGGCCGCTAGGGCGAGCTCTTTAATCTGATCATCACGCTCACGGGCATAAGGCTCGTAATCTTCATTAGTGACAATGTTAGAAATTGAATATTCCTCGAGCCACTGATTCCAAACATCTTTGGGGTTTCCATAGGCTACGAGCAAGGTTGCACCCATTTCCTCGTATTCCTTTTTCAAACGCTCTATTTCGCCGTAAATAAAGGTTACGCGCGCGTCGCTCTTATCTTCTAAAGGATCTAGAATAGCTTCGTCAAATATGAAAACGGGCTGGGTAAACCCTTCCATACTGAGGACTTCCGAAAGCCCTCGATTATCTTCAATGCGCAAGTCGCGCCGATGCCAAAAGAAATTTAACTTCGTACTCATTCCTTGATCATCGACATGAAAGCTTCGATTTCTTTAAGGTCCTCGTACGGTCGGGCATAAGATAAGCGAGCTACCTTTTTTGTTTCGAGGTAAGCGTCGAGTCCACTTCCCGTGAGGGTTCCAGCCTCTTGCAAATCAATAAAGCCGTCGAGTCCGACCGCTCTAGAAGGCAAAATAACCTCCACTACTTCACCAACGATAAGAATGGTATGGTTGGCGGCTATATTCACACGCTCTCGGAACTTCAGGCCAATTTTCACATTGGATTCCAACACATACGGAGCTTTTAGTTTATCGGAGTAAAAGGGTGTTAATCCGACCATATCAAATTCATCTTGCGTACGCGTATACTTCGCTGAAGTTTGATGTGCTTCGTGAATGATGTTTTTATTGATGTGGTTGAACGTATAGTGATCTTGTTCAATGATATTGGAGAGCGTATGTCGTGGCACGGTTGCCGGACGCATGATCATACCCATCAAGGGTGGATTGCTACCGAGGTGAAAAACGGAATTCAAGATGGCGAGATTCGACTTACCTTTTTTGTCTTCCGTTCCACAGAGATTCACGCTTTTAAAGCCGCTGAGTGAATTAAAGAAATGGGCCCGATAACGACGCTCCATGTTTACAAAATCATCGGATGAAAAATGTGTTTCTTCCATGGCCTTATATTGAGCGTAGAGCCGACATACCTCCGTCTACTTGCATTATTTGTCCGCTAATCCAACCTGCGGTTGGACCCAATAAAAATTGAATCGCTTGTGAACTGTCTTCAACCGTACCGAAACGTTTTAGAGGATGACGTTCCGCGCTATTTTCTTTTTTAGTGTCGGAGTTTAATAATCGGCCCGCTAGGGGCGTATCGACTAAACTCAACGCCACCGCATTCACACGAATTTTCGGCGCAAACTCTGCCGCCAGCGCCCGCGTTAAACCTTCTACTGCTCCTTTTGCCGATGCGATACTCGCATGGTAGGGCATACCCGTTTGAACCGCTACGCTACTCATAAGCACAATCGCAGAGCGATCTGCCTTCTTGAGGGCATTTAAAGCCTGTTGAATTGCGCGCACAGCTCCGAAATAATTCACTTCCATTTCATCGCGAAAAACCTTTTCCCTTGTCATGTGAAAAGGCTTCAAGTTGATGGTTCCCGGGCAATACACCAATCCGTCGAGCACCTCTGGAAGATCTGTTAAATCGGCATCGGGGTCCGTGACATCATAGCTTTGCCAACGAACCTCAGGGAACTGCTGAAGTTCGCCTTGGGTTCTGCTCGCCGACCAAATTGAATGCCCTTGATCGAGCAGATCTTGCGTCAATTTTAATCCAGTACCAGAACTGCCACCAATAATTAGATAATTAGCCATGAGCTCAAATTCTATTTTTTTCAACCCTGCACATGGAGTTAACCATTACTTCTTAGGGCCTCAATTTTTTTATAAATCTCTTCCGCCTCCGTTGTAACCTGACCTGCTTTTAGGACGTCGCCTTGGCGCTGAATATCTCGGGCTTCTTCGAGCTTCTTGCGATATTCTTTTTCCAGTTTTTTTATAGGATCATTCTTGAATAGTCCGAACATCAGTCTAAATATTTAAATAATTCATTTTGAGCGCGCTCCTCTTTGAAGACGCCAGAATAATGTGCGGTTACCGTGCTGCTATTCACATCTTCAATTCCGCGCGTACTCACGCACATGTGCTCCGCATCAATAATGACCGCAACGTCCTCCGTCTGTAGAATGCTTTTCAACTCCTCTGCAATTTGTTCCGTCAATCGCTCTTGTACTTGAGGTCGTTTGGCGAAATAGCGGACTACTCGATTAATTTTGCTGAGTCCAATCACATTCCCATTGCTTTTGTACGCTACATGCGCCTTTCCTAGAATGGGTACGAAATGATGTTCACAATAAGAGTGCAAGGTGATGTTCTTTTCTACCAGCATTTCATTGTAGCCGTATTTGTTTTCAAACATGCGCACTACAGGTTTATTGGCCGGATTCAAACCCGAAAAAACTTCTTTCACGTACATTTTAGCCACCCTTTTTGGCGTACCTTTTAGGCTATCATCCGAGCGGTCGAGTCCAAGCGTATCCATGATTTTACCGAAGTGAAAAGCGATTTGATCGATTTTCTCTTCTTCCGTTAAATCAAAAGCATCTGGGAGCATCGGTGTATCCTTGCTCGTTCCAACATGGTTTTCTCCGATAAAATCCTCGGGCTCATCGAGCAACTCGGCAATGGTCGTGCCATTACTCGCGTATCCGTTTGAACCACCGTTAATACCCTTTGTACTATATCCGTTATTTTCCGTCGTATTCAACGAAATTCCGTTGCGTTTCATAAAGTGTAATTTTTAATTCATACTTCGCTTCAATTCGGTTGCGAAGCTTATTCCAAATAACCACTGCTATATTCTCAGCGGTCGGATTCAAATCTTTGAATTCGGGGGTGTCCAGATTCAAATTTTTATGATCAAAAGGCTCTTCTACTTCCTCTCGAACAATATCTTTTAAGAATTTCATGTCGAGCACATAGCCCGTTTCAGGGTCAATAGGCCCTTTTACGCTCACGATTAAATCGTAATTGTGACCGTGAAAATTATCATTGGCGCATTTTCCAAAAACGGCCTTATTTTTTTCATCGCTCCACGATTTGTTGTAGAGTTTATGTGCCGCATTAAAATGGGCTTTCCGGTGTACTGTTACGTTCATTATTCTATTATTCGGCTAATGCAATTGACTTCAAAGAGTCGTTTACGTACCGGTGAAAGGGTTCAAAACAAATGCGAAACCAAGCTGTAAATCGATCTGGGTGTTCCTCCATTTCTGCCTTCACGGCAGGAAGGCTTACCCATTTATAGCTGGCCACTTCCGAAGGGTTTAAAACGGGTGATCCGTCAAATGCTCCTAACAACACGTGGTCTAATTCGTGTTCTACTAAATCGTTATCAAGTTCGGCTCTGTATATAAAATCAAAAGCCTTTTGCAAGGGCACTTGAAATCCCATCTCTTCTTGAAGTCTTCGTGTACCAGCAGCTAAAACCGTTTCTCCGGGACGCGGATGGCTGCAACAGCTATTTGTCCATAAGCCACCGCTATGGTATTTTTCGAAGGCCCGTTGTTGCAACATTAGTTCACCATTGCTATTCAAGATGAATACGGAAAATGCCCTATGCAGCAATCCCTTTCTATGGGCCTCCATTTTTTCCATCTGGCCGATAGGCCGGTCTTCCGAATCTACTAATACAACTTGTTCTTCGTAGCTCATTAAAGTAAATTCAATCGGTAACGGAAGTAGCTTCCGAGCATTAAAGAGTATTTGCGAGAATTCGGGATGCGCACGCGCTTTTCCATGATGGTGAGCGGTTCGGTATTCTGAATTTTATTGAACAGACGTATATAGTAGACGTAGGCTAAATAGACCCCAAACTTTGCTTTTTGAGGAAGTCTTTTAATTCCTTCGTAAGCCTCTGCAAAATCTTGTTCGATGTCTGCTTCAATATCGCGTTTACTAGGCAGGTCGAAGCGTTCCAAGTCAACGCTCGGGAAGTAACTTCGTCCCAACTTTTCGTAATCCGCTTTTAGATCGCGCAAAAAGTTCACTTTTTGAAAAGCGGCTCCAAGCTTCATAGCCGGAGCTTTCAATGATTGGTACTGTTCTTCGTTTCCTTCGCAGAATACCCGCAAGCACATTAAGCCCACTACCTCTGCCGATCCGAGAATATATTTTTCAAAGGCTTCTTGATCGTACTCCTGATCAACCAAATCCATTTCCATGGAATACAGAAAAGCTTCAATGAGTTCGCGCTCAATATTGTAGTTATTTACAACCGCTTGAAAACTGTGTAAAATGGGATTGAGGCTAATTCCCTCATCCAGCGCGGTGTATGTATCTTCTTTGAAACGCTTGAGCAATGCTTGCTTGTCGAAATCGTGGAATGTGTCTACAATTTCATCTGCCAAACGCACGAATCCGTAGATCGCGTAAATGGGGTCGTGTAAGTCTTTGCTAAGCAACCTAATTCCCAAAGAGAATGAGGTGCTGTAAGATCGCGTTACTAATTTGCTGCTACGCAGACTTACCTGATCATACAGGGCTTTCATCTCTGACATATTTTAAATCCTTTATCACTTCACCGGATACTACTTGACCGCTAATCAACGAAGGTGGCACTCCTGGTCCTGGAGTCGTCAATTGCCCTGTGAAATAAAGGTTTTTTACTTTTTTACTCTTCATCGCCGGTTTTAGAATAGCCGTTTGATCGAGCGTATTCGCCAATCCGTATGCATTTCCCTTGAACGCATGGTAGTCTTCAATGAACTCGCGATGCGCATAGGATCGCTGATAAATAATGTTTTCGCGGACTTTTTGACCCGTTCGCTGTTCTAAGCGATCCAATACAACATCGAGGTACTTTTCACGCGTATCCTCCGACTCATCCAATCCAGGAGCCGTAGGTATTAAAATGAATACATTTTCCATGCCCTCTGGAGCGCTCGTGCGATCTGTTTTACTCACACAGCTTACGTAAAACAAAGGTTTTGTAGGCCACTTCGGGTCCTGATATATTTCTCGACCATGATCATCTAAACTTTCATCAAAGAATAAAGTATGATGCAAGACCCCCTCTAAAGGTTTGCTCAAACCTATAAAATAGAGCAAACTAGAAGGAGCCATTTTTCTTTTCTCCCAATATCGAGGGGTATACATGCGCCCTTCGGGCGGAAGGAGATTCTGCTCCACATGGTGATAATCGGCCCCACAGACAACAACATCGGCCGCAATAAAACCTTCGGAAGTGTGAACTCCTGTCGCATAACCGTTCTCTAATTCAATTCTCGTAACCTCTTGATTCAATTGAATTTCGACTCCAACCTCTTGGGCAAGGTTCACCATGGCGCTCACAATTTCGTGCATGCCTCCCTTCGGATACCATGTTCCACCTACCATATCTGCATAATTCATCAAACTATACAAGGCCGGCGTGTCTTTGGCCATAGCGCCCAAAAAAAGAACAGGGAACTCTAAAAGAGACTGGAGTTTCGGGTTCTTAAAGTTCTTTCTCACTACACTCTGAATAGAGCTAAATAACTGCAACTGCAAAACACCCTTTGCAACACGCCAATCAGCGAATTCGAGCAGCGACCGACCTGGTTTTCTGACCAAGTCATTTATTCCGACTTCATATTTGTACTCCGCATCTTTTAAAAACTGCTGCAACAGTTTTGAACTTCCCGGCTCCATTCTTTCGAATAAAGCGAGCAATTCGTCCATTTTAGCAGCCAGATCAACATAATCGTTGTCTCCAAAATAAACGCGGTAAGAAGGATCTAAGCGGTCTAACTCGTAATAATCACTCACTTTTTTACCGAAGGTAGAAAAGTACTGCTCGAAAACATCAGGCATCCAATACCAACTGGGTCCCATATCGAATGTGAAGCCTTCTGCCTCAAAACGACGCGCTCTCCCACCTGGTTGATCGTTCTTCTCTAAAACAACTACATCTAGCCCTTCTTTTGCCAGATGCGTTGCCGCAGACAATCCTGCGAACCCCGAACCGATTATTATTGCCTTTTTACGCATGCTTTTAGTAACGGTAGTCTTTTAACTTCTCCATCAACTTTTTACGTGCTAAGAAGATTCTGCTTTTTACTGTTCCCAAGGGAATATTCAAGATTTCTGCAATTTCCTCGTATTTGTATCCTTCATAATGCATCATGAAGGTATCAACATAATTCTTATCAACCGATTGAATTTGCTCCATCAGGTAATTGCCATTTACAACCGAGTCTGTTTTCGACTCCTTATTTGCTTCCTTTTGATTCAAAAAGAAATTATTCTCCGTGTTATCTACAAAAGTGTTACGCGATTTCGCTTTGCGATACTTGTTGATAAAGGTATTTCTCATAATGGTATACAACCAGCCCTTGATATTCGTGCCCGGCATGTACTTATCCTGATTAGAAATGGCCTTTAAGAAAGTATCCTGAGTTAAATCATTCGCCTCCTCTGTATCTTTGGTCAAATTCATTGCCAACCTTTTAAGAAACTGAGTGTGGTCTACCATTAAATTTCCGAATTCTGCTGTAGTCATTATTTCAAGAGGTTTGTTTAATATTTACAGTTCAAAGCTAAACAACAAACCCCAAATAACAATGCTTTGTGTAACTCATTTAACAATTCATTAAACAAATCACATAACAACTTGATTAACAGGGCTTTATATTCTTTCATTTATTTTCGAAAATAAAATAACTTACTTTCAAGCACAAATAATTACTTTTGAGACATCCTATTTGACCTATTATATGATCGATTTAAACGAAACCAAGAGGATCAAAGACCTTTTAGATCAAGATCCCCAAAACTACGCGGCTATTATTGAGGATACTCCCCTAGCTATTTGCGTAACCGATGAAAACGGTAACTATTCGGCCGTGAACAACAATTATCTCCGCCTCTACGGATACGCATCCGATGAAATGATTGGAAAATCTTTTCTCATGGTGGTTCCAGAGGACGATCAAGATCGATTGAAGGAGCTGCACGATGTATTCATGACCTTGAAAGACGAAATCATGCAGAACTGGGAAGTGCGCGGAAAAGACCGAGTAGTGTTTAAAATTTTCGCGGATGCTGGCTTTTCACCTACCATACTGGGCCGACCTCATAAGGTCACCTTTATTTGGCCAAAAGAAGAGACGGATCGTGTTCGTATGCGCGGTTAAAGAATTACCTCAACAAGGTGTCTTAACGAATCAATGATGGTTACATTTCCGGGGCGATCTAAATCGTGAAGGAAGGAGACATTACCCGAAATAATAATTGACTTCGACGGAAACGTCGATGCTAGTTGATTGATGTACTTCTGAGATTCTTCCTGACTGGCAGGTTCAGTCAAAAAGGTCATCAAGGCATGTGGGGTAGTAATTTCAGCTACACTTAATAAGTCATGAAAAGGTATATCCTGCCCTAGGTAGATACACTGCTTCCCTTTATTCTTTAAAATATAAGTCGACAAAAGGGTTAGCAACTCATTAAATTCACTTTCAGGTAAAAAGAGCAAGAACTTCTCACTATCTCCTGTAGCTAAGGGAATGGCATCAATAGCTACCAGTACCTTTTGACGAATAAGATTCGTAATAAAGTGCTCCTGAGCGCAACTCACTTCACCCGTTCGCCACATCATTCCGATGCGTTGTAAAAAGGGATACAACAAATCAAGTACGGTTCCTTCAAAGCCCCTTTTTAACAGGCTTGTTGAAAAGATTTTCTCGAATTTCAATTCATCGAGCTCAAGCATGGCCATGATCAGACCGTTTACTTTTACTTGCAATGCTTCCGTTGAGGCTTCGTGTTCATACTTTTCATAAATCGCACGAACCTCTTTATTGAATTCTTCCTTCGAATAGCCCGAAATCTTGCTGATCTTGTGACCGTTGTTCGCCAATAAAGAAACATTGAGAAGCATTTTTAACTGATCCTCGTCGTAAAAGCGAATATTCGTATCGGTACGGTGTGGATTCAATAAGCCATATCGCTGCTCCCATATGCGTATGGTGTGCGCTTTTATTCCGGAGAATTTCTCCAAATCTTTTATTGAATACGTGACCATCGGCCTTTCTTGTTCAAGTTTGGTTAAACAAAACTACTTAATTTAAACAGCATCTTTAGTCAAAGTGTTTTAAGAAGTTCACAATTCTTTGTTCATTTTCTCAAAAGCGACTGAAAATGAGTCTTTAAGAGTAAGTGTGCGAACAACAATAAGTCCGAACTATTGTTCAACATGTATTTAAGGAAGTACTTCGGGATTCGTTATCGATGCTGAATCATTGAGCGCCATTAAAAAAGCAATGAGACACTTTTTCTCTTCTTGACTCAATTCAAATCCCGAGACAAGCGAATCTTGGTTTTGATTCTCATTTCCTCCGCGCGCGTAGTGAGCCAGTACTTCTTCCAAAGTAGTTACCGAACCATCGTGAAAATAAGGAAAGGAAAACCCTATATTTCGCAGAGTAGGCGTCTTGAATTTACCCAAGTCGGCCGAATCGAGTGTAACGCGCGATCTTCCAGGATCAAAATCGCCCCATTTCCACAAACCAGTGTTGTGGTAATCGCGATCCGTAAATAACGGAGGAGTATGGCATGAACTACAGTTTAACTTGGATGAAAAGAAGAGTTCGCGCCCCTCTTCTTCTATCTCGGTCCAATTTGCTCTTCCGGCTTGCACTTGATCCCATTTACTATTGAAACTGACCAAAGCGCGTTCATAAGCCGCCAAGGCTCTTGTTAATCCGTACATATCGGGAGCACGGTCAAAAACTTCTCGAAACCGCTTGTTATAATAGGAATCCGATTGAAGTCGTTCGATCAAGGTATCGATTCGGATATTCATTTCATCGGGATTCTCAAGGGGTGCGAGAATTTGCTTTTCCAAAGACGTTGTGCCTCCATCCCAATGGTACTCTGCGAAAAAGGCGACGTTTACTAATGAAGGCGGATGCCGAAAAAATCGGGTTCCTGAGGTACCCATCACTAAGTCTTCATTGACCGTCCAAGCCCTTTCGGGCCGATGACATGTGCCGCAACTAACATTATTCTGGGCACTGAGTCGTGTGTCAAAAAAGAGTTCTTTTCCGAGAGCGGCTCGTTCACCGCTATATGGATTATCGTCGACAGCGTAGAAAGTTGGCCATCCGGCCGGGAGGCCGGGAATAGCTATGGAAGGCACCTCACGAACACAGGAAAAACCGGTGAAAACGAAGGCTAAAAAACCCGCTAATCGGATTTTAGTCCTACTCGATATTGAAGCTGGCAACCGCATTATCTGTAATTCGTTTTGCCAATTCTAAGTGGTCCATGGTGTGCGTGTCGTCATCAACAAATACATCTATAGGATCATTTACATCATACAACACATTCAACAGATCAAATGTAATATCAATCGTATGTTTCGATTCAGACTCTACCGTTAAAGATAATGGAAGAGTGCCCATGTCTCTGAACAAGGTGTCGAGTCCTGTATGGTACACTAAAAAATGATCGAAATTATTGCTTTGCGTACTGTCTACTTTTCCTTCATAAATGATAAATCGATACTTCGAAGCCCATGTCCAATACATATTTTGCTGAGCGCTCATTGGGTGATCGGCGGCAAAAATGGAAGGATCTTGACCGTTTAATTCAGCAGGTAATCCCAAGCTCATTCCAAGGCCTGTGTAGGTTCCAGGGTCTACCTCAAAGCTGAACGAGTATTGATCTTTATCGGAGTCGACTAAAACCACATCAGCCAATTTTTCAGTACTCCCACAGCTGCATTCCAATGCGAGGTTCGACAAGTACATTTTAACCAAACTGATTTTATGATCATTTCCATTGTAGGGAAGCACTTCGTTTATAGCAACAGGAGCTCCGTTAGAGACAAAAGATACGCGAAGGGTAACTTCTCCCGGATTGGGGTCTTCATCCTTTTCGCATCCGGAAAAGGCGAATAAACTGAAGGCTAATATGAGCAGAGTTGCTTTTTTCATAACATCTATTTTTAATGAGAACGCGCAAAAGGGCCTTAGAGTTGGAAAGGTAAGGTGAAATAGGGTACTTTTTCAGTACCAAGAGTCACGTTTCACACTATTCGGATCACTCTGCTCAGAAATTTGCCCCATCAAATTAAATTCTGGAGTTTGTTCTATGGAGTGCATGATCTGATCCAAAATATTCTCAACGGGTGCTGTATAATCGATTTTCAAGGGCTCTTTTACCTGTACCTTCAATTGTACATTCCGACCTTTCAACATAATTCCTTGCTTGTCGAAAGCCCTTCTGAAACCATCGATAGTAATGGGCACCACAATGGGTTGGGTATTTCGGATTAAATGAGCGGTTCCTTTACGCCCAGCTACAAATGGCCGAGTAGTACCTTGAGGAAAAGTAATTACCCAACCATCATCCAATGCTTTGCTAATATTATCGGGATCTTTTTGATCTACTTCACGTTGAATTTCTTGGCCTTTCTCTCGCCAAGTTCTTTTAACGGAAATAGATCCGGCCAACTTAAAAATCCTAGGAAGCAATCCGCTTTCCATCGTTTCCTTGGCCGCTACGAAATAAAGTCTCAAAATCGGATTCAAGAGGTAAATTGGAAATTTAATCGTATTCCGAAATCCCCATCGAGCGGAGGCAAAAACATGGAAAAAACAAGCTACATCCGCATAGTACGTTTGATGGTTCGAAACAAACAAAACGTTCTTTTTCGGGAGGTTGTGTAGAATTTCACTCCCCTCAATGATGGTCTTATTTCGGATAGCGAATCGAGGAAAGGTGTACGCTCCAAAGACCAATATCATGAGTCTTTTTAACAGAAGCGGGTTCCCGAATCGATCTACAAAAAGATTACGCACCTTCAATAGAAGCAGAATTAGTTAGGGCGCCAAAGGTACTGATTTTTTAAAAGGCTGATTCTGCGCCTGCGGCGCGATTCACAGCGACGGCTAACTCAGCCAGCATCATACCCGTTGCTCCCCAAATAACGTGACCCTGATAATTATAGGCAGGAACTTTCCATTTCCCGTATTTCGTTTCTACGAATTCCTCCACGCGATTTACATCCGACAAAATATGAGCTAAAGGCATTTCGATAACCTCTGCTACTTCTTTCTCTTCTGGCCGCCAGGCCGACGGCTTATCCAAGACCCCAACAAATGGGTGTACCATAAAATTACTCGGCGGAATGTATAAAGGTGATAATCCTCCCAGAATTTGGATCCGATTCCGTTCGGCGCCAACCTCCTCCTCTGTTTCGCGCAGGGCCGCTGCCAAATAACCGTCGTCTTCTTTCTCTAGCTTGCCTCCGGGAAAGGCAATTTGATTGCTATGAACACCTGGATAAGACGGTCGACGAATGAGCACGGTATGCCAAACACTTTGCTCTTGAAATAGCAGCGCCATTACGCCCGCGTGGCGCGCATTCAGTTTTGCCAATTCTTCTGGGGACGGAGGAATTCGGTTTCCAACCGACATGGAATTCTGGGCTTCATACCCGGGAGGACCCTCATTCAATAAGGCACCAAGACGTTCTATCAACACATTAAGTAATTATCTCCGGTAAGATGGCGGTAATTCACGACTACCCACTCTCGCAATAAGGAGCGCTCTTCAGCGCTAACCCACTTTAAGCTCTTTTTCAATTCCTTCTGGAAGAGTCGGGCATCAAAACTTACTTTCTGTAAAATCGTTTTCGCATATTCGAGACGAGATGTACTTGTTGTCATGTGCTTTTAGTGTTAGTGGGTGCAAAGAACAGAAGTCTGTATGGACTGGATGTTCTCTCGAAATTATCAAAAAATAAATTCAAACTGCTCTTTTCGCCATTGAGTTATTAACCAAACTGTTGAAAGAACTCTTTTTACTAACCCAGAAATTTCCATTTTGTTGTAGTACTTTTCGAACCTCAGCGGTTCAATTGGGTTAGACTTTCATGCGCATCATACTGACTGGAGCAAACGGATACATTGGGCGACGACTACTTGAGGTTCTTGTTGAGGAAGGACATGAAGTCTTTTGTTTCGTTCGTAATCGTTCGCGATTCATGCTTACACCTAAATTGGAAGAGGCCGTTTCCATTTTTGAGGCAGATCTATTAAAGCCTTTGAATATTGAGGACTTACCTAAAGATGTAGACGCGGCGTACTATTTAGTTCACTCCATGACGAGTAGCTCGAATAATTTTGGAGCTCTCGAACAAAGTGCGGC
The DNA here is from genome assembly GCA_965658225.1 of Flavobacteriales bacterium. GTDB lineage: Bacteria > Bacteroidota > Bacteroidia > Flavobacteriales > ECT2AJA-044 > ECT2AJA-044. Next base: position 1,193 of record CBFHRK010000039.1, on the reverse strand, counting down.
ACATAATTTCGTGGAATACATCAATACAACCTCGTGCAAACAAATCATTTACTTGGGTGGAATCTACAATGCGGATCATTTAAGTGAGCACCTCCAAAGTCGCAAAAACGTTGAAACACTTCTAAAGAAAGCGGATGCAAAATTAACGGCCCTCAGAGCAGGAATTATTGTAGGGTCGGGAAGCGCCTCTTTTGAAATCATTCGCGACTTGGTAGAAAAACTTCCGGTGATGGTGACACCGAAATGGCTAAATACTCGCTGTCAACCGATTTCAATTCGCGATGTATTGTCCTATTTAGCAGGGGTTTTGGGTAAAGAAGAGCTATACGGCGAAACCTACGATATAGGTGGTCCCGATATACTTACGTATCGAGAAATGCTACTTCAATGCGCCGAGGTACGGGGAATGAAGCGGTACATTTTTACGGTTCCCGTAATGACTCCTAAACTCTCTTCTTATTGGCTCTATTTCGTTACGAGTACCAGTTTTAAGCTCGCCAGCGCACTCGTTGATAGCATGAAAATTGAGGTAGTAGCCCGACCCAACAACTTAAACACCTACGTAGAAACAGAAGATATTCCTTATAAGAAGGCTGTAGAACTGGCTTTCCAGCGTTTAAGGCAAAATGAAGTAGTGAGTAGCTGGAAAGATGCTGTAACGAGCAGTCTCGAGCGCGACGATTTAAAAGATCATATTCAAGTTCCTATTTACGGCTGCTTCAAAGACCATCGCGAACGAAGGTTCTCGATTGAACGAGATGAATTACAAAAAAACATCTGGTCGATTGGTGGTGAAAATGGATGGTACTACGGAAATTTTTTATGGCGTATTCGCGGACTATTAGATAAGTTCGTCGGCGGTGTAGGACTTCGCCGCGGAAGAAGGAGTCCGGTCGATCTCTGGGCGGGAGATGCTCTAGATTTTTGGCGTGTTTTAGTAGCTGATAAAGAAAAAACACGACTCCTTTTATATGCCGAAATGAAACTTCCCGGAGAGGCTTGGCTCGAATGGAAAGTAGTCGAGAACGATGCCGAACTTATGCTTCATCAAACGGCCACGTTTCGCCCAAAAGGGATCTTTGGTCGACTCTATTGGTACGCGGTTATGCCCTTTCATTACTTCGTTTTTAATGGCATGATTGATTCTCTTATTAAAGGGGGATCAAAAAGACCGAACAACTCAGCTCATTCTG
>CBFHRK010000038.1:16077-19516 GCA_965658225.1 Flavobacteriales bacterium | reverse complement strand
GAATTGTTGCGACACTATTTGTGGTCGGCCCGCGACTACGAACACTTTGATGATTTTCCGATACCCTTTCGCTGTATCGCAACGAATGTAAAAACGGGAGAGCCTATTGTTTTTGAAAAAGGAGATTTAGCAACGGCCATTCGTTCGAGTATGGCATTGCCTACTGCTTTTACCGCAGTCGATTTAGACAGTACTTTGGCCGTGGACGGCGGAGTGCTCGACAATTTTCCGGTAGAACAAGTCATTTCAATGGGGGCAGATTACGTTATCGGCGTTAATGTAGGAACGAAAGAAGGTGAAGAAACGCCCGAGGATATGATTGGCATTTTAATGTCGCTTGCGATGATTAAATCAACGAAAATTCTTCCCATGGAAATTTCGAAATGTGACATTTTTATTGAACCTGAATTTGGCGAGTACAGCACGGGTAGCTTTTCTAAAGTTCCCGAAATCATAGAAATCGGTATTGCAACGGGTGAGTCATTCGCTCCTGAATTTGAAGCGATGGCTGAAGAAATACAGATGAATCGGGAACCCTTCAAAATGGAAGGAAGAATAAAACCGATTGAAATTCATTCTATTAAAATCGATGGGAACATTCACTTCTCCGATGCTTTGATTAAATCGAAACTAGGGTTTAGCGAAGGAGATACGCTAACCCGAGAAGATTTAGAGGAGGGTATACGTCGCGTATACGGAATCAATGGATTTAAAAAAGTAGACTACGTAATCGTTGACCAAGACGGCCAAAATACTTTGGAGGTCAACATGGTGGAAAAAATACCGGCACGTCTTTTTGCCTCCGTGCACCTCGATAACGTTTTTTCGGCCGGAATTCTTCTCAACTACACGGCAAGAGATTTAATTGGCCCAGAATCCAGATTGGTAACCGTTTTAGATATTTCCAGGAACCCTAGGTTTCGTTTCGATTATTACAAGTACATCGGGAATAACAAAAGGTACGCGTTAAATTTACGGTACGACTTTCTCAACGCGGAATTGCCAAGCTACGACAAGGGTGTAGCCGAAGACGTGTTGTCTGAAACAATTCATAGTGTGGCAATAAATGCCCTCTCAACGCAATCCTTAAAAGAGAGTTTGCTTTTTGGAATCGGGTACCAAATTCGTCAGTCGCGCTCCAAGTTTAACATTACCCTACCCGAGGGAGTGGGGCGTCAAAAAGAAGAAATTTTCACGCTCCGGTTGTCCTATCTAAGAAACGATTTGAACAACAGAAACTTTCCCACCGAAGGTGGAGAAATGCTTTTCGATGCACGAGCGATACTTGCTCCAAAATACAAAGTGATATTCAACGGGGATGTCGATAGTATTGATGTACCCATTACCGACGACGGGGACTTGACGATTCGCCTGAGTGAAGACCAAGTAAACGACCTCATTAATTCGCTGACGCCTGAAGCGTATTTTCAATCGCTCATTAAAGTCAAGTACTTTTTACCCATTGCTCGGAAAATGCAATTCATTCCTTTTGGGGGCTTGGGGTTAACTTTTGGAACGCACAATGCAACAGATATCACCCAGGGTTGGGTTTTCGGGGGTTACCAACGCATTCGTTTTCATGACACACCCATTATTGGTTTGCAATACGCGGAAGTTGAAAAACCGAATTTCGGAGTTCTGGGGATGAAGTTTCAAAATGTATTTATGAACCAGTTTTATTTAAAGTACGGAGCAAACCTGTACGGGTATTATGACCATATACCCATTGATGATATCCAGAACAATTTTGATTGGAGCACCTTTACAGGCGAGCAACTGGGTGTTGGCTACGGTGCCGAGTTGACTTGGCGAACCCGACTGGGCCCAATTAGCGGGGGTATATCCAGTAATACACAAGACGGATACTACCGTTTTTATTTTGCCTTCGGATTCTCATTCAATTACTCTGATTAATGAAAGAGTCGAAGGACGATTCAAAATTGAGAAGGAGAATTATCCGAATGTTTGTGACTTTGGTAATTCTTATGGTCCTGTTCTTTGTAGGATTGGCTATTTTTTGGCGGGTAATGAAGAAAGAAAACGGAATCGCCTACGAAAAAATGAATTTCGTATTCCCGAGCTCTGTCTCCTTCGAAAAGCTCACTTGGGACGTTCCTGATATAAGTAGAGGCTCCGCCGATTATGTGTTGCTCGACTGGGAATGGACGGGCCTAGCGGCCCGAAAAGTAAACGTCCCTCAATTCAAAATTCAAGGAGCGGAGATTTATGTATCGTATTCGGATACAAACACTAGCTCTGCATCGGAAGTGCCCGATATACGCATCGGGAAACTGGATTTCTCTCATGTTGATGTATTTTATGTGAATCAAAAGGATTCCCTAGAATTGAACATTCCAGAATTGCGACTGCGGGAAGCCGTGGTGGAATCTAACCTAGAACAATTGAGCTTCGAGCAGTTTTTTTTTGATCAATTCGTTGTCACCTACTCGAGCGATTCGCTTCATTTTTCCAACGACACCCTCCCACTTAAGTTAGATGCGCAGAACTTTTCATCGGAAAATGAAGGCGACTCCTATGCATTGGATCAATTGGCTTTGCTCTTTGGCGACCTCGACTTAAACGCGGAAAAAATCCATTTTGACCCAAAAGATAACAATCAAGTTTCCTTGGTTTTGAACCCATCTTCAGCGACAATTCAGGATATTTTGTGGGTCTACCCGGAGTTTGAGGAAATTATCCATCCCGATTATCCTCGCAACAGCACTCTTACATTCGATGGTGGCTTGAGTGTAGGGCCGGATTCGCTTCGGTTTCGTGCATTTGAAATCAACTTAATTAGCGAGACAAAGGCCTCGCTCAATGGCTTAATCGATTGGTCTGACGCGTCAATCCCACTCGACTTGATGCTTTCCAAGGTGCATACAAGCAGGGCCGATCTCGATGCCTTTTTAATGCCTCAGTCGTATAATTCGATGTTTCTTTGGCCCTCTCGGGCCGATGGCCCCGTGCACATTTTTGGGAATGCCGAGAAAATGGCGATTTCCGCTGCGCTAAATACTCCAGAAGGAGCAATCGATGTCCGATCTAAAATTGCCATCGAAGAACAGAGCATTTACTACGATATCGGGCTTGAAAGCGCCCAATTAGCCATAGATCAAATCATCGATTATTTGCCGCTTTCCATCCCGGATGGAGCGCTCGATTTTCGAGTTGCCGGAACGGTAAATGACCAAGAAGAACTCGATACTTTACTCGTAACCTTGGAGTCGAACCGATTGGAAATAGAAGGATACTCGCTTACGGGAATTGATTTTACCTACGTATCAAAAAATGGATTCGATAGCCTATTTGCCGTGGTGACCGACTCGGCTGCAAACCTAGTTTTTAAAGGAGATTTAATTGATCTCAACCGCGACACTTCCGCCGTGCGGTGGGAAGGGCGAATAAAACAATTGAAACCGAATTTGGTGGATACATC
>CBFHRK010000038.1:0-15978 GCA_965658225.1 Flavobacteriales bacterium | reverse complement strand
GATTGTCCAATCCACTATTCCACTGGTCAAAAGGAGATTCCACACTTGTTCCTGATCAATTTATGTCCTACGAAATTGAACAGGCCAAAAATCAGCTCTACTGGAATGCGGGGAATGATGCTTTTGTAGACGCTTTTTACGACGGTGAAATTCCATTGATCAATCCCGATAATTGGCGTGAGCAACTCGATAGTATGCCGGAGTTGCGATTGCAGATGGCCGGAAATATAGATTCCGTATTGATACATCAACTGAGCGGATACGCTGTTGGGGCTTCTCTGGAAAAACTGGACTTGACACATTCTGTGGATTCCCTTTTGTGGAACCTCGACATTACGTTAGAAAATGCGTTCGACGCGGACAATTACATTGGAAATGTCGCAGGATCTGTGGCTTATCAGAATCGTCATTTTGAAGGGGCCCTTCGGGCCGATGAGGCCCATGTAAAGGACTTCAATCTTAGTGGATTAAACATTGAAATTGATCGAAATAAGGAAGGAGTCGAGTGGCTTTTGACCTTGGAAGATTTTAATGATTTGGGATCATCGAGAATAGGAATTGTACAAGAGAACTTGGACCGGGGATACCGATTGGCGCTTACCGATGCAGAGACTCTTGAAATTCTCGGAAACTTATGGGAAGTGCGGAGTAATGAGGGGATCCTGCTCGATGAAGACTTTATTCTCAATCGCGGATCATTGGGGCTGCGGCAGAATAAAGCCTCGTTAATTTGCCAAACGGATGAATCGGGTGAGGTTACTTTTGAATTGGATTCGTTACGACTTCGGAGTGTTACCGAGTTTTTTACTTCGGATACGCTCGTCAATGCTTGGATTTACGCAAAAGCGGATTTTAACGTGCGCTCTTTAGAAACAGCGTTGATTCTAAATTTTAATGAGATTACAGTTGATAGCACGGTTATTGGCGATTGGCATGCTGAAGGGATTTACCGGAACGATTCGCTCGGGTTAAGAGTAAATTTTGATAAAGGCTTAAAAGATTCATATGCCCAAATTGATTACGCCGACGGAAAGGCCGATTTTGAAGTTCGGGTCATTGACTTTGACTTAGGTGTACTAAACGAAGGCTTTCTTCCGGGTGAAGTACAACTCGCCGGTATTTTGAGTGGCGATGTTACCGGAAGGTACACCGATGATATATATGCCGATGGATGGTTGAATATTGAGCGCGGTAGGGTTGTGTTACCTGGAACTGAAACGCCCTATATTTTAAAAGGCGACAGCTTGAAGTTTGTTAATGATCACCTGGAACTCGATAACTTTAGAATTTACGACGAGAACGATCGCCCGCTCGCGGTCTCCGGTATTCTCAATACTTTTCCAAGTCTCTATTACGACTTAACCGCGGAAAGTGAAGCGTTTGTATTTATCAATCAGAAAACGGGCAAGTCAATGCAAGGGAACGCTTCCGCAGACCTTGACCTTCATGTTAAAGGAGATAATGAGTACTTCCTAGCGGAAGGATCGGCCCGTATATTGCCCGGTTCGTTTTTTCGATACTTGGTCCAAGAAGGCATTACCGTTGTTCAATCGGACCGAATCGTACAATTTGTATCCTTCGATGAGCCCGACAGTATTCGAGTAGAAGAAGAACCGGAAATAATTTCGGAACTCGACATTAAGTTGGCCGTTGATGATTCTGAAATTGACATCGTGCTCGACCCTGTTACTCAAGAGTACGTGCGAACTCGAATGAAAGGCGATTTAACATTATTGAAAAGTAAATTCGGAGATCCCGAAATTCAAGGGTCTTTGGAAAGTAATTCCGGTCGAGCCTATGTTTCCTTACCCGTAGTGCCTTCGGTTCAAATGGATATCGAAAAAATACGAATTGATTGGTCGGGTAAATTTGACGAGCCTCGTTTGAATTTCATTGGAAAAGAAGCCTTTAATACTTCCTTGGATGGCCTGTCGGAGTTCGAAGGTCGGCAGGGACTTGTACCTGTCGACGTGCTCATTATTCTCAATGATGGAACGCCTGAAAATCTGGATATTCTGCTCGACTTAAAAACGGAAGATCCCGATTTATCGGGCTATTTGAGCACAATACCTGAGGAGTCGCGCATGGCGATGGCGACCAATTTATTGCTTTTCGGATCTATAAGTCCGAATGGTAAATCGGGTAGCAGTATGGCCTTAGGAGCTACGGCAGCCAAACTGAATGAGATCGCGCACCGAAATTTGGAAAATACAGACTTAATGTTCTCGATGTCGAACGACAAACGATACGATGAAAACGGAGAGGAACAAGAAGCGATGCGCTTAAATTATTCACTTCGCAAAGGTCTATTTGAAAACCGCTTGTATGTATCTATCGGAGGCGATTTGGGTATTTCTACTCCGGAATCGGGAGGATATCGTCCGCCGGCCCATTATATTGGCAATGTTCAACTGAGCTATCGACTTTCTGAAAATGGCCCATGGACTCTTCGTGGGGCGAGAACAGAATCGTATGAAGGGGTGATTGATGGAGAATTGACAGAGTACAAGTTAGGGGTTGGCTTCTACAGGAGCTACCCAACTTTTTGGTCCATTTTTAAGAAAAGAAATCCTGAACCCGAAGCCGTACGAGATGAAGAGTAAGTGGATCTGCATACTGGGTTTTTTCAGTTTGACCGCGCTCCTTATGTCGTGCGATGGAACGAAGCATTTGGCTTCTGGTGAGTCGCTTTATCTCGGTCCCAAAATTGGGAAGGTTCAAATTAAAAAGGATCCAAATATTCAAAAGCACTACAAGGTTCGCGAAAAACAAACAAAAAATATAGCCATTTGGTCAACTGCTTGGGCTCCTCCCAACGGTGCCTTTTTTGGCGTTCCTCATTTGCGTTTGATTCCTCTTCGTTTAATGATTTACAATGGATTCTACACGGAAGAAAAATCGGGATTCGATTATTGGATGATGAATAATTTTGGCGCTCCACCTCGTTCGATAGAGCAAATTGATCCTGCCCTACGTCTCGAGAAAATCAAGGGAGACCTTTTTGCTTATGGACATTTTGACGCTCACGGTACGTATAAAATTTATCCGCGGGAAAGGGCGAATAAAGGAAGAATAGGGTATACGATCTTCATTCCTCCCGCCTACGTCATCGACTCGGTAGATTATAAGATTAGTGAGGATTACCCAGCAATCGGTAAAGTATTTGAAGCCCACTTGCAAGTGACCACCTTGAGGCGGGGCGATGATTTCAATCTATATCAAATAAATGACGAAAAGCTTAATCTGTTGCGACGTTTTCAAAACGCGGGTTATTTGTATTTGACAGCCGCCGACTTGGAGGTATTGGCCGATACTACAGGCGGCGATCGTACGGTTGATTTGCGCTTCGGCCTTCGGCCGGATATTCCCGAATTTAAGTTGAAGCCCACTACCATTGAGTATTTTGAAGTGCTTATTGACACCTTGAGGAATCATCAAACCGTTAGGTTTGAAAACTGGGTATTTAAAGCAGATACTCAGCAATTCAATGCCCGATTGATCGACCGATGCGTGCGTATTCATCCTGGAGCATTGTATCGATATCAAGAAAAAGATTTCACTCTGGGGAACCTAGCATCGCTCGGGATTTTTAAGTCGGTCAGTATATCCTACGAGCCTAGCGGCTCGGATAGTACCAAAGCACGTGCAGAGGTTTTTTTGCAAGAGGCGAATCGCTTCGATGTGAGCATCGAGGGGGCAATCACTTCGAAGAGCAATAGTTTTTTAGGTCCGTCGGTCGGACTCCGATTGAAGCAGAAAAACCTCTTTGGTGGCGCACAGAACATTACCTACGGAATCGATGCGTTTTTAGATTTCCCAACAGGGGCTCTTAGTCAAGTATCTTCAAATTCATACGGACTCGGATTGAGTGCGGAATACGAATACCCGGTCATTCGAAACCCACTAGGAATTGGAAACTCCGAGGTACGAGGGCTTCCGAAAGGCATGCTCGGCCTTACTCTAGAATACAATAACAGAGCAGATTATTTCAAGGTCGTAAACTGGCGTGCTGACTATGGAATCAAATGGAAAAGCTCTGAATATATTTCGCAACGACTCAATTGGATCACGGTGAACTATTCCAATTTACTAGAGACTACCGCGTTATTTGATTCCTTGGTGGATGCCAATGAACAAATACGGAAGAGTTTCGAAGAAACCTTTTTTATTGGCCCGAGCTATTCATTCTTTTACAACAACACGAATGAATCTTATCGCAACCATCATTTCTTTTTGCGTTTTGATGCAGACCTTTCCGGAAATGCGCTTTACCTCGCGCAATCGGTCTTAGGGGACACGGAGGGAGTAAACGAGTTTCTTGGACTCTCGTATTCCCAATATCTACGTTTCCAGATCGATGGACGTTATTTCTGGAATTTCGACGATCACCACTTGTTGGGAATACGCTTATCAACTGGAGTTGGGGTGGCGCTCGGCAATAGCGAAGTAATGCCTTATATAAAGCAATTTTATGTAGGAGGCATGAATAGCCTACGACCATTGGCACCCAGAATTGTAGGTCCTGGAACCTATCTCCCTTTTGATGAAGATTTGGCCTCTGCCAATAATATCACGCAAAGTGGAGATATTTTGATCGAAGGAAATATAGAATACCGATTTCCCATCGTCTATAAATTGAAAGGGGCTGTTTGGTCCGACTATGGAAATATTTACCTTCTAAACTCCGATCCCTTGCGGCCAGGTGGAGTATTTGAATGGAGCACTTTTCTGGATCGAATGGTAGTTACGGGCGGCTTGGGTCTTCGGCTCGATTTAGACTACCTCGTGATTCGACTTGATTACGGAGTTCTTATTCATTACCCCTGGTTTGCTGATGGGAATAGATGGATTTGGGAGAATAACCTTTTCACAACGGGCGGGGTAATCGGAATCGGTTATCCATTTTAACGTGATGGAATTATATAGTTAAGTCGTTGCTCAACAATCGGTTAGATTTACTTTATGTAAATGTTACTTATCGCAGGAACGATATACGTCAGTGGGAAGAGTTACTATCTTAGAGGGCTTTTTTTTGCGTGAATTAGAACGGAATTATTCGGTTGGCTATGAAGAAAAACTACATATTGATATTGGTATTGCTCATTTCGGGTTCATTGGGCCTTTATGCCGAGGGTACCAAACAAGTAAATGTTGATGGAAATGGAGGGTATCTTTCTCACCCGATTTCCCTAGTGATTAATCTGAATGTCGGTGGGGTTCCCTACGGTTCAGTCTATGATTGCCCGCCAGAGCAACGAGTTAATTTCAGAATTCGGAACAGCAATGAGCATGTGTTTTTTGGGTTCCAACTCTATCAGAATCCGAATGCATTTGTCCGTATTAAAAATGCGGCCGGACAAGTAGTATGGCCAAGTACGTCTTCCAGTGATGGGGAGGCGATCCCGAAAAGCGGTAGCGCTACAAATACAACGGGTCGCTGTGATAAGAATTCAGCCATTGAAGGCCCTGATTGGGACGGGACCAACAGTAATGGTTATGAACCCTTCGTATTTATGCCTCAAGATACGGGGCTTTATTGGTTCGAGTGGAGTGGTAAAATAGATCAGCCAACTACGGGTAAGCTGACTATTGACTGGTGGGATATATCCATCATTGATATTGTGGTCGGCGTTGAAAGAACGGGGCGTTTGTACAGTCAAGATTGGACTATGAGTACAGGGTCGTTCACGAAGAAGTTCCTTGCTCCAATGTTTGTTTATACGGCAGATCAAACAGTATCGTCTTTCAAGTCGTTAGACTACAGTCCTTATGGATTCAAGCTGTATTGCAACAGCACAGGTCCGGGTAGCTCGGGAGATGTCGCCGAAGACAGAAAATCACAAGAGGGTTACGAGGGGAATGCGGAGTACCCGATTTTCTTGAATGATCCGGACAGCTTAATTTGGCCTACAGGAGCTCCTTCCACGGTAGTACCAACTCAGCCCGATATTGAAGGTTGTTTAGGAGACTATTGTGTTTGGGTGGAATTCACGGAGCCGGGTCAAGGAACCGTTATTTTAGACTTGAACGGAGTAGCTGGGTATCAACCGGGAACCGAAGATATAATCCTGGAACAAAAAGTAGAGGCAGGACAAAACTGTTTTCAATGGGACGGTAAAGACGGGCTCGGAAATACCGTTAATGGTTCGGCGAATATCATTGTAATCGCTGAGGTGGTTACCGGAATCACACATTTTCCGACCTACGATTTGGAATGTAATCCGGGTGGATTTGTGGTCGAGCGGATTCGGCCTCCTTCTCAAAATAATGCTACACCTGAATTATTTTGGGACGATTCAAATTTACAGGATTCCTACAACGGATATGTAAATCCTCAAAAACAAGAGTTTAACGGATGTCAACCGAATACGAACTTGGGCTGCCATACTTGGCCCGGTTGTGAGTCGGGTGGATACGGGAATGAATTAACGATCAACACTTGGTGGTACACCTTCAAAGATGACTCTCAATTCAGCAATGTAAACATCATTTCAAACATTGGAAATACTCAATTGAACGGAACCGATGTCACCTGTTTTGGCGCTAATGATGGTCAAATTGAATTGATTTTGGACGGAGGTATTCCGCCTTATTTTATTCAATCGAGCGATGGTACTTCGGTGACCACATCGGATACTTTTTTCGTGGCTCAAAATTTAGCACCCGGTGCCTATACGATTACCGTGACCGATAACGGAGGATGTATCAATCAAAATGGGGTAACCATTAATGAGCCCAATGAAATCGATATCCGTCTTTCCGCACTTGATTTGGATTGTAATGGTGATACGGACGGGGAAGTATTTTCTTCGATTGGCGGCGGTACTTCACCCTATTCTTATTTGTGGAGTACAGGAGATGTAGGCACTTCATTAAGTAATGTTGGGGCAGGCACCTATTCCTTGACCATTACGGACGATAATCAATGTGTACAGGTTGCGCAATATATACTCAATGAACCGCCGATTCTTGGAGTTAGTATTTCGGGAGTTGCAGAGAGTTGTTTAGGAGCTTCAGATGGTTTAGTAACGGCGACTCCATCGGGCGGAACCCCTCCATATCAATATCAATGGTCTACCGGAGGTGAGCAGGGCACTGAATTTGGATTATCAGCAGGCACGTATTCTGTGGTGCTCACCGATGCAAATGGATGCTCGGTACAGGACTCGTTTACACTGGATGCAGGGCCCCAGTTAAATTTGCTAAGTACCGAGGTTGATCCTTCAGCCATTGGGGCGTCAGATGGCTCGATCACAATCACCATTTCTGGCGGAACTCCGGATTTCCAAATATTCTTGAATGGCTCTTTGGAGGTGACGCAAACAGACTCGGTTTATACGTTTACAAATCTTTCCGCAGGAGGTTACGATGTCCTCATAATTGACGACAATGGCTGTCAAGCCATTGGGGACTTTACACTGAATGACCCTGCTTGTAACCTAGTCATGATTGAGATCACGCAAGATGTAAGTTGCTTTGGCGGAAATGATGGTGTGGCGGACTTAAATGTTTTAGGCGGAACCCAGCCCTACAACTATAACTGGGGCGATGGTGGACCGAATACAGGTTTCAGAGATAATCTTGCTGCCGGTAACTATAAATGTACCGTTTCTGACGCTGCCGGATGCGGTCCATACGTTCGAACCTTTACTATCCAGCAACCGATTGGACTTAGCTCCTTTTCAATTGGATCGAATCCATTTTGTGTTGGCGAAAGCCAAGGAACCGGGCAAGTTTTAGTTTTAGGAGGGACCCCACCATACAGCTATTTATGGAGTAACGGGGCTACTACCAATCTGAATCGCGGCCTCTCGGCCGGATCCTATAGAGTTACCATTACTGATGACAACGGCTGTACTGCCGTTGATGGAGTAACGCTAACAGATCCCGTTGCATTGACAGCGTCCGTAGATGCAGTGGATGTCGATTGCTTTGGAGAAAGTACGGGCTCGCTTACTGTTTCTGTAAGCGGAGGAACACCGCCGTATTCATATATATGGACCAATGGATCCGATTCAGCTACCACAGGTCTTGTTGGTTCAGGTAATTATAACGTAGTCATCACCGATTTTTTTGGCTGTACTGTAGCCGCAGCTGGAACGGTTAACCAACCGGCCACAGCCCTCGGTGGTTCAATAAACCTCGATCAACCAATATTTTGCGCCGGTGAGCGCACTGCTATTATTACGGCCTCAGGATCTGGAGGGACCCCTCCATATACCTATCAATGGAGCTTCGGTCCAAGTACGGCCACATGGACTGATAGAGGTCCAGGGTTATATCGAGTATTTATCATCGATGCAAATGGCTGCCGGGTATCTCGTCAGATTGTTGTTGAACCACCAGCCAGTTCCGTGGAAGTGCGAATTTTCGCCTACGATGTACTTTGTTCGGGCGAGGACAATGGAATTGCAGTAGCGGCGTCGGAAGGGGGAACACCCCCGTACTCATTCCAATGGTCGAATGGAAGTAATTTTGTCGGCGTGGTTGGGCTAGCCCCGGGTCAGTACTTTGTGACCAGTACAGATGGAAATGGCTGTACGGCAGTCGATAGCGTAATAATTAGTGAGCCCAGTTCGCTTACACCAACATTGTTGGATGTCCAGAATGTCACCATTAACGGCGTTTCCGATGGAAGTGTAGATTTAGATGTTTCTGGAGGGACACCGGAGTACGAGTATATCTGGTCCAATGGAGCCACGACGCAAGATTTAGACAGCCTAGCGGCTGGATCCTATACCTGCACCATTACCGATCAAAACAATTGCGAGGCAACCATTACCGCTGTAATTGTCCAACCAGACCAGCTGCTCATTACGGTCACTGGAACGAATTTGCTTTGTTTTGAATCGAACGACGGAACCGCTCAAGTAACCGCCTCAGGAGGAGTCTCGCCGTATACCTACACATGGAGCACTGGAAGTAATGCCTCTAACTTAACCAACTTGCCAGCGGGTACCTACACCGTCGAAGTACGTGATCAAAACGGAGCTACTGCTCAAGGAAGTATTGTAATCACCCAACCCAACGATTTACTCATTAATGTGGATCAAGTCGTCAACGCCTCTATTGCCGGAGGTTCCGATGGCGCAATAACTATTTCCATCTCCGGTGGTACTACGCCGTATACGATTCTCTGGAGTAATGGTGCAAATACCGAAACCATTAGCGGCCTTACGGCCGGATTCTACCTCGTGGACGTTACAGACGCCAACGGGTGCACGGCACGTAAAGTAATTCAAGTTACAGACCCCGCCGTTTTAGTTCTTGGAGGAACCATTACGGACGTCAGTTGTAATGGCGCTGATGATGGAGTTCTAAACGCATCTGTATCGGGCGGTATTCCCCCATATGTGTACACCTGGTCCGACGGATCAACAGATAATCCAAGATCAAATCTATCCCCAGGGGTATATGGCATAACTATTACTGATCAAGGAACGGCAAGCGTTCAGTACACGGCAATTATCACTGAGCCTGCCCCCCTTGACATATTTGGAAGTGTTACCGATGCTAGCCAAAACATGAATAATGGTGCTATTGATGTGACCATTTTTGGAGGTACGACACCCTATTCCGTTGTTTGGTCGGATCAGGGAGCTGGTCTCGATCGTGTGAATCTCGCGCCTGGATTTTATACCATTTCGGTAACCGATGCAAATAATTGCTTTGAGAGCGAAACGTTCGAAGTGGAGGGGAATATTCCTCCAGTAGCAGTAAACGATACTGTTTCCACTGCAGAAGGTACACCAGTAGTCATTTCAGCTCGCGACAATGATTTCGACGTAGATTTCGTGCTTGACCTAGGCTACATTGAAATCATAACCCCACCAGTTCATGGAACAGCAGTTCATGGAACAGCGAGTTCAGTTCAAGCACTAGGTTTAATCGTTTACAACCCAGATCCACTTTTCAATGGTGTCGATTCTGTTCGTTATGCCATACGTGATTTGGGCCAACCCCTGCCTCAACTGTACGATACGGCTTGGGTTTACATAAATGTTACTCCGGTGAATAACGAAGTAGAGGCTAGGACAGACTTCGCTTCTACTCAGAATTTTGATCCAGTTACTGTACTTCCCTTACTAAACGATTCAGATCCTGATGGTGATTCCATATGGATCGAAGGACTCGTTGATCAACCGCAATTCGGGACAGCAACCTTTAATGCCGGTGAAGATTCCGTAGTATATCAGGCTAACGCCTATTACAACCAGTATGATTATTTCCGATATTACATAACGGACGGAGCAACACGGGATACGGCCTATATTATTGTAGTCAATAATTGGACGGTGATTCCACCGACGGCAAATCCCGATTTTGATACAACCTTAATCAATGAGCCCGTTACCTTGAACATTGCCACAAATGATAACGGTAATGGAGAGCCTCTCGATCTAAATTCAATTGCCATTTTGAGCAACTTCATAAATGGAGTAGGTGTTTTATCCCCGGGTACGGGCGATTTAACGTACACGCCAAATAATGGATTTATTGGGAATGACACTTTAAGGTATCAAATCTGTAATGCCTCTGGAACCGTTTTATGCGATGATTCCTATGTGGTTATTACCGTAATTGCCGGAAGCATTGACGCGGTCGCAAGCACGTTCTGTGAGAAGAATGCCGTGTACGTAGATTTTACAGTTACACCACTGAATTTTGCTTCGGTCGGACCCGTAACGGCAGTTTGGAAAGATACGCTCGGAGCCACCATTGAAACTCAAACGGGACTCATGCTGAACGATCAATTGTTGTGGCCAGGAACCGTTCTCGACGGGAATGGCGTAGCCATTGATTGGCCGGGTTATATATATAATGGCAATGACTGGGAATTAGGATCGGATGGTTTCGAAACTGTTCGAACAAAGGCCGTGGTTACTTTTTACTTAGTTGATTCGGTTGCCCTTACAATAGATTATTTGGTGTCACAGAATCCAACCTGTACCACAGTGCCACCTGGCGGAATTACGGCGGTTAACGACACTACCGTTACTGCCGAGAATACACCGGTCACGTTGAATATTCTTCTGAACGACATACCGGGCACAACTCCCCTAAACCCAAATTCTATCTCCATTCTGACTCAACCCATCAATGGAGCACTTACAACAACGGGAACGGCGAATATCACGTATTCGCCTAATAGTGGGTACAACGGAATCGATAGCCTGAAGTATCGAGTTTGTGATCAATCGAACCCCGCGCTTTGCGACGACGCTTGGGTTTATATTACAGTTACACCCGTAAATGACCCGCCGGTAGCAGTTAATGATACGGGTAGAGCCAATGTAAATACTACGATTCATCTGGATCCACTCGCCAATGATTTCGATCCAGACGGATTTGTTGTGCCAAGTACCTTTGCCATTATTACACAGCCGTACTGGCCAGCGAATGTTTCGTTTGACCCAACTACCTCGACGTTTACCTACCCTCCGTTCGTTGATTTTGTTGGAGTAGATAGTCTTCAGTACAGCATTTGTGATAATGGAAATCCGGATCCGTCATTATGCACAACAGCATGGATTTACGTGTACTTCGCAGACGTTAACCTTCCACCTGTTGCCGTGAACGATTCCGCATACACACTTGTGGATGTTCCAGTGCCTTTTGATATGCTGGGCAATGATTCAGATCCAAACGGTGCATTAGACCCAAGCACGCTTCAAATCACGTCGAACCCGACCAATGGAACGGCCTCCTTTGATGCAACTGCGAATGCTTGGATATACACGCCTAATCCCGGGTACGTCGGAACCGATGTACTCTCGTATAGAATTTGTGATGACGGCATTCCTTCACCCGTACTTTGTGATCAGGCTCAGGTGTATTTCTTTATTGATCCATTGAACATTCCGCCTGTAGCAGTGAATGATTCAGCCACTACATTGGCCGATACGCCTGTTGATATTACCATTTTATCCAATGATTTTGACGTAGATGGAATCATTGTCGTCGATTCTACGTCTGTGATCACAGCACCTTTAAATGGGTCGGCTACAATTAACGCCTCGGGAGTATTAACATACCAGCCGAATCCGTTGTTTGTAGGAATAGACTCTCTAGAATACCGAATCTGTGACGATGGCAATCCTGGACCTTCATTATGCGATACAGCCTGGGTATATATTCAAATTGACGCGATTCCTATACCCCCAGCTCCACCGCTTGCAATAAACGACACGTCCTTTACTCAGCCCAATGTGGCAGTTACGAATGCAGTGTTAGGTAATGACCTCGCAGGTACAGACGGAATTGATACCGCAAGCGTGAGCATCCTTACGAATGGGTTGAATGGAGTAGGAGCGGTGAACATGGATGGTTCCATAACCTATACACCAAACTCCGGTTTCACTGGGGTTGATAGCCTGCGCTATGAAATTTGTGATACGGTAGGTACTCCTTTGTGCGACGATGCTTATTATTTCATCTTTATTCAACAGCCGAACTTGCCACCAGTCGCAGTGAATGATACCGCAATGCTCGATTGCAGTATGGGTGCCACGGCAATTATTCCAAACTTGGCGAATGATTACGATCCCGATGGGAATTTAGTTGCCTCATCGGTCACAATTCTTGTTCCGCCTGCGGCGGGATCCATATCCGTGCTTCCAAATGGAACTTTGGACTATACGCCAACCGCTTGCTTTGTAGGAGTAGACTCCCTGCAATACAGCGTTTGTGATGACGGCCTACCAACTGAATGTGCATCCGCTTGGGTATATGTATACTGCGCTGATGAAACGCCGCCAATGGCAGTGTGTAATGACCTTACCTTATATCTCGATGCCAACGGTGAGATAAGCGTTGCGGCGAGCGCCATTGGTGGAGGTTCGTCCGATGCCTGTGGACCTGTTACGATTGCGGTAAGTGATACGTCCTTTACTTGCTCTGATCTTAACGGAGCTACCTCTACGGTAACCGTTACAGATGCTTCAGGAAATCAAAGCCAGTGCACAGCCAATATCACTGTATTGGATACGATTTCACCGGTAATAGACTGCCCTAATGATACCATCTTGTATGCGAATCCTAATGGTACCGCGGCCTTTACACCACCCACACCAATGGGAACGGATAACTGTACCATCACAAATTATCAAGTGGTCGGACCAGGAACTTTCTTGCCGATAGGCAATAACGATTTCACTTACATTGCTACCGATCAAAGTGGAAACACCGGAGATTGTAGCTACGTGGTTACTGTTATCGACACCTTTGCATCAACGCTGAACTGCCCTGGAAATATAACGCGACCAACAGATCCAGGTGTTTGTGGAGCTACCGTTGCCACGATTCCGGTGCCAACTATTTCCAACTCCAATGGCAACGATTCCCTTTATCGAGTTGATAGTACAGGTCTTATGGATGGCGATGTTTTCCCAGTGGGAACCACTACCATCATTTGGGTAGTGGAAGATGAATTTGGCAATACAGATACATGCTCGTACACCGTTACAGTGAACGACGTCGAATCTCCAGTTATCACAGGACCGGGG
This sequence comes from Flavobacteriales bacterium, assembly GCA_965658225.1. Classification (GTDB taxonomy): domain Bacteria; phylum Bacteroidota; class Bacteroidia; order Flavobacteriales; family ECT2AJA-044; genus ECT2AJA-044. The sequence goes on along the minus strand of CBFHRK010000038.1, from coordinate 2,473 downwards.
CCAGTTGCACTGACCAATGATCCGGGATTATGTGGAGCCACCTACAATGGTATCACGCCGGAATACAACGATAATTGCCAAGATTCAACTGGAGCGGTGGTTACGCTAATCAGCGGCCCAGCGCCCGGAACCTTCCTTCCGGTAGGAACTCATTCGGTGGTTTATCAAGTATGTGATTTGGCAGGGAATTGTGCTACCAGAACTTATACGATTACGATAACTGACATAGAGCCGCCAACCATTGTGGTTCCCAATGATACCATCATTACGGCAGACCCACTCGATTGTAGCGCCCTCTATAGTTATCCATTCCCAACCGGAACAGATAACTGTGCGGTTACTGTAACTCAAACGGGTGGACTCAATTCGGGAAGTACCTTCCCCGTTGGAACAACAACTAATACCTTCTTAGCTGTTGACCCGAGCGGGAATAGCGTTACGGGACAATTTACAGTTACTGTTATTTCGTCTTTCGATATCGATTTAGGTCCGGATATCACCGTTTGTGGTCCTACACAAATTCTACCTCCAACCGGGAATAAATGGGATTACCAATGGAGTACGGGAGATCAATTCCCAATTATTGATATTACCCAGAGCGGTTGCTATTCGCTTACCGTTACGAATGGAGGAGGCTGCGTGGCATCCGACACCATTTGTGTAACTGTGGTTACACCAAGTGATTCCGTTGACCTCAGCGCGGTGCCCTTCGTTGTTTGTAAGAACAATGGCACAGTAACCATTGACCTCGGTGTGCCTGCAAGCGATGTGGTTATCACAGGTCCCGGTATGACCGGCAATGTGCTTGACCCGAGCGGCGTACCCGCAGGAAGTAGAAGGTACGAGTATGTTTACACAGATCCAGTTACAGGCTGTGTGGCAACAGGATCGTTCGTAATCTTAATCGACTTCTGTTCAGGATTACCCGAGGGAGAGATGAACGTGTTCGAGCTTTATCCGAACCCAACAAGTGATTACGTGCAAATTGAGTTTACACCAGCGCAAGAGTCGGATATTGAAATTGCCGTACTAAACTTAATGGGTCAGGAACTCTACCGAACGGTTGAGGCGTCAGACAAAGGAAGTGATTCACAAACGTGGAGACTTCAAGTTTCTGAATGGGCTGCCGGAACGTATATTATTCAGATCGTTCGCGATGGAAAAATGGCACAACAACGATTTGTGATACAGGATTAAGCCAGAATAGATGAATAATGAAACCCCGGTCTTTCTAGATCGGGGTTTTTTGTTTGACTAAGGACGTAAAAGGATCATTTAATCAGCCAATGGTGGCGGAGGTTTTTAGAATGCCTCCATGATCCTAAAATAAATACCTCGATCCTCACGTCCCCAAGCATATTCAATTCCGACCGTAATACTTTCTTCCGGAACCATTAAGTACCTCAATCCACCGCCAATACTCGGAAGTAAATCGCTCCATCCATCCTCAGGATCTTGCACCTGAGCGCAACCGAGGAAGGCAACATACCCCAAACGCTCGAAGGGGAAATGACGCCATTCACTTTGAACCGCCCATAAAGCATCACCGCGGTATTTTCCATTGGTATACCCCCTGAGGTCGGTTCCGCCCAAATAGCTTTGCCCTTCAAAGGGAACATCGCCAATACCTGCTAAAAGCACTCCTCGAAAAGCGAGGATTTCAGAATCTGATAGCGACCAGTATGTGTTCGCATCTAAATTCAACCGTTCGAAGCTGATGGTACTTCCCATCCATTCCGCATATACTTGATAGGAGGCATTCGTATTCCAACCCTTACGTGCGTATAATTGGCTATCGCGAGAATCAAAAGTCACTCGCGGGGCAAATCCATTTAGATATCGAGAAGTCGAAAGGTCTTCCGGAAGAAAATCGGGCTTATAGGTAGTTCCAGCGTATACATACCAGGCGCCTAACCCGGCGTAGACATTTTTAACGACTCGTCGCATCGGGAATACGCCCACAAAACTAAACTGAGTTGAGAAAGGAATATAGAAGCCACCGAGAATGGGTAGCTCTTGATAGAATTGAAAATTCGTTTCCCCAAATCCTAGTCCGACCGTAACACGCCAACGATCCTGTGCTAAATAGAACTTACTGAAACCCACGGCGTGGTAACTTTTGTTGGTGGTATACGATAAGCTGATTCCGGAAATGCTCAAAGGTGAAATCGTATCTCGCTCACTGAGCGGATAAAAGAGCATACCTAAAGCGCCTACAGTGAGTCCTTGAGATTGATTGAAATCCAAGGTGGGAATTCCCGCAAATCGCACCGCGCGGTCGTTTTCTTTTTCTTCCTGAGCACTCATCAAGAGAGCCAACAAGCAGAACAACAGCGTGCTTATCCTTTTCATATATTGTTTTGTGCGCCTCCCGGCGCGATGATTCCCGTTCTTCATTGTACTTTAGCAATCCATCCCTATGAAGAGATTTTAAAGATAGAGTTATGAGTGAACATATTGATAGCAGTAAAGC
>CBFHRK010000037.1:0-19847 GCA_965658225.1 Flavobacteriales bacterium | reverse complement strand
TCTGTCCAAGGCTGAATATTATATAAAGTTCCGCCTACAGATAGATCTGCACCTTGACTAAACGTGTGAATTAAGGTATCTCCAGGCAGAAGGTTTTGGTACACCGTATCGCGAACGATAACTCCTGAACCGGCAACGGTGTAGGCTAATGGCAACGTATCTTGCGCTGTAAGTCCTGCGTTTAATACCTGGACAATCACTGTTTCATTGGACGTGAAACCACATGATTCAAGCGGAGGAGATAGCACCCCAATAATAGCACCGTCAATCGGTTGCTTTTCGAAAACAACAACGTCATCAATGGCAATGTCTCCTGCAGTGCTAGTTGTTGCTGTGGTTCGGAAACGGACTTGAATCGTGTTTCCAGCAAATAGAGATAGAGGAATATTTACTTTTGTCCAGGGAGCAGTTGTACTTGATTGCTGTTGTCCCGAAATTGTAAATACGTCATTCCATTGAACTCCGTTATTGATTTGCACCAAGAGGTTTCCACACCCTGTTCCAGCCATATGATAGAAAAACTCTAATTCGGGAGCAACCATACCTACTAAATCGAGACATGGACTGACTAAATTTGCATTTTGACCGTTTGCCCCAAAGGGAACCTCGGTGTACATGAAGTTTCCATTTCCGGAGGTATTATCCTGATCTGGCCCTGTACCAAAGGACGGAGTTGATCCGCTCCTGACGCACCAACCATAACCGCTTGAAGTACTCGCCGCGGGGTTTCTAGTCCAATCACAACATAAACTTCCCCATACTCCGGCTCCAAAATTGGCCGTTCCGGCGGTGAAGTTTTCAAAATCCCAAGCCCATGGGAAGGTAGTTATTGGTGTTCCAACACAGTTGGGTGGTGGAGCATTACTGATCACGAAACAATTAAAACCAGAGTTCGGGTTTTCTGATATATTTCCACAGGCTGAGGAGTCCCATGCCAAAACTTGATAACATACGCTATCATTTATTACTTGACCAGGAATAACCCCATTATAATTCCCTCCTGCACCGGCAACCATTGTAACCGTGTCGAACGCCCCTCCATTTACATTGTAAATAACCACGGCAGAGTCAATTCCAGATGCGTCAGATATGTTCGCAGAAATATTAAAGGGACCCACTATATAGGCAAGACCCTGAAAGATAGGGTTGTTCAATGTGATCACCGGTGGAATTAGTTCACAGGGTGCCATGTCTACCTTAATGTCATCAACCAACCAGCCGAAATTACCACTGGCTCCTGAATTATTTCCATCGGTTAAGGCAAAGCGCACTTTTGCTTGAGCACTATTGGCTACATAAGCAGAGATATCGAACTCCTCCGCTTTCCACCAACTATTTTGAGGCTGTGTTTGAGGCTGTGCAGGGTCCCATTGTAAGTAAGTATTACTGGCAAATTTGTTTCCACTTTGGCAAAATGTTCCTTGCCCAAGGTATTCAGGACAAGTTAATTGAGTCCAGGTTGTACCATTATCGTTGGATACTTCGATAGTACCTGAATCAAAGAATTCGATTTTTGCAATATGAGAAAAGGAAAGCTTTACAAAGGTATTTCCCGTGGTGTTGAAGGCATCCGTTTCAAGGTACGTAGTTGTAGCCAGGCCAACAGGAGCTGTATAGCTTTGAACACCCTCAGCACTTAGGGTAGTATTAATCGACCATGCCGGAGTCCCAACAGACGTCACACTATCTGCTGCCGATGGCAACTCAAAAGTTTCCCGAAATATGGTAACCTGAGCTTGCGTTGAGAACAGAATAAACACAGACGCGCAAAAAAGTAGAATCTTCTTCATATAATTAGACTTCGAGTAGAATTCAGTAAGTACAATCTCCAAAAATAGGCATTTCGGAATCGCTATAAAAACGAAATGTTTGGCGATCAGGTTGGGTTACTTAATCCGCAGCTTGAAATTGGATTGTCCATGAATGAAGCCTTCCAATTCATCGCCAATTTTTACCGGGCCAACTCCAGCCGGTGTACCAGTAAAAATAAGGTCCCCAATCTTTAAAGTATAGTACTGCGATAAATGTGCAATAATGCGATCAATGTTAAAAAGCATGTTCTCCGAAGATCCTGTCTGCACTTCCTTCCCATTTTTATTCAAAGAGAATAATATAGGTGTTTCTATTTCTGCCTTCGGCAGGAAGTTGCCCACGAGCGCACTCCCGTCAAAGGCTTTGGCCTTCTCCCAGGGGAGACCTTTTTCCTTACAGTCCTTTTGGAGATCTCTGGCCGTGAAGTCTAATCCGACCGCGAGGTCGTCGTAATAAGTGTGGGCAAATTTCTCTTGAATATGCTTGCCAATTTTCTTGATCCGAACAACTAGCTCACATTCGTAATGAATGTCTTTTGAAAAATCGGGGTAGAAAAAAGGCTGATTCGGCCGAAGTAAAGCACTGTCAGGCTTGCCAAAAAATACAGGCTCATTCGGAACCGGATTGTTTAGTTCTTTCGCGTGATCTGCATAGTTGCGGCCAATACAAAGAATCTTCATCACTTACCGAATTTCCGCAGTTTGATGCGCGTTATCGTTTGCTTTGTGTACAGCGGGAAATCGGCATCTTGCAGCCAGGCGAAATATCCCGGATTTTCATCCAGAACCTCTTCAACAAGGCGTCCTTTATACTTTCCAAAGCCAAACATCTCCTGACCTTTGTCATTGAAAACTAGAAAACCAGCTAAATCGGCCGGGGCATTCTTGCGCTGACTAAAATCGCTCAGAAATTTAATGTCATTTTCCAATTCATCGTAGCGATCTAATTGCCCGAGCAGAACTTCATAGGTAGCACGCGTATCTGCGTCCGCGCTGTGTGCGTTCGTGAGGTCTTTTCCGCAGTAAAACTTGTAGGCTGCCACTAAAGTGCGCTGCTCTAATTTGTGAAAGATGTTCTGAACATCCACCGATCGGAATTTACTCATGTCGATATCTACTCCTACACGCAAAAATTCCTCAGCTAAAAGCGGAATATCAAACCGCATCGAATTGTACCCGGCTAAGTCACAGTCCTTAATCATATCCATGATTTTCGGCGCCAATTCCTTAAACGTGGGAGAATCCTTAACATCTTCATCGCTAATCCCATGAATGGCCGTGGTGACCGCCGGAATGGGCATTTCAGGATTTACTTTCCAAGTGCGTGATTCTTCGTCGCCGTTCGGAAAAATCTTTAAAATGGCAATTTCGACGATTCGGTCCCGGGCAATCTGCGTCCCCGTCGTTTCTAAATCAAAGAAACAGATGGGTCTGTGAAGTTTAAGTTTCATAATTGCCGTGGTGTTAAGTATTCGAACTAGAGATTATATTTCTCGGTTTACATCAAACTGCTCTAAATAATCAGCAACACGACGAACAAACATTCCACCCAAAGCACCGTCAACAACTCGGTGGTCATAACTGTGTGATAAGAACATCATGTGGCGTATGCCCAATAAATCACCGTGGTCGGTTTCAATCACGGCTGGTTTTTTGCGAATGGCACCCACAGCCATTATCGCTACCTGAGGTTGATTAATTATGGGCGTTCCCATTACATTTCCAAAGGTCCCCACATTTGTAAGGGTATAGGTGCCGCCTTGAATCTCTTCCGGCTTTAATTTGTTATTTCGCGCTCTGTTTGCCAAGTCGTTCACCTGCGCCGTAATTCCAACCAGGTTCAATTGGTCCGCATTTTTAATCACCGGAACAATTAAATTACCAGAAGGCAAAGCCGCCGCCATACCAATGTTGATATTCTTGCGCTTGATAACACTATCGCCGTCAACAGAAATATTAATATTGGGGAAATCCTTTATTGCTTTTACAATGGCTTCTATAAAAAGAGGAGTAAAGGTCATTTTTTGACCTTCGCGCTTAAAGTAGGCATCCTTAACTTTGTTTCTCCATGTAACGAGATTCGTTACATCGGCTTCCACGTAGCTCGTTACATGAGGTGAAGTTTGAACACTTTCAACCATGTGGTGCGCAATTAATTTGCGCATACGGTCCATTTCCTCAATCTCATCGCCTGGCATTAAAGCTACTTTCCCTGAGGAGGCTGGTGCTTTGACTGGTTTTGCCGGCGCCTCAGGTGCTGAAGGAGTGCTTACTGCTGGAGCAGCCGGTGCTGAGGTGGCAACGGGTGCACTTCCTCTATTGCCCACATAAGCCAAAATATCTTTTTTCGTAACACGACCCTCTTGACCCGTTCCCGGAACGGATTCTAATTCTTCGAATCCAATTCCCTCCTTTTGAGCAATGCTTCGAACCAATGGCGAATAAAACCGACCTCCTTCCGAGTTTTTCGGTAATTCAGTTTGAACTGCCGCAACTGCTTCGGCCACACGTTCTTGTGCTACAACAGCTTCTTTCGGCGCAGCTTCTTGAGCGGGAACAGCGGTTTCGGCCGGAGTCGACTCAGTGGCAGAACTCGCCGAGGTTTCAATTAAAGCGATGGCCTGGCCCACTTGGACCACATCATCTTCGTTAAAAAGCTTTTTGGCTAATACTCCTTCAACTGGGGAAGGAACTTCCGAGTCAACTTTATCCGTTGCAATTTCAAGAACGGCTTCTTCCATTTCAATGGTTTCACCTTCTTCTTTAAGCCATTTAATAATGGTTGCTTCTGCTACAGATTCGCCCATTTTGGGCATGATTAATTCAACTTGAGCCATTTTTATGCTTTTTTCGCAGAAAAATCTGCGTTTCTTTTTGTGTGTGAACGATCGCCTTTCGACCTTTTATCAAAGGATCCAAAAAGCCATGCAAAATTAAGGTTTCTTTTGGTTGCAATGAAACCTTGTGTATCGTTTCGTCTAAACCTTTCTCGCTAAGTATTTTAAGTTCTTAACAATGATCTGTAAATCTGTAAAAACAGAATAGTCGGCTACATAGAGTAGATTCAATCGCTGTATCATTTCAGACGTTTTCTCTTCCTTCGAAGTAACCCAGTCTGTAGTGTCTAATACTCCTTTCGGGGTTAAATCGAGCCGATTTTGAGCAGCGAGTCCAACCCAGCTCATTTTATTAAAAAGTACATTAATAATGTTCCCGTAGAGGCGGGGTCCCGAAATCAATACTAAAAGAGGACTTAGAATCAAAAGCACGATACTAACCAGAACATCGAAGATCCGTTTGTTTCGTTTCGCAGGGTTTTTCTGCAACACATTTAAATCAGCGGTAAAGGCATCGTCTGGCGTAAATATGGCCTGACTTCCAATCATAAACTCGGCCTCCGGCGGAACAATTCGATACTCAACCCCCGGGTGTTCCAGTTGCCCCATTAAGTCAATAATTTGTGCACTGCTGATGTCCGAAGCGCAAAAAACCAATTCTTCTAAACGAAACACTTGAGCAATTTCATTCAGTTGTTTTAAATGTCCCAAATATTGATCGTCCTTGTCTTCTGAGCCTAACGGCTCGATGGTTACGTATCCGATCCAATGCTTACCTGCGTTTACCCGTGAAAACAACTTTTTAACCCGGAGTACTTCCTCTTTGGATCCGACCACGGCCATTCGTTTGCGATCATTCTCAAAAGCAAATCCAGGTACTTTTAAGGAGTGCAGCAGCACTCGGCTTAGCCCTAAACTCATTACTGCCCAGACAAATCCGAGTAAAATCAGCGCTCTCGACGTCCTCAAGCTTTCGGGGAGCAGTGAATAAATCACCAAAATCGTAACCGTACCCCCAACTAGACCTTTAAAAAGCTTCGCTAATTTCACTGGCTTGTCATAGGCGCCGGCAAGCACCATGGCAAATAGCCAAATCATAATGTAACTCGGCATGTATATGTAGTCGTACTCGGGCGGATACGTACCACCTTCAATATATCGATGGTTGTTTTCCCAATAGACTTTTTGGTAATACATCCCTCCGAAAAGGAGGGCACCGTCAAAGAGGGGAAGCGCAATTCGTTTTACAAAGCGCGATAAAACAGCTAAAAAAGCACGGAAATAGATGGCAGCATTGATTAGAAACGAGAACAGAGCCGCATTTCGATTGCTGAAGTGTTTCTTCGCAAAAATGATCATCGCTTGGTAAAACACGAAAACATAATTCAATGATCCTTTTTTTGTGCTTTCTCCTTTATAATGGATGATCTGTGTTTCCGGAAAATAATAGTTCTTGAATCCGGCTTTAATGATGCGGTAACTGAGGTCAATATCCTCACCGTACATAAAGTAATCTTCGTCGAGAAGGCCAATTTTATCGAGAACCGATTTGCGAAGGAGCATAAAAGCTCCGGCCAGGATTTCAACGGAGTTCGTTTCGTTTTGGTCGAGGTGTCCAAGATGATATTTCGAAAATAATGGAGACTTCGGAAAAAGAGACGACAACCCAAATATTTTATAAAACGCAGTCATTGGGGTGGGCAAACCTCTTTTCGATTCCTTTAGGAACTTACCCGAACCATCAATCATTTTTACGCCGAGTCCGCCCGCATCGGGATGCTCATCCATAAAGCGGATAACCTTTTCAAAAGTCGCCTCTTCGACTACGGTATCGGGGTTGAGCAGCAGTGCGTATTCCGCTTCTGATTTTTGAATAGCCTGGTTGTTGGCAATGGAAAAACCGGGATTATCTTCATTTGCTATTAAGTGAACCCTTGGAAAGTTGTTTTCGACCATTTCAACAGATCCATCGACGCTGTTGTTGTCAACTACGAAAATATCAATAGTGTAATCGGGATTTACGGTCTGGGCATACGCAATTGACTTCTGCACAGACTTCAAGCATTGCTCCAAGAAGAAGCGCACGTTATAATTGACAATGACTACACTGAGTTTCATGCCTGATTAAGCGAGTTTTCGTAGGGAATTCTGTGCTGCAAAGATCTACCTAAGGTAATTTCGTCTGCGTATTCTAAATCGTCGCCAACGGAAACTCCGCGGGCTAACGTGGTTATTCGTACTCCCGATTCCTTTAGTTTCTTGAATAAGTAGAAATTTGTTGTATCCCCTTCCGTGGTTGCGCTTAGAGCTAATATGACTTCCGTAAGTTCGGTCTCTTCGCAGCGCTTTACCAAAGATTCTACGTTCAGGTCGTGCGGTCCAATTCCATCCATCGGCGATATGAGTCCGCCCAAAACATGATACCCGCCTCTATATTGAGAGGTATTCTCAATGGCCATTACGTCACGCGTGTCTTGAACAACGCACAATAGGCTATCATCGCGATTTGGATTTGCACAAATACTGCAATGTTGTGCATCAGATATGTTGTGGCACTTTTGGCAAAATTGGACTTCGCGCCGCAGGCGCAGCAACGATTCCGATAATTGAGCAACCTCCTCTTCATCGCGCCGCAACAGATGCAAAGCCAATCGCAAAGCCGTTTTTTGACCGATGCCCGGTAATTTCGCGATCTCATGAACCGCATTTTCAATAAGCTTGGAGCTGAAATTCATTTCCGCTAAAGTAGAGAATAACGGGGAGTCGGCCCGTAAATTTTCTACACGCAGATTCAATTTACTATTTCCTCCCGTACCATTCTTTTACTTATTTGAATTGCCTATTGTGGAATAGTGAAAATTGCGTTCTTTGTGAGCATGTCCCCACTTTTGGTTGTTTCCATACTTGTCGCCTACTTCGCGCTACTTATTTTAATTTCTCGTCTCACAGGAAGAAAGGATGATAACGACACATTTTTTCTCGGGAACCGGCAATCGCCGTGGTACGTAGTTGCCTTTGGTATGATCGGCGCTTCATTGAGCGGAGTTACTTTTATTTCTGTTCCGGGTTGGGTAGAAGCAAGTCAATTTAGCTATATGCAAATGGTGTTGGGCTACTTAGTCGGCTATACGGTCATTGCATTGGTTCTTCTTCCTTTGTATTATAAACTGAATCTCACTTCTATTTACGGATATCTCAATCAACGATTCGGATTCTGGAGCTATAAAACGGGCGCGTTTTACTTCTTACTTTCTCGCACTATCGGGGCTGCATTTCGACTTTTTCTAGTCGCAACGGTGCTTCAAATCGCCCTCTTCGATGCTCTCGGGGTACCCTTTGTTTTAACGGTTATAGTCACGATCGGCCTAATCTGGATTTATACTTTTCGGAGCGGAATAAAAACCATTATCTGGACCGATACGCTGCAAACTGCATTCATGCTCTTGGCAGTGATAATAACCCTGATTTTGCTAGCCAATTACTGGGAATTATCTTTTTCTCAGTTGTGGGCCAAGGTTGATTCAGATCCGAATAGCCGCGTCTTCTTTTTTGACGATTGGCGCGATAAGCGCTTTTTCGCCAAACAATTCCTTTCTGGAGCATTTATAGCTATTGTAATGACGGGACTCGATCAAGATATGATGCAGAAAAACCTGAGCTGTAAAAGTTTAAAAGACGCCCAAAAGAATATGTTTTGGTTCAGTGGCATTCTCGTTTTCGTGAACTTAATGTTTTTAGCCCTAGGTGTTTTGCTCTATCAATACGCGGCAGAAACAGGTTTCGAAGTGGATGGCGACCAATTGTACCCAACCCTTGCAACACAAGGCGGATTGGGGCTTGCGGTCGGACTCTTCTTTCTTTTGGGCTTAATAGCTGCGGCATACTCCAGCGCTGATTCCGCATTAACCTCTTTGACCACAAGTTTCTGTGTCGATTTCCTAGAGATTAAATCCAAACCGGAGCATGAGCAAACTCGAATTAGAAAGAGCGTGCATATTGGTTTTTCATTGCTCTTAGTATTTGTAATTGTTGTTTTTAAGCAAATTAACGATCAAAGTGTTATTGCCGCTGTCTTTACGGCTGCCGGATATACCTATGGGCCTCTGCTCGGTTTATTTGCTTTTGGGCTGTTTTCGACTCGGACGGTCAATGACAGTAGAATTCCAATGGTCGCCGTATTCGCTCCTTTGTTTTGCTATTTCCTCTCGTACAATGCACTAAATTGGTTCGGATTTGAATTGGGATTCGAATTGCTTATCATTAACGGAGCGCTTACCTTTATTGGTGCCCTACTATTTTCTACCAAATCCAAACCTTAATATGAAACGTTTCCTTTTACTTTGCGCCGCTTTCGGCCTCGCGGCCGGATGCGCAAATCAACCCTCCAACGAATCTTCAACTCGAATGAAAGGTCCAACAGCCAAAAAGATCAATAAAGAACTAGCTATTCACGGCGATACGCGTATCGATCCGTACTACTGGCTAAACGATCGCGAAAACCCCGAAGTGATTTCCTACTTAGAAGCGGAAAATGCGTACACAAAAGAACAACTCGGGCATACCGACGAGTTTCAAACCAAGATCTTTGATGAAATTGTTGCTCGAATTCCGAAAACAGATGAATCGGTTCCTTATTTCTACAACGAGTATTGGTATTATACGCGATACGTTGACGGTGGAGAATATCCAATTTATTGTCGCAAAAAGGGCAGTATGGATGCGCAAGAGGAAATTATGCTGAACGTAAACGAAATGGCCGAAGGTCATGAGTATTATCAAGCGGGCGGACTCAGCGTGTCGCCCGATAATAAAATTCTTAGTTACGGAGTAGACACCGTTAGTCGACGGATCTATACCATCCATTTTAAAAACTTGGAAACGGGCGAAGAAACAGGGGTGCCTATTGAGAACACTACTGGTAGAGCCGTATGGGCAAACGATAACAAAACGGTATTCTATTCAACGAAAGATGAAACCCTCAGAGCTTATAAAATCTTCCGTCACCAATTGGGTGTTGAAGAAGATGTTGAGGTATTCCATGAAGATGATCCTACATTTGGAACCTACGTGTACAATTCGAAATCAAGAGACTATATCATTATTGGGTCGGGAGCAACCTTGTCGCAGGAGTACCGCGTTTTAGATGCCAATAACCCAGAAGGTGAATTTCGCATTTTACAACCGCGAGAGCGCAATTTAGAATACAGCATTGCCCATTACGGTGATTACTTTTACATTTTAACGAATATGGATGCGCAAAACTTCCGTTTAATGCGCACTCCGGTCAGTGAAGGAAGCAAAGATACCTGGGAAGAAGTGGTGGCCCACCGCGAAGAAACTCTTTTGGAAGGGATTGAAATTTTCAATGATTACTTGGTACTGGAGGAAAGAACGAAAGGATTGAACCAGATTCAAATCCGCCCGTGGGAGGGCGAACCTCATTACATTGAATTCGATAATGAAACATATACTGCCGGGATTTCGAATAACCCCGACTTTGCCAGTAAGGAATTGCGCATGTATTATTCGAGTATGACCACTCCGAGTAGCGTGATCGATTACCACATGGCCGATCGTACAAAAAAAGTAATGAAGGAAGCTAAAGTACTTGGCGACTTCGACAAGAATAATTACGCTTCGGAGCGAATTTGGGCAACTGCTGAAGACGGAACGCAAATTCCGATGTCGATCGTGTATCGCAAAGGGATGAAAAAAGACGGCGCAAACCCAACGCTGATTTACGGCTATGGTTCGTATGGCGCTACTATTGATCCTGGCTTTAGCTACGGGCGTTTGAGTTTATTGGATCGCGGATTTGTATTTGCTATTGCCCATATTCGTGGCGGTCAATATCTAGGGCGGCAATGGTATGAGAATGGGAAGCTCTTGACCAAGAAAAACACATTTACTGATTTCGTCGATTGTAGTAAGCATCTTATTGAGGCCGGTTACACAAGTGAAAAACATCTTTATGCCCTTGGAGGCTCGGCGGGTGGATTATTGATGGGAGCCGTTGTGAATATGGCGCCGGAACTCTATAACGGTGTAATTGCCGCTGTTCCGTTTGTGGACGTAGTAACCACCATGCTCGACGAATCGATTCCCCTAACTACGGGTGAATATGACGAATGGGGGAATCCAAATAACAAGGAGTACTACGACTATATTTTGTCGTACTCGCCGTATGACCAGGTTGAAGCAAAGGAATATCCGAATTTGTTGGTAACGACCGGACTTCACGACAGTCAGGTTCAGTATTGGGAACCGGCGAAATGGGTAGCCAAATTGCGCGATATGAAAACGGGAGATCAAATGCTTCTACTGCATACCAATATGGATGCGGGTCACGGGGGAGCATCGGGTCGTTTTGAATCGTTCAAAGAAACGGCCATGGAATATGCGTTTATGCTTGACCTCGAAGGAATAAAGGAGTAAGTCGGCCCGATTCTTGCGAAGACTGAAGGAAAGTATATCTATGCGTACGTTGACGCGAATTCTATTATTGCTTTTAGCTTTGATGGTGACCGATGAGGTTGCTGCTCAATCGCATATATACATTCGCGACGGTCAAACTCTTGAGCCCATTGAAAATGCGTTTGTGTATTCAGACACAGTATCCTCAGTGACCGATTTCCAAGGTAAAGTGGCGTTTGGAATGTATCGCGCCGTTAGGCGCATAAACGTACAACACGCCAGCTACCAGCTTGAATCGATCTCTATGGAGGAGCTTCAAAATGCCGATTACACAGTCTATTTAAAAGAGAGTAAGGTGAGCCTCGATGAGGTGGTTCTTTCGGCAAATCGCTGGGAGCAAAATAAGCGCGACATACCGCTTAAAATTGCTCAAATTGCTCAAAAAGAAGTTCGTTTGCAGAATCCGCAGACGGCAGCGGATCTTTTGGCATCGAGTGGGGAAGTGTACATACAGAAAAGTCAGCAAGGGGGTGGATCGCCGATGATTCGAGGGTTTAGCACCAACCGCGTTCTACTGGTTGTTGACGGTGTTCGAATGAATACGGCCATTTTCCGCGAGGGGAATGTTCAAAACGTTATTTCAATAGACCCGTTTGCAGTTCAAAATACGGAGGTGATTTTTGGTCCAGGATCCGTTATCTATGGATCCGATGCAATCGGTGGTGTTATGGATTTCCACACGCTAGAAGCGGGCACTTCGCCAAATGAACTAGCTTATTTATACGGCCATGGAGCTGTGCGTTATTCTTCGGCAAACAACGAGAGAACGTATCATGGCGATATCCGGCTGAAGAATGATCATTGGGGTTTTGTAACCAGTTTTACGAACAGCACATTTGGCGATCTTACAATGGGTTCGGAAGGCCCTGAAGCGTATTTGCGGGATGCTTATCAGGATCGGATCAATGGGGTAGATACTGTTTTGACGAATACTGATTCTCGAGATCAGAAATTTAGTGGCTATGAGCAGTGGAATTTCATGCAGAAATTAATATTTGAGCCGAATGACGACTGGGATATCACGTATTCGTTTCATTTTTCGGAAACGAGTAATGTTCCTCGGTACGATCGACTCATTGAAAAGCGAGATGACGGTTCATTCGTCAATGCGGAATGGTATTATGGTCCTCAGAAATGGACGATGCACCACCTTCAAGCGCGGTTGAAAAAATCTACTTTATTGTACTCTTCGGCGCGGTTTACAGCTGCCTATCAAGATTTTCGCGAAAGTAGGCACGATCGTCGATTCGGATCGGAGCGGCTGCGTGAACGCTTTGAGCAGGTAAATGCATATTCACTCAATGCCGATTTTGAAAAAGCATTATCGGACCAACACACCCTTTTCTATGGAGGAGAGTACGTTTTTAATCGCGTGCTTTCTTCCGGACGGGCGGTTGATATTGAAACCCACCTTGTAGATCCGGTGGCGCCCAGATATCCGGACGGGTCGAGTTGGAAAACGGGTGCACTTTATGCAAGTTTGGAATATGTACCCAATGAAAAATGGACTTTATTAACGGGAATTCGAATTAATTACGTGGGTTTATTTGCGGAGTTTGATGATTCCTTCTACGACTTCCCATTTGAAGTGGTGGATTTAAATAATAATGCTTGGAACGGATCTTTTGGTTTGGCCTATCGGCCCGATGAGAATTGGCAGTTCAACACGAATGTTTCAACGGGCTTTCGGGCGCCCAACATAGACGATATTGGAAAAGTGTTTGATTCCGGTGATGGAATTGTTGTGGTTCCAAACCCTGAATTGACTCCGGAATTTGCGTATAATTTTGATGGAATCGTTACACGCAGAATTGCGGATCAATGGAAAATAGAATTGGCCGGATTTTTCACATTTCTCGATGATGCTATGGTTCGAGGGCCGTTCGAATTTAATGGTGCCGACAGCTTGTTCTACGACGGCGAATGGAGTGAAGTTCAAGCACTACAAAATGCAGAATCAGCTACGGTTTATGGATTCCAGCTGAGTGTATTGGGCGATTTAAATCAGAATTGGTCTTTAGAAGGGCATTATAATTTTACCCGAGGCCAAACCAAAGCCGGCGAGGCGCTTCGCCATGTGGCTCCTGCTTTTGGGTCGTTTCACATCGTGTACCAAGCGAAGAGGTTTAAGGGCGATTTGAATGCCCAATTTAACGGGATTATGCCCTTCGAACGACTTGCGCCGAGTGAACGCGATAAGCCATCGATTTACTTGACCGATCAAAATGGAAATCTGTACAGCCCGAGTTGGTACACGCTTAACTTCAAAGCGCTTTATCAAGTCCACCCAAGAGTGCAAATAAATGCGGGTGTTGAGAATATTTTTGACACTCGATATCGAACCTATTCTTCAGGTATTGCTGCTGCCGGCCGGAATTTGGTAGCGGCAGTTCGGGTAGATTTTTAAATCTTGATTACCTTGTTCTAAATTTCTTCGAATGCGGTCTTTGCCCAAAAGTGTTTATTGGTTTTTGTTCGGCTGGTTGGTACTCAACCTAGTTCAGTCGGCGACGACCGGACTCATGAACGACGAAACGTATTATTGGGTATATACTCAATTTCCCGATTGGGGTTATCTCGATCATCCACCTGGAGTAATGGTGGCTATTTGGCTCGGTGAGTTCTTCGGTCATCATCCGATTACGCTGCGGCTCGTTTCTGTTCTATTGTCTACTGTTGCACTTGGGCTTATGATAAGGCTCATGCCCGGAAAACAATTTGATCTTAAAGCTTTTGCGCTTCTTTTTCTCAGTTTTCCGTTGTTCCACATTTTCGGTTTTGTAACCGTTCCCGATACACCTTTACTTTTCTTTTGTACGCTCTTTTTCTTCGTTTTGAAAGCTTATCTTAAAGAGGCGAACAACGTAAAAGCACTATGGCTACTGGTAGCTGTTGTAGGAATGATTTACTCGAAGTATCACGCCGTTTTGGTGTTGTTTTTCACCATTTTGGCTTTACCAAAATTACTGGCCGATCGGCGGTTCTACTTTGTTTTGATAGCTTCAGTGCTGCTTTATTTACCGCATATTGTGTGGCAGGTATCGAACGATTACCCATCGATTCAATATCATTTATTCGAGCGATCAGATATAGCCTATCGGCTCGATTTTACCACAGGGTATTTAGCCGTTCAGTTAATCATTTTAGGACCGCTCAGTTTTTGGTTTATACTTCGCGCCGCTGCGCGCTATCTAGATGGTTTCTCCGACCGGTTTGCCACTCCTGAAAAACGTTTTCGCCGGGTAATGCTTCTTCAGTTTTGGGGGTTCTTCGGTTTTTTCTTTTTAATGTCGTTCAAAGGAACGGTAGAAGGCAATTGGACAGCTCCCATGTTGCTTCCGGCGTTGTACTTGGCATACTCTTTTTATAAGGAACAATCGAGTGAACGACTTCGAAAAGTAGCTGTTCCGTTGCTCTCCGTTTCATTGATTTTATCTTTCGCAATTAGGTTTCTTGTGGCCGTTCCTATTTCTCCACTTTCAGAAAAGGGGAATTTGAAAGAATTCCACCATAATGCAGAATGGGCAAACGATATTAAAAAGGGCACCGACGACTTGCCAGTGGTATTTTATGATGGCTACAAATACCCAAGTATCTACTGGTATTATGAAGGAATTCCAGCACATGCCGAAAGCGATATTAAGTATCGCCTTACTCAGTACGATTTATGGAGTATCGACACGGCGTTTACCGGAAAAAAGGTTGCCTGGGTAGCCAAAGTTCCGGGCACGAAACACCTTATTGATCACGATTACACCAGTCCTACTAAATACGTCATCGATACTTCGTTTTATTCTTTACGTGCGCTAGAAGTAGAACGGCCTGATTTACCACCTTCTCTGTCTCAATCAGAAACACAAACACTCGATTTAGTAATCAGGAATACTGCTGATTATGTTGTGGAAACCCCACGAGGTCATGCCTATGGAATTGGTGTTTCTTACGTACTCGAGCGGGAGGTGGTCGACACATTCTTCGTGCATTTTATAGATAAACATGAATGGCAGATTGGAGAAGAATACGCCATTCAGGTTAGGCTCGATCAATGGCCTCAACCCGGATCTTATAAAATGCGTGTAAGCTTGCAAAAATTCGGGTTTTGGCCATCCTTAACCGGATTGCCTCATGAAGTGATCATTACTGAATAATGGCTCCGTTAGTTACACAGGGTTTTGTTTTGGGAATCTTGCTTGCCTTTTTAATAGGCCCTGTCTTTTTCGTTTTACTAGATACGAGTATTTCAAAAGGTAAAATTGCCGCCTTAGTCTTTGACATTGGCGTTTTAAGTAGTGATATACTTTGTTTGGTGCTCGCATATTTAGGTTCGAAGCAGCTCGAGCGAATGGTTACGGAGAATCCATGGTTCTTCTTTGTTGGAGGTGCCGCAATTATTGGATACGGACTATATCTTTTCGTTCGTCCATTCCATTATGAAAGGCATCCTATTGAAAAGGTGCCTACTACTCGTAACGCGATTGGCTTATTCTCGAAAGGATTTCTTTTAAATATCATTAATCCGGGTGTCCTTTTGTTTTGGATTACTGTGGTCTTAATGGTTGGGAGTAAGTACGATTTTGAATTAGCGACAATGGTTCCCCATTTCGGAGCTACCTTTTTGGCTTTTGCAGTTTGTGATGCATTTAAAATCTTTGGAGCTGTCCGACTGAAGCAGCTTATGCGTCCTCGAACCTTGTTCAAATTTCAGCGCGCCCTCTCGGGCGGATTAGTCCTTTGGGGACTGATCGTGCTTTTGAAAGGACTCTAATGCGACATATTGTCGTGAAAAAAGCAATTATCCTGCCGATTAGGCAGTTGTTTGCGTAAATTGACGTCATTTTTAGAAAGTTTTTGTGGTGGCACAGCTATTGAAAGGAGATGTGCGTAGTGAATGAATCACTATAAAAATTTGAAGAACTAAAAAACGAATATCATGACTTTAATTAAGCACAACAGACGCACTCAATTCCCCTCAATTTTCGACGATCGCTTTATGCGCGATTTATTTCACAACGATTGGAATCCGGCCACGTCGAAAACTGTTCCTGCGGTGAATATTCAGGAAAGCAATGAAGCCTTTTTACTGGCCTTTGCTGTACCTGGAATGAAAAAAGAAGACTTTAAAATTGAATTGAATAACGATCAATTAATCATTTCAGCAGAGGTTGAGTCACATACAGAAGAAACGTTGAAGTTCACGAGAAAGGAGTTCAACTTCACGAGTTTCGAACGCAGATTTACCTTACCTGATTCTGCAAATGTTCACGAAATTGGGGCCAAGTATGAGAATGGTGTACTGAATATAACGGTACCCAAAAAAGAAGAAGCGAAGGTGCCGGCTCCAAAGCACATCGAAATCGCCTAATTCTAGGTGTCACGATATATCCAAAAGCCGTTCTATTCTCATAGAGCGGCTTTTTTTGTTGAACTAAACAAAGTAGCGGTTGTTTTTAAAACTACTATGGAAAAGATTAAAGCCCCCATTTATTTAGCGACTTTGTATTTGGCCCTTTATGGTTTGAGTCCTTTTCTGAACATTGTTTGGCTTACTTCTCTGCTTTTCTTTTTGAGCCCTATCCCGGTCTTCTGGATGGTTTTTCGCGTTTTAAAAGACGGAATAGAAAGTGATAAGCGATGGGATGATGGGCATTTTTACGACCACTATTAAACTTGATCAAATGCTGCCTTTGATTTTATAAATGGTAGTTTGAATCGATTGGTCCAAAGCGTTATAATACTCAGGAGAAGAACTAAAACGGCCATGCCGAAAAGGTTTCCTCCGTCATTATTTACTTCAATACCTATTTGAGTTAAATGCATGATTACGGCACCGCTCATTAAACCTATGGTCAGAAGGGCACCAACCCAAATTGTAACAGGGGTAAGAATTAAGATAGCCGCAATTAACTCGAGAATTCCAATTCCTATTCTCCCTATTGGTTCGAGTCCGACCGAAGAAAATATATAAACGCTATCCGGGTGGGCGGTAAATTTAAAGTAGAGTGTTTGAATTAAAATAAGAGCGATGACTATTCTTAAAACGAGTGGAATGTGCTTTTTCATTTGGTTTTGATTTGCTCCAAATATAAGATCAAGCCCCTTACTCAATAGTAAGTTGGCCGACAGTAAAATAGCTTTGTCGGAGCCATTTCGATAAAAAAAAACTAGTTCTGCTCTTTAAAAAAGAGGAGTAATTCCTCACCTTCTTCCTCAAGAAAAACTCTTCCCTTTCGCACAAAACCTAAACGACCTAGTAGCTTTTGAGACGCTTCATTGTCTTCAAGGGTAATGGCTTGAATGCGATCAATTTCGAATTTTGTTCGACTGTACTCTATAAGTGCTTGGCAGGCTTCAAAAGCATATCCTAAGCCTTCATAAGCGGGTAAAAGAGCGAATCCTATATCAAAATGATCAAGACCTTGTTTTTTGTACAGTCCGCATACACCGATTTTCTTTTTATTTGATTTAAGGGAAATAGTATTGTTTGAAAATCCGTATTCTGCCAGGGCGGTCAACATCCGGTTTTCGATGTATGCACGCGCGTCTTCAACGGTTTCGATTTTACGATCTCCGATGTATTGAATCCATTTTTTAGTATTCAGCAATTCGTAAATGAATTCTTCATCTTCAACCGTTGTTGTTTGAATTATTAAACGTTCCGTCTCGATCGATCCGAATTGATCGTTCATAGCCCTTATTTGTTTAGTCTCGATTCCTTTTTTGGAAGTAAGGTTAATCTTTAATGGTCTGATTTCCGATATAAATCACAACAGCTCCGGTTGCAAACATAATCAGGCTATAAATAGCCGGAGGAATCGTCATTTGAGAATTTCCAATAAGGGTAGCCGCAATTGCGATTCCCAAGGTTCCGTTTTGAATACCTGTTTCAATGGAAATGGTGCCACTTTGACGAGGGCTTAGTCGGGCTATCCTCGAACTGAAAAAACCAAGAGCAAGCGAGCCTATATTTAAAGAAAGGGCAACCGGGCCAGCTAATAGGAAGTATTCAATAATGTTATTGCGTTCTTTAAGGATGGCCGCGGCAATAATGAGAATCAAGAAAATTGCGGACATAATTTTCACGGGTTTTTTCAAACGATCGCAGAATGCTGCATCTCGACTCCGAAAAAACATACCGATACCCACCGGTATAATAGTGATAATTAAAACACTAACAATGGTTTGAAGAACGTCCAGTTTTAGTTCACTGCCATTCTGCATAAAATGTTCAAGGGCGAAATTTATGATAAAGGGAATGGATAGAACTGTGACTACAGAGGAAATGGCGGTTAGCGTAATGGACAGGGCAATGTCACCTTTTGCCAAATGAGCGAGTAAATTGGAAGTGGCTCCCCCTGGGCAAGCGGCTAAAATCATTATTCCGACCGCCATTTCCGCTTTTAATCCAAAGAGAAGAATAAGCCCGTACGCCATAAGTGGTAATAGAATAATCTGATTGATTAGGCCAATGGTAACAGCCTTAGGAAAGACTATAATTCGCTTAAAATCATTGATGGTCAGTGACATCCCCATACCAAGCATTATAATAGCTAGTGCAAGGGGTAAAAAAAAAGAAGTTAAAACGGTGGATTCCATAAGGGGCTTTTTTATTGATTCAAGACCAAATTTGTTACTTTTTCAAAAATGCTTGGTATTGAAATTCGCACTGGGCATAAACCATTTATGGATTTTTAATAACGTTCTTCTCAGTTGAAGTTTAAAATCAGATTACCCGTTTTATTCCCTGACATCATGTAATCAAAGGCGGAGATAGCTTCTGATATGGGATAGCGTTTTTCTATCACCGGATGAAATTCGCCTTGAGCCAAGAGTCCGTTCATATGATTCAAAGTTCTCGATATATCTGATGGAAAGGGAAAAACTACTTTTTTCTTGTTTGAAAACATGGTGCTCAGGGAAAGCCACAGGTTTCTATTCTTCTCACCTAATTCTGAGGACGTATACACTCCTTTTTCTTTCAAGAGGGGTTGGCATTGTTCGAATGAACTTTTTCCGACCGCATCGATAATAAAATCGAACTTCTTTTCTGTTTGATCAAACGATTCGGTTTGGTAATCAATGATTTCATTTGCTCCCAAACTTTTGGCCAATTCAGTGTTTTTTGAATTGACAATTGCGGTTGTGTGGGCTCCAAGGTTATGGGCAAATTGAAGTACTGCCGTTCCAATGGCTCCAGTTGCGCCATTGATTAGCACGGATTTCGATCCGGCCGTGAGGCCGCTTTTCAGAATCATGTTAAGGGCATAATGAGCACCTTCCGCGCTCGCTGCGGCATCTTCGAAAGAAACCCCTTCGGGGATTTTTACCATTGGGCGATTTTCTTTTCGAACGAGGTATTCGGCATGTGATTCGAGGCCCATATCATCAAAACCCCAAACGCGATCCCCTATTTTAAAGTCTTTAACCTCGTTACCGACTTTTTCGATGATTCCGGCGAAATCGGTCCCACTTATTGATTTTTTTTGCTTTCCAATACCCGTAAAAAGGCGACTTATTTTTGGCGATCCTTTTAGTATTCCTTCATCGGTTCTGTTTACGGTAGTCGCTTTTACTTTAATAAGAACCTCCCGACCCTTCGGTTCGGGAATCGGGAGGTCCGTAATACTCAGTACTTCAATGCCACCGTAAGCGCTTTGAGTAACTGCTTTCATATTGTTTACGATTCTTCTTCAGGAGACATCCATTTGTAAACGATACCGGCAATCGC
>CBFHRK010000036.1:0-20195 GCA_965658225.1 Flavobacteriales bacterium | reverse complement strand
AGAAAGGAATATCCGCTATAGCGCTCACTTCTGAGCTCGATTTCAAACAAGTAGATCTCGCCTTGGAAAATTGCATGGCCGGTGCGATATCCTTTCTCTATCTATCGCCGGAACGCTTGCGAAGTGAAATTGTACGAGCTCGACTTCCTCAAATGCCGATACGTTTAATTGCTGTAGACGAAGCGCATTGCATCAGTGAATGGGGGTACGACTTTCGACCAGCCTATCGCCTTCTGGTTGAAGTGCGTCAATGGCTTCCCAAAGTTCCCGTGCTTGCACTAACAGCATCTGCAACCCCCGAAGTGGTTGAAGACATTCAAGAGCAACTTTCTTTTTCTAAAAAAAATGTAATCAGAAAGAGCTTCGGACGCGAGAACTTGGCCTATCGGGTATGGCCAACCGGGGATAAATTCGGCGCTGTTTTAGCCTTGCTCAATCATCATCCGGGTTCTGGTGTTATCTACGTTCGAAATAGAAGAAAAACGCAAGAGATCGCCGATTTTCTGCGAAGACGTGGAATTGCCGCGTCTTATTATCATGCCGGATTAGATGCTCGCGATAAAGAAGAACGACAAAACCAATGGACGAAAAATGATTTGCGTGTAATTGTAGCTACCAATGCCTTTGGAATGGGCATTGACAAACCCGATGTTCGCTGGGTGTTACACTGGGAGCCGGCAGATTGTGTTGAGTCGTATTTTCAAGAAGCGGGCCGTGCCGGACGTGATGGCCAGGAAGCCGTATCGTACGTCCTATACGAAGAGCGCGACGGCCGCGAACTAAAAGAGCGCTACCTCGATCGAATGGTGAGTGCCGAAGACGTTCACCGACACTACGATGCCTTGATGAATTTTCTGCACTTGGGCATCGGGTCGGGTGCGGAACAAGCCTTTGACCTCGACATTAAGGTGTTTGCAAAGCACTACGATTTCGACCTCTACGGTGTTTACCAAACCCTCGATTTACTCGAAAAAGATGGTTTTTGGCATGTAAGCGATGGCTACAAAGAGCGCTCTTTTCTTCAGATTACAGCTGATGCGCGTCAATTATACGAAACCAGACTCCAGAGCGAATTGCGCGACGTCCTTATTCAATTGCTGCTTCGTTCGTACCCGGGAATTACCGAAGAGGGTGCTCACATTGATGAGAACCGCCTAGCGGCGCGATTAAAAACCACGCCAGCTCGCATAAGAAAGGAATTGGAAACAGGAACTCAAGAAAACTGGTGGCTGTATCGGCCACGACCCACTGGGGATCGTATATGGATGATTTTAGCGCGACAGCCGACAAAACACCTACCTTGGAACAAAAAGGCTCTCGATGATTTAAGGAAGCGAAAAACAGAACGGATCGAATCGATGCTCGCTTATCTTCAAAAGAAAGACGGATGCAGGAATCAATCCTTGTTGACCTATTTTGGTGAAAAGGATGTTGCCGACTGCGGAAAATGCGACCTTTGTTTGCAGCGAGCGAACTGGAATAGTAAACCATTTTTTGACTATCTCAAGGAACAACCTCGCGAATGGAACGATTTAATGGCTCAGTTTCCCGGACGAGCAAACATCATGAAAGCGGAACTTGCTGATGCCGTGGAACAAGGAGTATTAAAATGGATCGGTCCTGAAATACACATGGCAATCACGGAAGTGTAGAATAAAGATGGATGAGAGAATAGTCGAATGAGCACTAAAAAAGAAGTTTTGGACATTGTATTTATGGGTACGCCGGATTTTGCCGTCGGAACCCTAGAAGCTATTCATAATAGTCGCCACAACATTGTTGGGATCGTTACTGTGCCCGATAAACCGGCAGGCCGTGGACGAAAGTTGAGAGCTTCTGCCGTAAAGAACTTTGCCGAGGTAAACAGCTATCCACTCTTGCAACCCGAGAAATTACGCGACGAAGCTTTTCTAAGTCAATTAAAGGCCTGGCGGCCCGATGTTATTGTCGTTGTTGCTTTCCGTATGCTGCCAAAAAGCGTTTGGAGCATACCTACCCTAGGAACCTTCAATGTGCATGCTAGTCTTTTGCCCGAATACCGCGGTGCAGCTCCGATCAATTGGGCTTTGATAAACGGAGATTCAAAAACGGGTGTTACTACCTTCTATATAGATGAAGAAATCGATACGGGAAACATCCTGCTGCAAGCAGAAACCGAAATAGAGCCGAATGAACTTCTCGAGGATTTATATGAACGCCTGATGCATATGGGAGCGAAAATAGCCGTTCAAACTTTAGACGGTATTGCTTCCAATTCCATACAGCCCATTTCTCAGAAAGATAAAGGCGATTTAAGGCCCGCTCCGAAACTTACTCCTGAAACTGGGCATATCGATTGGAATAAAGATTCAGTTGACGTGCATAATCTTATTCGCGGTCTCTCTCCATTTCCCGGTGCATGGACAGAGCTAATCGAATCGGATGGAGAAAAGAAAAAAGTCAAATTATACCGGACCATTGAAGCCTCGGGAAAGGCGGAGGCAGGAATTGCGCGTATTGACGGCAAAAAGCTCTTTGTAGGGACCGGAAACGGTCGCCTTGAGATTCTCGAGTTACAACCGGCGGGCAAAAAAAGAATGAGAACTGCTGATTTTATAAATGGACTCGGGGGCAAATCAAGCTTAAAATTCACCTGAAACCCGCACCAGTAGCGGGATTCGCTCGGGTTTATTAACAATTTAGCCCAATTATCAACAAATCGAGATGAAAATATGGGCAAACCTTGCGTAAACCCGCTACAAGTCTAACTTTGTCTGGCATTGAAACCAAAACAATAATTTTTTTAACCTTAATTTTGATTTGTTATGAACAAAGCTGACTTGATTGACGCAATGGCGGAAGACGCTGGAATCTCAAAAGCCGCTGCTAAAAAAGCATTGGACTCTTTCGTAGAAAACGTATCTGGATCTTTGAAAAAAGGTGGACGTATTTCTCTAGTAGGATTCGGATCTTTCTCAGTATCTATGCGCAGTGCACGCGAAGGTCGTAACCCACAAACGGGTGCAACCATCAAAATTCCTGCAAAAAATGTAGTGAAGTTTAAAGCTGGTGCTGACTTAAACAGCAAAGTGAACTAAGAAATTTGTTTGCAAAAAAGTAAACCCCGCACATGCGGGGTTTTTTTTTTGACAATTTGGCTTGTTGTGGGAATAAACAACTAAAGGTGCTTCAGGGCCCTTTCAATTTTATATAGAATGTTCCATAATCTAATAAGGTTACGGGGCTAAGCGATCAATTTTCCACGAATCATTTGATAGAGAGTAACGGAACCGATCGTGCAATCGGCTTGCTCTTCCCTGCCAAAACTCAAAACGCACGGGCCGAATCGCGTATCCGCCCCAATGATCGGGTCGCTCAATCAGTTCTTCCTCAGGAAAATCGTTCTGCAACTGACTCCACTTTTCCTCGAGCCATTCACGACTTTCAATGATTTCACTTTGCGGTGAGGCCAAGGCCCCAAGCTGACTCGTATACGGACGACTATTAAAATAGGTATCCGATGCCTCGGGTGAAAGTTTGGTTGCAAGCCCTTCAATACGCACTTGACGTTCTAAATCGCGCCAAAAGAAATTCATCGCAACATTGGGATTACCTTGTATATCAATACCTTTTTCGCTGGAGTAGTTGGTAAAGAAAACAAACTCCCCCTCTTCTACACCTTTTAATAAAACAACTCGTGAAGCCGGAGCACCATTCGATTTCACCGTGCTCAAAGTAAACGCATTGGCGTCTGGCACGCCCATTTCCTTGATCTGATTAAACCACAAATCGAATTGTTTAAAAGGCGATTCGCTCAAATCACTTTTGTGTAGAGTTCCTCGGGTGTATTCTTCTCGCATGTCCGCTAACATTCCCATGGTTCCTTTATTTTGGAATTCTATTTCTGTTAACAAATATACTCGGTCCGTTTTGGATTCTTGCTTGCCAGCCCATACATTCGTCTTTCATGAAAGAATTAAAACCGATAAACGAAGCGCGCCAAGGCCGCTTTTTAGTTGCTGAGCCCACCTTGCTCGATCAAAGCTTCAACAGAACCGTTGTGATGCTTACCGAGCACAACGACGATGGCTCGGTGGGTTTCGTTTTGAATAAACCGATGGAATTAAAACTTCATGAACTCGTACCCGATTTACCCATGGGGAACTTCCCCATTTTCTTCGGAGGCCCGGTTCAAAACGATCGCATTTTTTACATCCATTCCTTGGGTGATCACTTACCCGGGAGCATAGCGGTCGCTAATGGTGTTTTCTGGGGCGGAGATTTTGAAATGCTCAAAATGATGATTCGAAATGGTGAAGTGGAATTAAATAGTATTCGCTTCTTCATGGGTTATTCAGGCTGGGGGTCGAATCAACTCATTGAAGAATTAGATGAAAAAAGCTGGGTTGTATTAGAACAAGGAACGCTGGACCCGCTCGTCGATGCTCCTGAAACCCTCTGGAAAAAAATCTTACTGAATTTGGGAAACGATTATAAGATTTGGGCAAACGCTCCCAAAGACCCGATGCTCAATTAGGTCAAAAGCATATTTAAACGACGCACTACAGAATTAGCCTCGTCTGCCGAGTATTCCTTCTTCCGATACTGCTTTACCCATTCTATACCTCGAATGGTATTCGTCATCCACACTTCATCGGCGCGTTGTAGCTCGAATGGCGTGATTCGCTCTTCTGACACTTCATAGCCCCACTTCGGTAAATAGTTGAGCAAATTAGTTCTGAGAACACCTTTCACGCATCCTTCCGATAAGGAAGGGGTTTTAATTGTTTTTCCGTAAACCAGCCAAACATTGCTCTGAATTCCTTCTACCAAGCATTTGTGTTCGTTGATGAGCACACAGTCATCGAAGCCGTTTTCTTCTGCGAAAATGCCGGCCAAAGTATAAACCTGTCCGTTGTTTGACTTGAGGTTCGACAATAATCCTGTCGGTTTATGGTGGTCTTGAAAAAGCTGAAGTTTGATTCCTGCCTCCGGCAGGATGTATTCTTCATCAATGAGAGGGCTCACTTCAACAAGCGACTCAACCGATCGCGTTTCCGGAGTGTAGCCTCCTGCCCCTTTACGGAAAACGGTAAATCGAATACGCGCCGGCCCGTTCTGAAGGGCGTTACCCTCAAGTGTTTTAATAATTTCCGACTCCAAGTATTCGGGTGACCAATTTAATGGAATTTCCATCCGAAGGATGCGCATGTCAGCCATTAGCCGGAAATAATGATCTTCAAAAAAAGCTATTTTCCCATTGGTATAACGCATCGTTTCGAAAACGCCATCCGCAAATCGAAACGATCGATTCGTAGTGCCCAATGCCACTTGTCCGTCCGGAACAAGCGTTCCATTGTAATTAATCATGCTCAAATACTTTATTTAAATCAGCGTTCACCGGCACCTTATATCCTCGTACACCGGCATTTTCGGCACAGGCGACGTCTCGATCCTTATCGCCGATCATAAAACACGCTGAAGGTTCCAAGTTAAAACGGGCAAGTGCCTTTTCAATCAATATAGACCCAGGCTTTCGAGATAAGGATTTTGAATAATCATCGTGATACGGGCTATAGTATATCTCTTCAATTTCAATCCCAAATGTTTTAAAATGCTCTTTCATTTTTAAATGGATCTCCTCAACTGTTTCTAGAGAATACAATCCCTTCGCTACGCCGCCTTGGTTGGTTATAAGAATAAGCAAATAGCCTTCCTCTTGCTTTTTCTTTAGAAAGCGCTCGATACCAGGTAAAAAATGGAAATCGGCCCAGGACCGGGTGTAGTCTCCTGGGTCGTGATTTATAATTCCGTCACGATCTAAAAAAAGGGCCTTCTTCATGGGCGTAAAAGTAAAAAACCCCGCCGAAGCGGGGTTTTAAAATTATTGAACGATGACTTTTCGAGTGGCTCGATCGCCGTTTTCAAAATCAAAGTTGAGGAAGTATATTCCAGACTCGAGCCCTGGTAGGGTCCATTCGAGTGTCAATCCACTTACGCTTTCGCTGCGTACTACTTGACCTAAAGCATTTACAAGCTCTACACTTTTAACAGAAGTAGATACTTCGTTTAAATCAATTGTCAAACGGTCAACTACCGGATTCGGGTAGATACCAATTGAACTAGCAGCAGATTCTTCTGGTACGCTAAATACCTGAGCGCCCGGCAAGTTCATAGCTAACATTACACGAGGTAATGCATAACCCTGAATGGTGTCTAACCAAGCATTTCCTAGTGCAGGACTCATATTAGGGTTACTAGCCAATGAATTCTGGTGAATTGTATTCGCATCGTAGTTCGTTCCCAATTGACCATTAACACCTGCAACAACAGCTGTTAAAGTGTTTAGATCCCACCATTGCCATGGGGCACCACCGTTTAAAAGCTGCGCTGCAGCGAGCGGAAGAACCACTGGGAAGCATCCATCGAGGAAGTTCTTTACAGTAATATTGTTATTCGGTGCTGGCAAGAAATAGCTATACGTGTTTCCATAGATAGAACGCGCACGCTCTGTGTACGGGTCATCAAAGAACATCTCATCTTTAAATGCATCGTTGTTACCAAGGCTGTTCGCTTTTCTAATGAACAAGTTCGGTCCTTGAACTTCAACAACATCTTCATTCGTAGTTGGAACAATTACAATTCCATTTTCAAATGGAGCGTATCCGTCACGAACCGCGTGGAAAGAAACCATTGCTCCGTCTCCAGCTTCAAGCCACGAAGTATCTGCTAAGGCACCGCCTGTATTTACTTGCATAGCAACGTCTGAATTTGCCCCATTGTCTTGGTACAAGTTCAATACACCGCCTAATCCGTCAAGTCCACCAACGGTGTTCGTGTCAATGTACGACTGACCTGCGTTCGGACCTGTAGCATAAACAAATTTCGGAAGCGTAAGCTCTGAGTATTTGTCCATACTTAAGTAGGCCAAAGAAACATAACCACCTGAACCTTCTCCGAATAAAGCGATTTTGTTCGGGTTGATTTTATACGTGTTTGTTGTGTTTGCATCTGCTTTTAACGTACGCACACACTGTTTCGCATCGTGAATGGCACGGTATACTGCGTTTAACAAAGTAGAACGGCGCTCTTCTGCGTTTGAGCTGGTTGGTAACCATCCACCGCGATAATTCATAGTAATAGCTACGTAGCCTCTTTCTGCAAATCGCTTCGCCAAATTCACAATAGAACTATCTGCTTTTGACCCAGTAGGAGATCCATTGATGATTGGAGGTAAGAAGTTACCCGTATGAAGCAAAAGGATTACCGGACGGGCACCTTCTGTATCCACCATTTGGTCTGGCTGATATACGTCCATTTTAAGGTCGGTAACCTTAACTACGGATGATGGATCGGCCGGGTTATAATAGGTAGTAGGTATAGGTTGACCCGTTGCAATTGCCGTTTGAATGGCAATTAAATCTGCTTGCACTTGCGCTGCATTCGCAGGATCAGTAATTCCTTGAGAGAATACCCAATCGACATTCGTGCCATAAGTGACATCTGAAGTGACATCAATTTGACCCGCAAACACCGGATCATAGTAACGAAGGTTTTGGCTAATGGCCATAGAACTAACAAGCACCGCTGCTAGTGAAAGTAAATGTAGTTTTTTCATCATATTTAAAATGTAAGGTTGCTGATTCGTAAAAATAGACTTTTATTTCTTTTCGAGGTCAAAAATTAACTGAGCATAAACCATTCGCCCAACAACAGGACCACCATAAACCTGGAATACTTGATTATTCAAAAGGTTTGAGGCTCCAACTTTCAAGAGTAAATTCCATTCGGGTATAGAGTAGTTTGCTTGAGCATCTACTAACGAATAACTCGGTACAACACCTGTAAACTGTGGTGATCCTTCAAAGAGGAACGACTCTACCCACTTATAGTTCACACTCCAACCGAGGTTTTGAATATTGAAAATAGATAGGTCTCTACCCGTTATTCCTAAATTAAATTTGTGCTCAGGGGTATTGTAGGCCGGAATAATAGGGTCATCGCTGTTTTGAAGGTCCAACCGGTTCCAAGAGTAGTTTCCGTTTAATATGTAGTGATCGTTCAAGTAATAGTTGCTCCCGATGGAAAACCCTTGTGTAAATACTCGATCTTTACTGTTGGCTGCGATTCTGTACGTTTGGAAGCTCGCAGGAGGCAACCCATCTACATTGGGGATGGAAGCGTCGACACCCACATTAAACCCAATAAAATTGTCGTAGGCGCTGAAGTAATACGTCATGTCGACGTACATCTTCTTTCCCAAGGTAGCTCTATAGCCTACTTCAGCCGTTTGAACACGCTCCGGGGCAATCGGATCAACATTAAAGTATTCCAATACATCGCGATCGTAGGAGTTCACGTAATCTATAAACGAGTTCACAGTGATTAATGAGTCGTACCCATTTAAATTTCCTATGAGGATCGCTCTACCCACATTGTAATACAGATACTGATCTTGGAGTGTTGGATTCCGAATTGCCGAACTGAATGTCAAACGGATCGTGTTTTTTTCATCCGGAGAAAAAACGGCTGAAACTGCCGGGGAAAATAAATAATCAAAGTTTTGATTCTTATCTACTCGACCTGTAAGATTCACTTTTAACCGGTCGTCCAAAAATCTTCGTTCCAATCCTAAATAACCTCCATACTCGGAGTTTCGAATGACAATTCCTGCCGTATCGTAAAATATAGTTCCTTGACTATTTGGTAGATATTGTCTGAAATTCCCCCCAACGACCACATCGGCAAATGATGTTTCAAAACGGTATTCTCCATGAACATGATAAAGCGCGCTCTTATCGAAAAAACGAGAACCACCTTCGGCAAAACTTCTCGTCGTTACGTATTCAAAAAGTGAATCGTACCGCGCAGTACCCGGTTCAAAGAAAGGAACTCCATCGGGCCTTGGCGTCGTGTCCGTATATACTCTGGTTTCATCGTGGAATCCTTGAATAGTCTCTTCATTCTGAGCAAGGATACTGTTGTACAAATCCATATCAATAGGGAACGTATTCAACACTTCATTTATGGATACTGTATTCCCTTGTGAATCTACCCCAGTAAGTGCTCGTACTTGACTACTATAAACCGATCGCCAATAGGCTTTGTAATCAATTAACCAATCGTCGTTGTCTTTTGCTACGTTCTGCATTTGAAAAGCGGTAAAAACAGCGTCATACGTGTCACCAGCATCTTCATGCGTAGAATAAGCGCGAATAAACCATTTCCCCTCTTTCTTGAGCTCGATACGGTTCTGAATAAACTGGATGTTCTTTAAACTATAGCGGTTATCTCCTTGATATACGGTGGTTCCCGTTCCGTAGTTCAAGGCGTACATCAACTCTACATCGGGTTTGATTTTATAGTGAAAGCTCGCCGCAAATTTTCCATTTCGCGTATCGTAATCAACCAATTGGGGTTCTGAATATCCCGTTCGGTGCAAAATCCCTAATCCTGGAACATCGCGCAAATTCAATGCATCGGTATAATCGTTCGACCGACTCGCTAAGTCTTCGTCACCGTAGGTATTGATTCGATCCCATCCGCCCGGATTGCCAAATGGCGCATCGGTACCATCTACGGGCTGATCATTCGTCGCCTCCCAATCGTAGGCCGTTAGATAAAACAAGTTCAGTTTGATTGCGAACCGATCTGTTCCCTGTTTATCCTGAAAAACGTGGGCGTAACGAACGGCTACTTCCGTTAGCGAACGCTCACCTACTTTTAGCGAAGCACTCAACCCTTGGTAGCGAAACGGATCTTTTGTCTCCATTTGAATTACGCCATTAAATGCCCCAGGGCCGAAAAAAGCGGAGCTCGCTCCAGCTACAATGTTTACTCGAGCCACATCTAAATCACTAGCTCCCAAGAAGTTTCCCAAACTAAAGTTGAGTCCAGGAGCCTGGTTGTCTACTCCATCAATAATTTGAAGGGAACGAACCGGAGATGTAGAATTAAATCCACGTGTGTTAATAATCTTAAAGCCCATACTGGCCGAAGTCATATCAACTCCTTTCAGATTACCTAAGCTTTCGTAGAACGATCCGGATGCGGCTTCTTTAATAGCGATTACGTCAAGCGTTTCAACGGTTAAGGCAGCCTCTTTCTGTTTTTTGGTAATCCGCGACTCTACTACTGTTACATCATTCAGATTAAAACTCGATGGTTTTAATTTAACCTTCAGCGGGTCTGAACTCGAATTAACGAGCAGTTCAATTTGCTCGTAACCGATGTAGCTAATTTGTAGTGTAAACGGATACGCGGTCGGACCCGGGTTGACAGTGAATTTACCGTCGAAATCAGTAGAAGCGCCAATTTGGGTTCCTTTAATAACGATTCCAGCCCCAAATATAGGCTCACCGGTTTCCGAGTCTTTAACCGTTCCCGTTATATTCTGAGCGTAAATTGATTGCGCTGTAAATAGCATAATGGCCAAAATGTAGCCAATTCGTAGTTTTTTCTTCATGTACTCACTGCTTCAATAAGCTTCCTAAACTAGAAAATATCTGCTAAACTCTTATCTAGTTCACCCTAGCGGGTGGATTTTATTACTTTTGCCCCTCTTGAATTAATAAAGCCTTCTATGATTAACGGTAAGAAACTCGTCGTGGTATTACCCGCTTACAACGCGGCAAAAACATTAGAACAAACCTACAACGAACTACCAATGGATATTGTCGACGACGTAATTCTCGTTGACGATCATAGTCCAGACAACACAATGGAGGTTGGAAAAAAGCTGGGAATCAAACACGTTATTCGCCACGAAAATAACAAAGGGTATGGCGGAAACCAAAAAACATGCTACAATACAGCGCTAGAGCTAGATGCCGACATTGTAGTCATGGTACACCCCGATTACCAATATACACCCAAGCTCGTAGCCTCTATGTCCTACCTTATTGCCAATGGACTTTACCACGTGGTTTTAGGGTCGCGCATTTTAGGTAAAGGCGCTTTGAAAGGTGGAATGCCTTGGTATAAATACGTCGCAAACAGAATTCTCACCCTAACTCAGAATATCCTTTTGAACGAGAAATTGAGCGAATATCATACGGGGTACCGGGCGTTTTCAAAAGAAGTACTTCAGAATATCAACTACAATGTAAATTCAGATAACTTCGTTTTTGACAATCAAATGCTTTCTCAGATTTTTTACGAGGGGTATGAAATTGCCGAGGTTACTTGCCCCACAAAATACTTCGACGATGCCTCATCGATTAATTTAAAAGATAGCTCGGTTTATGGATTAGGCGTACTGCGCGTTTCACTAATTCACCGTTTATGTAAAATGGGCTTAATGAAAAGCAAGCTCTACAAAAGCTAACTAAGGTTTTG
Organism: Flavobacteriales bacterium; assembly: GCA_965658225.1. Classification (GTDB taxonomy): domain Bacteria; phylum Bacteroidota; class Bacteroidia; order Flavobacteriales; family ECT2AJA-044; genus ECT2AJA-044. Next base: position 8,879 of record CBFHRK010000036.1, on the reverse strand, counting down.
CCCGTCTAAGATACAAGGCGTATCCTCCTTTCTCTTCTACCAGTTCCAATTCTGGATATTTTGATAAAAGCTCCTCGATTCGTTTGTTTCTGCTAACGAAGTAGGCATTTTTATCAATTGGTCCAGTTAACAACCATTGTTCTTCATTATAGTCTTCGGGAACAGGCGTAGGCCCAGGTTTTTCGCTGTAGAAAAGATATCCGTACGATTTCATTCCAATAGGCACTATATAGGCCTCTTCTTTTGCTGCCTTCTTGTAAAATTCAATTGCCGAATTTTGAAAATAGCGTTCTGCCTTGGGCGTAACAACCAAGAGAACAATCATTGTGAATAATAGTCCGACCGCTAGCTGATATCGCGCCCAGGATATTCGTCCGGCCGCTAGGCCGAAAAGAAAGACTGCTGAGAACAAGAAATAAGCCGCACCAATGAAGCGGGTATAAAGCGGCCATTCGATCTCCTGAGTAAACTGTGCGGTGGTAAACATATCCACGTTCGACCAATCAATAGAATCGGCCAAGACTTCGAGCCAGGGTAAGGCACTGAAAGCCACCGATAACAAAAAGGCGGTCATTAATCCAAGAATCACCAGTATTTTGGGAAACTGGGCATGCTTCTTTTCAAGACGATATAGGGTGAGCGCAGCTAAAAAAGTTAGCGGAAAATAGGTCAACGACGAGTAATGAACGATTTTGGTTTTCACGATAGAGAATAAGATGAGGACCACCCAAAACATGATCTTCATCCAAAGATGAAAGTGCTCGCGCTCATAGGTATCGAGTCTTTTTTTGCCCAAAGAAGGGATTGCGAAAATGCTGATAGGAAAGCAACCAATCAAAAGCACCACAAAATGATAGTAGAATGGCTGGGCATGACCAGCGACCCCGGTTGAGAAAAGCTCTTGTTGAACCCGAATGAATTCGAAAATAACTTCCGGGGTACCCGAGATAAAATGGTAGAGGAACCAGCTCCCTCCTACGGATAGGAATACGGCCAAAAAAAGCAAGATTTGTGGGATTCTAGGGAATCCATAAAATCGTTTAATCACGTAATATACGGATGCGCTCAACCCGAAGATTAGGAGTCCGACCGGACCTTTAACCAGAAGGGCCAAGGCCATGAAAAAGCCACTGAGGATTACAACTCTCTTTTTTCGTTCTTGAAATTTGGACGTAAAGCGCGCTCCATAATAAATGCCCAAAAAGATAAAGAGGTTAAACCAGGGATCTATGATACCTGTTTTGAAGTACAACACGGGAAGCAGCGCTCCGAGGTAAGTCAAAACCCACCATCGTGCCAAGGTTGTATCGAACCAGCGGCGACCAATGTTATAAATAACGACTAATGTAAATGCGCCACAAATGGCGTTGGGAAAGCGGGCGGCAAATTCATTGACTCCAAAAAGGGACATGGAGGCACTTTGCATCCAAAAGAAAAGTGGTGGTTTTTCAAAAAACGGTTTGAAATCGATTTGAACATAGCCAAAATTTCCAGTTAGGAGCATTTCGCGCGCGGCTTCAGCGAAATTAAGCTCATCCCAATCGAACAAATGCACACTGCCGAGCATCGGCAAAAAAAGCGCCAAAGCACCAGTGAAAATGAGGCCACTATGAAGTGCATTATCTTTCATTTGAAGGAAAGTACAGGCCTGTGCCAGCGATTATCAGGTTCGTTTACATTTCTATAAAACAATGGGTAGCACAGCATGACTACAAGGATGCCAATGATAGAACCGACGTAGATATCTTCTAAGAAATGCTGACTTAAATAAACGCGTGACAAACCTACCAATAAAGCTATGACGAAAAAGGAAAGGGATGCCCACCTCCTATTTACAGCAAGCGCGAGGCTGAAATAGAGACAAAAGGCGGCGGCCGTATGTCCAGATGGAAAACTAAAGTTACTGTGTTGTTCTACTCCGGCTATGGTGTGCCACTGTTCATTACCGGAAAAATAATGAACCGGACGAAAGTGATCGGGAAAGACGGATCTTTTTAGAAACTGAATAAGAAAGGAATCGATGATACTTGCAACGGCAATGAAAACGCCACTCCGAAGTTCAACAAAGAGTAGGATTAAAAGTGCTAGTACGCCAACGGTGTACCCATCTCCAAGGTGGGTGAAGTACTTGAAAAAGGTGTCGAAAAAAACCGAGTGAACGCGGTTAATTTGAAGGTGGAGCTCCTTTAAATTCGGAGATAGAAGCAATACGGCTCCGGCCGCAACGAGAAATAAGAAATAAGGAAAGAGGAACCATCGCGCCGTGAGGCGCCATCGGTTACTGCTGAAAACGGTCATGAACCGATTGCGTGCAGCAAATTGTGAATCTGGCTTTCCCATAGCATTTTGCTTTCTTCGAGCTCGTCTTCGACGGCGTAATCTGTAATCAATAACGACACATCTTTAGTGAGATCGTCGATTTCGATACGAAATTCGAAGTAGGTGTCTTCATCGTTCTCGAGCCAGCGCAATTTCATGTATGAATTCGGCTTTTTACTTATGATCTCTGCTTCTTCCTGGCTGTCATCCCATATGAAGACATATTTTTTTCCTCTAAAATTCACGTCATCGGCAAACCACTCAGATAGCCCCGAGGGTGTAGTTAAGTATTGGTAAAGCATCTTTGGAGAGGCCTTTACAGGAAATTCGAGTTCGTATTTAATCATGTCGGACATGCGCGGTAATTTGATGGGTCGCAATATATAAAAATACGGGGTTTAGAAAGTTGTAATAAAAAATCAATTTACGCTATATTTGCACCCTCAATTTTCAAGGCGAGGTAGCTCAGCTGGTTAGAGCGTCGGATTCATAACCCGGAGGTCGAGAGTTCAAGTCTCTCTCTCGCTACAAATTCAATAAAGGTCCCGCTGTTGCGGGACCTTTTTGCTTTTCGCATTGAGCTAAGCTTACTTTGGCGAAAATGCGCAAAACAAAAGTAAGCTGAGTGTAGCGAAGCCTTGTTTTGGTTGTATGGTTTCCCCATAAACGACTCAGCGACCGTAGGGAGCTAACGCTCCCTCTCGCTACAACAAAGTACCCCGTCCCTTCAACCTATCGGTTGGATGGGGTTTTTTATTTCGATCTCTTTAAACCTTAAAAACGGACTCTTAAAAGAGCCGTGGTTCACTAATATGGTCATCTATTCAACACAAGTGCAGATCGCTTTTTCATTCTATCGATATTAGTCACGCATTATTCGCGAATTTTTCACGATCTTCATAATTCTGCTAAACGAAGAATTCATGGAACCAATAACCTCAATAAAAGATCTTATCGTTGAACTTGAAAAAGTGAAGAAAAGCTCGGGGTATATGGATGCCCTTAAGCGCGTTGAACTCGACCATGAATCAGAAGTTCTTCCACTATGTCAGTGGTCCGAGGATCACTACACCAGAATCCCCCTTCACCGGACCTCTGAATTCGAATTGCTATTAATGTGCTGGGAACCGCACCAAACCTCTCCTATTCACACCTACGATTACCAAGAAGGCTGGCTATACATTATTAAAGGCGAGTTGTGTATTGAGCAGTACTTTACTTCTATGATTGAAAATGACCTAAAACTGGTCGAGAGTACCCGCCTGCCCGAGAAGTCCATTCCGTACCTCAATGACCACATTGGTTTTCACAGAGGTTTTAACTGTTTCGATGGGCGTACTATTAGCCTGCACGTTTACAGTATGCCTATCGAAACGTGGCAAGTGTATGATCCTGAAACCAAATCGGTGACTTCGATGGGCCCTTGGAACGATCCAAAAAAATAACGCCCCAGTTTCAACCGAGGCGTCATTTCAAAATTTCTCTCTGAGGCTTAGGCCTTACCTTTTAACATTAAATCCCAGTACATAAAGGGTAATCCATACTTTTTCAGCATCCACATACTCCATTTTTCCTTGGTTGTGTCTACAAAGGTGCTAATCATAGGGTCGCTCATCCTTTTGTTTTCATAACCGAATTCGGCGAGAACCATTTTACCATAACCCGTAACTAGCGGGCACGAAGAGTATCCTTTATAGCCGAGATTATGTGCATGGCGCCCTTCAATCATGTTTAAAATATTATCCACAACTACTGGGGCCTGCTTTCTAATGGCCGCACCCGTTTTTGCCGTTGGCAACGCTGCAGAATCTCCTAGTGCAAATACATTCGAGTAATCGGGGTTCTGCATCGAATGAATATCGACGTTCGCCCATCCTTTACTCGGACCTTCTTGGTGGGCAATCTTTGACTTCTTGACAAAATCCGGAGCGCTTTGTGGAGGTGCTAAATGAAGCATATCAAACTCAATCTCCTCAATGTATTTTTCTGGCGTTCCGCTCTCAGTAACAACCATACAGCCCATATTGTCGTATTTAGTTACTTCGTAAGTGGCAACTTTTTTATCCCCATCTATTTTAAGTAAACGATGGTGGAAACGAGTGTCAATGCCGTAGCGATCGACCACCTTGTCTAAGGTGATTGCGAACTCTTTCACCCCGAATATCACACTTCCAGGGGAAGCGAAAACGACTTCACTCTTATCTTTTAATCCGTGCTTTCCGAAATAATCGGCCGCCAGGAACATAATCTTCATTGGCGCACCTCCGCACTTGATAGGTGTTGCAGGCTGTGTAAATAAGGCTCTTCCTCCTTTCCAATTCTGAAGAATCTCCCAGGTATATTCCGGGTCTACGTAATTAGAGCAAACGTTATTCTTTCCAAGGGTCTCAGCTAGGCCTTCAATTCCATTAAGATCTATTTGAATTCCCGGAGCAACCACCAAGTATTCATATTCAATTTCGTCACCATTTCTGAGTACTACTTTGTTCTTGTCCGGGTCAATTTCTTCCGCAAACTCTTTGATCCAGGTAACACCATTTGGAATTAAAGAACGTTCGTCTCGTTCCGTTTTTTTCATATCGAAGGTGCCTGCACCCACTAACGTCCACGCGGGTTGGTAGTAATGCTTGTCTGCAGGTTCTATTATGGCAACGTCGAGTTTATTGTTTTTGCGCATCAATTGAGCGGAAACAGTGATTCCTGCAGTTCCTCCTCCAATGATTAATATTTGATGTTTTTTCATAGCGTTTATTTTATTTAGTTCAAAAGGGCTTTTCATAGCGTTTGTCGGTAAAATAGTCCCGAGGCCCACCCCTGAGCCTCGGGACACGCTATGAACCTACTAGATGCTTAAAGCATCGTGGAAGGGCATACATATTCAGACATAGGCAAACTCGTTTGCTCTATGGCTTCAAAACCTCCGGCAATATCTACCAACTTGTGATAGCCTCTCGCCTTCAGTATACTGATGAATACCATACTTCGGTATCCGCCAGCGCAGTGAACGTAGTACTTTGTATCTGCGTCCAATTCGTTCATTCGATCATTAATAACATCCAATGGTAAATTATCGAAGCCAATCACGTGTTGACTGTCAAATTCGCTTTGTTTGCGAACATCCACCACTTTGGGCGAAGCTTGCTCAACTAAATCGGCCAATTCTTCGGCTGTCACTTGGGCTACCTTATCGGCCTCGCGGCCCGATTTTTCCCAAGTTTCAAATCCGCCATCCAAATAACCAATCGCATTATCATATCCTACTCTGCTCAATCGAGTCACTACTTCTTCTTCACGACCCGGGGTAACAACCAATAATATAGGCTGCTTCAAATCAGGTATCAATGTTCCTACCCAAGTGGCGAAATTTCCGTCGATTCCAATAAAAATAGACCCCGGAATATGACCATCGCGGAACTCTTCTTGCGATCGAGTATCGAGAATTAGCGCGTCTGTTAAATCAACGCTTTTCATAAAGTCGGAAGCATTCAATGCGTTTAGACCTCTATCCATTACTTCTTCAAAAGAGTCATATCCCATTTTATTCATAACCGCGTTTTTGGGGAAGTACTGAGGTGGATTCACCAATCCGTCCGTTACTTCTTTTACAAACGCTTCTCGGGTCATATCCGCCCGCAGGGCGTAATTAGTTTTAAGCTGATGACCCAAGGTGTCAATGGTTTCATCACTCATCTTTTTACCACAAGCCGAACCCGCTCCATGTCCAGGATAAACAATCACATCTTCGGGCAATGTCATCACTTTTTTACGCAATGAGTCGAACAAATGACCCGCTAAATCTTCCCGACTTAAATCCGTTTTAACAGCTAAATCAGGACGTCCAACATCGCCAATAAACAGGGTGTCTCCTGTAAAAATTGCGTGTTCATTGCCCTGAGCGTCAATTAAAAGGAATGTAGACGACTCCATTGTGTGACCCGGAGTATGAAGTACTTTGATCTTTACTTCACCTAAGGTGAGTATTTCACCATCAGTGGCAACATGTGCATCGTAGTTGGGCGTTGCGGTGGGACCAAAAACAATTTGTGCGCCGGTTTGCTTCGCTAAATCAATATGACCCGAAACAAAATCTGCGTGGAAGTGCGTTTCCAGTACGTATTTGATTTTGGCACCGTTCTTTTCAGCACGGTCAATATAAGGTTGGGTTTCACGCAATGGGTCTACAATAGCTACTTCCCCGTTCGATTCAATGTAATAGGCTGCTTCAGCCAAACAACCGGTATATATCTGTTCTATTTTCATACTACAAAGAGGTTTATTTAAAGTATACCTCAAAAGTAGAACGATGCCAGCGGAAGCTCCGTGGCATCGGTCACACAATGAACTGATATTTGTCAGGTTTCGAACTGACTTATATTTAATGCGGGAGTTTATCGCGCAGGAGTCCGTACGTGAACGTTCCCAGCATAGCACTTATAATTACAACCAATATTACGGGCACGCCGTAACCCAAGAGAATGAACATGGGGCCTGGACATGCGCCCGTCATGGCCCATCCGAGGCCGAAAATAATTCCTCCAAATAAGTAACGAGGTATACTGGGTGCTTTTGGGTTTAGGCAAAGTTCATCGCCATTAACCGCTTTTACTTTATTCTTTTTCAATAGCCACACTCCAATGACCCCAAGTACGACTGCGGATCCAATGACTCCGTACATGTGGAACGATTGAAACTTGAACATTTCGTAAATCCGAAACCAAGAGATTACCTCTGCCTTGGTTAAAACGATTCCGAAAACAGTTCCGACGAGTAAAAATTTAATGTAGTTCATGGTCAGAAATATATATTGGTAATGAAGTTAAAATGATGGTAATTATGTCGGTTATGAATAAGTGTTGGCGAAGAATATCCACCATCCAAAAGTCGATTGTGCACGTATAAAAACCGAACCGTAAGTCCTTGCCAAATACCTTGGAAATGGTAACTAACATCGAGGTTGTACTGGTCGTAGCTATCTACAACGTATTTATTCAATTCTGTATTTGCAGCTCCAGGAGTAAAGGTGCGGCCAGCATCGATTTCAATGCTCAGCTCGGGGTGACGGGCAGGTACCCACATTCCTTTCAACATTACGGTTTGCGCATCGCCCATTCCCTCTACTCGACCACGACCAATGGTGGTATAAAATTGTTCTCGACCAAATTCACGCGGGAATAAGAATCGGCCCGAGTCAAAGATGTGCGTGAAGTTCGCGGAAAACGTTAGGCTTTTTACGCGCCTTCCGAGGCGAAAACTAACCATGTTGGTTGATTGGTCAACGGGGTAATAGCTCTCTTCCACTTGCTCCGATCCGCCCGAATGGAGGGCGTCTTCGCGTAAATACTGAACACCCGAAAACCAGGCGTTATATTTATACTCAACCTGAGTAAAGGCTGCGTTTACAATATTATCGAGATAGTAATTCCAAAACTGAACGCTCAAGTTTTTCTTATTGTATTCAAGCCCAGCAATGGCCATCCCATTACTGCGAATATTCCCTCTGTAGCCCGAAGGTGTTCCGTCGGGGTTCACTCCTTGACCGTAAAGGCCAATAGCATCTTCGAGGCGATACCAACTTACGGTAGACCGCGGCGAAACTTTTGTGATAAAGCCGGCGTGAAGAACCCAATGATCTGAAGGAATAACATCAGCCCAAAGTCCTTCCACTAAATACGGTTTCATGCGCCCATCTTGAGTATTCACTAAGGGAGTGTAGAGAGCATGCTTGCCAAGTGTGATAGTCGCCCACGAATTCGAGTAATTAATAAAAAGCTCTTCAAGTCGATCTAAATCGTACTTATTTCCCGGGTCGGTAATATCAAATAATTGTCTTTCGAACCTAGCGGTTCGATACGATATCGGGTCGTGTTCCTCTAAATCAGAAGATCCAATATTGTATATAAAGTTTCCTCCAACACCCAACTTGAATCCTTTCCAACTGGCTGTTTGGTATCGAATAGTACCTCCAGCCGCATTCGCATAATAATCGGAAAGTTCGCCTGGCGTAATAGTCGACATAAAGTAGTAGCGAACATGTCCGCTCACTCGACCTCTCGAAAAGAATTCCTTCACATTATCGATATGAGATGTATCTGAATCCGAAACTCCTTCACTGGCAGGGCCATGAGTATTTTGCCCCCAAACGAGTGTTGAGGTTAATACAGTTGCTATGAGAAGCTTCTTCTTCACTTATGCTCCAGGTAAAAGATGCGGTAGAATAAAGTAGGTCATTAATAGACCACCAATGAAAAAACCTATAACTGCGACCAAAGAAGGCCATTGAAGATTGCTTAATCCGGATATGGCGTGACCCGAAGTACACCCGCCCGCATATCGCGTTCCAAATCCGACAAAAAAGCCTCCGCCTATCAAGAGAACGAGTCCCTGCCATGTTGTTAGGAAGCTCCAACTAAACAATTCTTGCGGCATATAAGAACCACCTGCATTTGCTATACCCATACCCTCTAGTTCCGCAACTGTTGCCGGATTAAGGGCAATCATTTCTGACGGCATCATATACTTGTGGGCGATAAACCCGCCTAGAATTGCCCCGGCGGCGAAAA
>CBFHRK010000035.1:0-20280 GCA_965658225.1 Flavobacteriales bacterium | reverse complement strand
GCAATCAATTACCTTGATGTTTATCAATAGGTTGTTAACTGGACCTAGAAGCGTTTTAACCACCTGTACTTTGCTTTTTTCAGGTGCTTCGAGCGAACCCGTCATTTGCTGACCAATAATGCTGCAGCCCTGGTTGTTAATTACGTCAATACTCACAGCCAATGTGTCTTTACTCAGATCAATGAATCCGCTTGAAGAAATCCGCGACTCATGAGTAGCGAAGGCGACATCGCTGAGCGTAACTTCTCCTCGTTCAATGCTCAAATCACTTAAGAAATTGGGAACAAAGGTGGTGTCGCCTTTACTAAATAGGGCAAGGGAAGCGTACGCGCCGCCTTTTGTAGCTGCCAACCCGATAGGTCCCGCAATCAATACGGCACCAACATCGACTAGGTTGAAGTTCTGACTACGCTGGAAACGACGAATAAATTTATCGATATCCATATCGGTCAGCACTAGGTCTTCACCCGATAAACGCAGGGTGCCATTTAAATTATTCAGAAGCTCTGCTCTTGAGTCGCCTTTCGTTTTCAAGTGGGTTTCGAAAGACGCCTTGCCGTAGAACGGAATTGAATCAAGAGTGCTTTCCATCAAGTCTTCAATATCGAACTGCTCAATTAAATAGTCTATTTGGAATGAAGGTGTTTCGGCAAAAGGGCGCATGCGAATAGTGCCTCCTGTTGCTTCTTTTCCGAACCATTTCTTTGTTTGAGGAGTGAACCGATACTCTCCGCGATTTACACCGATCGGAATTTCGGTTCGTGGAATCTTCCATTGTTTATAAGCGAAGTCATTGAACGATAGTTGTCCTGACATGCTCAGGCCATTGAAAAATGAGACTCCTTGTCTCAATTGAAAACTCAAAGAATCGCTCAGGATGTGCGCAGATCCCAAGGTGATATTTTCTGCATCGGTGAAGTAAACGGCGTCTTTTGCACGGATGTCAATTTGCCCTAACTGAAGCCACTCGCGGGTGACTAAAACTTCGGCTTGGGCGTTGATTTTGGCCTCAATGCGTTTCCCTTGGTGAAGCGAATCTGTTCGGTTGAATCGTTCTTGAAGGTCGGTAACTAAGAAGGCCTTTGCAATGGTTGAATCGCCCCTTTGTTCGAATCCTGCGTTTAAATCTTCAATATTCAATCGGAGCTCATCTTTAAATCGTTGGTTTCGATAGATAAACTCGAAGTCCTTAATTTTAACCGTGTCTATAGTCAGGACCAACCTCCTTTTGGCCTTTGGGTCGCTTGCATCGGGTTGGGCGTTTGAAGACAAAGCTTCTTCAATGCCGAGTTTGCCATCGAGTTTGTCTTCTAGAACTACTTGCCCACCGTTTAATCGAACTTCGCTGATATCGTACGAATCGTCCAGAGTAGAATTCAGGTTGACCAGCAGAAACATTTCATTGACGAAAGCAACGGTGTCATTCGACGACCTGGATTTGTTTAAATAGAGTACAATGTCATTAAACCGAAGAGAGATTAGAGGAAATTCGCGAATACTTGAAAGGTGCACCTTATGGTATTCAATACGCCCTGAAATATTTCCATTCGCCTCTTCTAAGAGCGATGCGACAAGGGTATCTCGCCAGTGATTGACGGCGATAACACTCCCTCCTAGGAGAGCGATCAGGGCTATTAAAAGAAGAGGCCTAATTTTCCTCATCGATTTTTAAATGGGTAGACGCCTTACTTTTTATTCAAATAAAAACTATTTGCTTGTGCTGTTGCAGTCACTACGATATCATTCAAGCAAACGTGGGCAGGCATTTTTAAGGTACTTGAAATTACTTCTGCAATGTCTTCTCCAACTAAGGGCTGATAGCCTGAATAAACAGCCTTTGCTTTTTCTTCATCTCCCTTAAAACGAACTAAGGAGAACTCCGTTTCAACGAGCCCGGGATTTATTTGAGTGACCTTAACCCCGTCTTCTAACAAATCAATTCGCATGGCTTTCGATAAAGCATCCACGGCGAATTTAGAGGCGCAGTACACATTTCCGGCGGCATAAACTTCTTTTCCGGCGGTAGAGCCAATATTAAAAATATGAGGGCGGGTACTTTTCTTTAGGCGGGGCAAAACGGCGCGAGTTACATAGAGGAGACCTTTAACGTTTGCATCAATCATGGTATCCCAATCGTCAATGTCGGCTTTATCAAAAGGATCTCTCCCGAGGGCGCCACCGGCATTGTTTACTAATACATCGACGGTTAAATTTTCATCGAGACCTTCAATGGCTTCGAAAACATCGGCTCGATTTCGGACATCGAAGCAGAGGGGAATCAAAGGGAGTTCGTACTTGTCTGCCCAGAGTTTTTCCATTTCTTGAAGACGATTGTTTCTTCGGCCTGTGGCAATAATTTGATAGCCTTCAGCGGCTAGTTTGTGTGCTGAGGCGGAGCCAATTCCGGAAGTGGCGCCGGTAATAAATGCGATCATGGTTTTGAATCTGTTGAGCTCAATTCAACGAGCTTTCGGAGGGTTCTTAAATTTCGGGTAGTCGATAAAACGGCCAATTTTTTTTCTAAAATAGCATTATTCCATTTAGACTTTGCCGCACCTAAGGCCGCGTAGTGATACATCACTCGATCTTTTAAAACGAGTTCTTCATTGGGGTGTTTTTTCCAATCCGTTTTTTCAACTGTTTCTGTATTCGGCTTTGTAAAAAGCAGCGCAAAGTATTGTAGGCGTTCTTCGTAGCGATCACTCAGAAAGGGATTGTTCTTTAAAACAGATTGAATTTCATCGCGGGTACAAGCAAGCGCGGAAACGTTTAGATCGAAATTCGATTGAATTAATTCAGATACTTTTTCGGCGACTTTTTTCGGATCCGAATTTTTTGTTTCGAGAATGATATTCCCGCTTTGGATATAGGTTTGCACGGCGGAAAAATCGGCCCGAGACAGGGCCGCACGCAATTCGGCCATCTTAATTTTATTGTGCCCGCCCACATTGATTCCGCGTAAGAGTACGATGAACTGCATTTAGATACTCTTTAAAGATTTCCGGAAATAGAGGACTTAGGAACTACTCGTAATCCGAAGGGCACAAATGCAAGCCGGGCCAGTTTCAAGTGCTGCCTTGCGAATGGAATACCAATGATCGTAATGGTGAAAAGGAGGGCGAAAATGAGGTGGGTAATGCAGATCCAGATGCCCCCCAAAAAGATCCACAGAACATTCATTATCAGGGATAGGCAACCTTCCGCAGCCGGTGTTGAAATCACCTCCTTGTTAAATGGCCACAAGGCAAGTCCGGCTAATTTGAGTGTTTGGAATCCGAACGGAATACCTACAATTGTAAGCATCATCAAGATGCTGGAGATTAAGTATTCGAGGGCAACTAGGAATCCTCCAAAAAGGAACCAGATAATATTTCCAATGGTATTCATAGGCAAAAGGTAGTTATTCTCTTTTCTTTAGAGAAGGCCCTAGCGGGCCGATGAATCCTTCGTTGATACTAATGGTGCGCTGCGGCCTCTTCGCTATTTTGCCAATCGCAGCGATTCGCTGTTGATGCAAAAGCGCAAACCTGAAGGTGGCGGGCCGTCCGGGAACACATGCCCCAAGTGACCATCACACACATTGCACATTGCTTCAACGCGCACCATACCGAACGAAACGTCTTTTTCGTATTTGATTGCTGCTTCAGATACGGGCTCGGTAAAACTGGGCCAACCAGAGCTCGACGAAAACTTTTCGGTTGAGTCGAACAGAGGTTCATCACAGCATACGCAATTGTATTTTCCGGCCTCGTGAATTTCACAATACGCACCCGATCCGGCGCGCTCGGTTCCTTTGAGACGCGCAATGCGAAATTGCTCGGGAGTCAATTGAGCCTTCCATTCTTCTTCCGATTTTTCTACACGTCTAGTGGGCTCGGGAGATCCTTTTTGGGCGTAGTGTACAACGTCATTCCAGTTCATATTAACTCAAGTTTTTTTGATCGCGCTGAACATTGGCGTAATGGTGATCAACATGATACAGTGTGAAATACATCATTTCGCGCAGGGTAATTCGACCGATCAATGGATGGGGTAGTACCAATTCGTCTACTTGCTTTTCACTCATCTTTTTCAAAGATCTTGCGATCGAATGAACGCTTCTTTCCAAGTCGCGATTGAGGACGTTTTTCTTTTCAATAGAAACCGGTGCGGGCAAGTATTGTTTGCCCGGGACATAGCCCTTTGGAATTTTATTCAGGTACTTCGCTACCACTTCGTCATAGGTTCTACTGGGTCGATTTGCGGTCCAAAACTTCCATTTCAGTAGGAAATAAGGCAAGCGCAAACCTTGCGCAATCGGTTTAACCGATTTACCTAAATGTTCGAGTTGCTGACCGGGGGTCCATTTCCCTTCGGGCGCTTTGTCGAATGATTCGCCTAAAGCATCCACCATGTCCGCAAAGCGCGCATAGCGTTCAATAAGTTCCTGTGCAATTTCGTCTTTCGTCAAGCCGGTGCGATTTAAAAGATGAAGTTAGCCCTTTATCACGAGTTCTTGTTCAGCTTCTGGAATCGTTGGTCATCCCTTTCGCCGCAATGTAGCTTTCTGTCCACGCGGCCTGAAAATTGAATCCGCCCGTGAGGGCGTCGATATTGAGTACCTCACCGGCGAAGTACAACCCCGGAAAGTTTTTGGCCTCCATGGTTTTGAAGTTTATAGCCTTGGTGTCTACGCCGCCTGCGGTTACAAATTCTTCCTTAAAGGTGCTTTTACCGTTTACCGTAAAAACGCAATCTGTCATCAGCGTTTCTAGCGCCTCCAGCTTTTTTGTGTTTAAATCGCCATATTTTTCCGGGCCTATCCCGGCCCGATGACAAATGCGTTCCCAAAGTCTTTTTGGGAGCCCGAAAAGCGCGTTTTTTACTACCAAACTACCGCCCGACGTTTTGCGCAATCGAGCCAATTCACGTTTCACTTGATCGCCCTCTTCTTCGATCCAGCTCACCGATATTTTAAAATTATATCCGTTTCCATGCAATACACGAGCAGCCCGGGAACTGAGTTTCAATACGGCCGGACCGCTCAAGCCCCAGTGCGTAATGAGCAGGGGACCGCTCTCTTCATAAGCAGTGTCCACAATACGAACCGTGGCGTTGGGAACCGATAAGCCGGGCAGGCCATCAATTAAAGCATGCTGAATATTAAAGGTAAATAGAGAAGGAACTGGAGGTATGATGGGGAGGCCAAGCGTTTCGAGATAACTCCATATTTTCGGACTCGATCCGGTGGCCATCATCACATTTTTGCTGCGGTAGATTCCTTTGTTCGTTTTGATCATCCAAGCCGTACCATCGCGTTTTAGGGTTTGAAGACCTTCTCCCGTTTTAACAGTTATTCCGTGTAATCGAACCTGTTCTTGAAAGCAGTCGATGATGGTTTGTGAGTTGTTTGAAGTAGGAAATATGCGGCCGTCTTCCTCGATGTGGGTGGGCACGCCGTGATCATCGAGCCAACCCATCATGTCGCCGCAAAGGAATTGATGAAAGGGACCGAGAAGCTCTTTGTTTCCCCTCGGGTAAAAGGTGACCATTTCCTGGGGGTCGAAACAGGCATGGGTCACGTTACAGCGACCGCCACCTGAGACTTTTACTTTGCCCAAAACGCCGTTCGATTTTTCGAGAATGAGAATGCGTGTGGGTGATTGGGACTGTTCCGCCCGTTGAAGGGCGGTAAAAAAACCAGCTGCACCGCCGCCAACGCATATGAGGTCGTAATTCGAATTATTGCTTGAACTCATAACCTCGAATTTAGAAGGTTAACGGTTCTTTTTCGCATCGAGATACTCAAAGGTTACATAACGTTTCCAGCCCAAAATGGCCATCTGAACTTTGGTAAGCTTATCGAGCTCAGTGGTTTTCCAAAGCATAGGTAAAATTGCTTTGTTTAAGCCGCTCAAGAAAGAAAATACTTGGTACCGCATACGATTGAAATGAGGTACAAAGATACTTTTTTAAGCGGGGCTTGGCGTCGTATTAGAATCGCGGTACACCACCTCACCTTTATCGGCGTAGGGAATCGTGCGCAAAATATGTTCTGTTACTTCGACCCTTGCTTCGGTTTTTTTATTGGCTTGAATAATGATCCATGGGGCCGTTGGAATGTTCGTTTTGGCAAACATCGCCTCCTTGTACTTGGTGTATTCATCCCATAAGTCTTGGGCGGCTTCATCGACCGGACTCATTTTCCATTTTTTCAAGGGGCTTTTCCGAATTTCGGCAAAGCGTTCTGCTTGTTCCTCTTTCGAAATGCTGAAATAGAATTTAATCAGGTGAATATTCGATTCTTCCAGCATACGCTCGAACTCGTTTACTTGACCCATGAAAATCTCGTACTGGTTATCCGTACAGAAGTTGTTGACGGGTTCAACTACGGCGCGGTTGTACCAACTTCGGTCGAAGAATACAATTTCGCCGGCCTTCGGAAGCTTATTCACGTAGCGTTGGAAATACCACTGCCCCTCTTCTTCTTCAGTCGGTTTTGGCAAAGCAACGATTCGGTAATGGCGTGGGTTTATATGCGCCGTTAACCGCCGGATAGCGCCCCCTTTCCCAGCAGCATCGCGTCCTTCGAAAAGAATAATCACTTTTTTTCCTTCGGCAATCACCCACGTTTGAAGTTTGATAAGCTCCACTTGTAGCTCGCGCAATCGATGCTCGTATTTGGTTAATCGCAAGGAACGCTCCAAATCGATTTTTTTATCGGCCATTAAATATTTCAACCCAATTTTGGTATTCAAAAGGGCAACATCGTTCGGGGTTAAATCTTCTGCTTTCATATTAAATATCGATTTGCTCTAATTGACGGTAGTAACGTTGAACATAATTGGGATCGGGTAAAAGGGTCGTCCGCGCCTTACTTTTGCCTGGGAAATCGAATTGACTCAATACATACCGAATGCTTTCCAATCGTGCGATACGTTTATTGTTTGCTTTTACAATAATCCACGGACTAAAGGCACTGTGTGTTCGCGAAAACATTTCTTCTTTGTAGTGGGTGTATTTATCCCACAATTTCTGTCCTTGCATATCGACCGGACTAAATTTCCATTGTTTCAGGGGGTTATCGAGCCGCGAGGCGAAACGCTTCTTTTGCTCTTCCTTAGAAATGGAAAACCAGAATTTGATCACAATTATACCGTCTTCGTAGAGCATGTGCTCGAATTCTTGTACCTGCCGCATGAAGAGTTCGTACTGTGACTTGGTGCAAAATCCCATTACAGGTTCAACGACTGCTCGGTTGTACCAACTTCTATCGAAGAAAACGATTTCTCCGGGTTCGGGAAGTACGCGAATGTATCTTCTAAAATACCAAGAACCTTGCTCTACTGGGGTGGGTTTAGACAAGGCAACAACGCGGCTCGATCGAGGATTCAAATGCTCCTTAAATCGCTTGATGGCTCCTCCTTTTCCGGCGGCATCGCGCCCTTCGAATAGGACTGCAACGCGCATTTTTTTCTTCGACACCCATTGTTGAAGATTCACCATTTCGGCCTGAAGCCGGGATAGTTCTTCTTCGTAACGCAGATTGCGATGGATTTTACTAAAGTCAATATTTTTTTCGGCGGCCAACTTTTGCAAATCTGAACGCTTTGCAAGTCCCGCTAGTTCTTCGGCAGTAAACATGTATTCGTATTAAAAAAACAAAGTACGCTTTAAGACCCAAAGTAAAGAATGATCATTATCAGGTTCTGTGAACTTTCCGGCTATTAACGCTGTTGGTGAGTTTTTAAATGCTGAAAATGAAGACTTTACTAATTAGCTTAATTATTGCCCTCGTTCCTTCTCAGGTGGCTATGGACTTCACAAAAAAGGAAGCTCAAAATTGGTCGGTACAATTAGATGGGGTTATGGGCGGTCGCTCGTCGGGTAAAATAGAATTCTCGAAAAAGGGTTTGCACTTTGAGGGAAATCTTTCCCTAGAGAATAACGGTGGATTTGCGGCTATTCGAAGTCCGTGGGGACAGTTCGATTTGTCCAAGGCGAAAAAGGTGAAAGTTCGTCTGAAAGGTGATGGCAGGGAGTATAAATTAACCCTTGACGACACCAAGGCTTGGTACCTTCCTAATTATGAAGTGAAAATAAAAACTGAAAAAGGTAAATGGCTTGATTTGAATATTCCCATTTCTGATTTTCGTATTTCAAGAATGGGCGATATGGGCAACTCTGCGCCGAGCCCGGAACAAATGGCGGGCGTTATTCGCGTTGGTATTATTCTGGCGGATAAGAATCCGGGTCCGTTTGAACTGGAGGTAGCATTGATCGAGTTTGAGTAATGTTTTTTTAGTTTCCCGCATTATGCAGCCTGTCCCGAGAGCGAAGTGATTCGGGAGGACAGACTATAATTTTTAATTCATAGTTCGTAATGAAGACAAGGACCAACGACTTTGATCCGACACTTCTGAACTATGGGGCAAATGTCCTTTCCTGATTTAATCAAATGATCGATGGATCGGATCAACCCGCGGCTGGTTCAAAGTTGAATTGGAACAGCTTGGAAAACGTACCTTAATTAGCTATATTAGGACTAAACTCATGAAACATCCATAAAAAGTCGTTACGGGGTAGTGGCTCCTGTATTAACTTTTAATAGTTTCATTATGTATCTAAAAACAACACTTATTGATTCGTCTCTGCCTTTAATGGACGATAAGACAAAACCCTTTACGCTTGGAAAGCTAAAGTTAGCTTTCCTTTATTTATTTCTCAGTTTATTCCTTATTCCGCTCGACCTTGAAGCCCAATCCACATGCGCAACAGCAATCAACATTGGTTCTTCGGGCGGAGATACTGCCATTTTTACGGGTTCCGATGTTTGGTTTAAGTTCCAAGCGAGCGATACCGAACATCAGATAAGGATTGGGCAATCTATTGAAACATCGCCAAGTTTAAGTTATACAATATACTCTGGGACATGCGGCGCGTTAAATGTGAAGCAAGGCACCATAAGTATGAATAGTTTTGGAGATATTGTCTCTATTGACATTGCTGGCTTAACGACAAATGACGAATACTTTTTAAAACTGAATTCTATCTATTCAGGAGAATCGTATGTACTTTCCAGTACTCTTTCTGCACCTTGTCTGTGTATAATTCCACCCGATAATTGTGAAAGGGTTTGTAATTATAGTTTAGAAAATATAAACCCGGGGTCACCAAATGGTTTATTGTCATCCTTTGTTGATCGGGCTTGTCCATGGAGAAATGTTCCTCCGACCGTATCGGGAGGCGCAGTAAGCTCACCTGATCATTGGCTCGGAACAGGAATGGGACAAGCATCGGATGGGGCTCTCGGATTTGTATGTGGACAAAATATAGGACTTTACGAAGATCAAGAATACGCATACCTTGAGTTAGAAACTCCTATTCAGATTGGCGAACAAGCGGTCGTTTCGTACTTTATTAAAACCGAAGATGAATATGTGACTACAAATTCTTTATTTAAGTATGCCGTTGATCATTTTGCCGCAGTCTTAACCCCTACAGTCCTTACACAGAATCTGAATGCAAACATTGTGCCTCCAGCTGCATCCATAGAGGTTGCCTATAATTCTTTCATTCCGTTGACCTGGACTCAAGTGACTAAGGTAGTCACCAATAATACAGGGTCAGTATTAAGCTATCTGACCTTAGGCCCTTTCGAGACTGACGCTAATTTGAATTATTCAATAATAAATTCAAGTCCTTTTGCAATAAACTACGCATATGCTTTAGTGGATAAGATTTCCGTTACCCGACTAGAAAACTGTAACTCCAATACATACTGCGAGTTTGATGTAGCAAGTATTGGTTTCCCAAACCTTCCAATTTCAGGATTAACATATGTTTGGAGAAACCCTTCTGGCGTAGTTATTCCTTTAGCAAATGGACCAACCTATGACTTTTCTTCAGTAGGACTTGGGGATTCAGGTGTGTACGAATTAGAAATCTCGGATGGCGTCAGCACTTATTCTATTGACTTTAATCTCGAGGTCGTTGAATGCTGCGATGTATCTTCTGGTATAAAAGTTCCAATAGAGAATAATTCTGCTGATTATTTAATTAATAATTTAAACGGAGGCTCATTTCTTGTTTCGAATCAAACTGTTGTAATTAATGGGAACTTCATGGTTGATCAATCTATTACATTTTCGAATTGCACTATTCAGCTTGGACCAAACGCTCGAATGGATTTGTCATCCGGAACCACATTAATTATAAATAATAATAGTCTTGTAGTTCCTTGTGAAGGAGAAATGTACGATGGAATATACGCTGATAACGAATCGGAATCCATTTATTTCAGAAGTTCAACAGCCAGAGGTGGGAAATCAGTTTTAAATTCATACAACAATGCAACGCTTGTCGCAGGGAATTCCGATTTCGAGGATAATTACATAGGAATAGGTGTTTATGATTTCCAACCGGCTACTTTTCCCTACACTCCTAGTCAAATACAGATTTTCGGCAATGAGTTTACTCATTCGGGTTCAAACCTAATTTCACCTTATAGCTCATTGAGTTACCCGTTTAAGTGTATTGATGTGAAAGAAGTAAATGAGCTAGAAATTGGGGGTTCAATTCAGAACACTTTTGAGGACTTTCAGTACGGTATTTACGCAAATACCAGTGAAATTGAAGTCTATAATGCCGTTTTCGATCAAAATGTTGCACCAGCCACACTTACAAAACCGAACCCAAGCCATGCGGCTATTTTTTGTATTGGACCAAGTGGTTCGCTGGACTTTTTTGAACGTGCTCATTGTGTGGTAACGAACACAAATGGAGCTGTAACCTTTACGGATAACCAAGTGGCTATTTTTGCTCGAGAGAATTACTTGGCGTGTGACAACGCAATTTTTAATAGTAATGATTTTGATATCCGTATGCGCGATTTTGATGGAGCTGATATATGGGATAATGACTTTACCGGTGTGAATGGGATTTCTGAGATTTCTGTTTCAATACAGAATGCCACGCCCAGACTAGCTGACTTGGATGTTTATGATAATTTATTCACTAGCTATAAAAAGGCTATTGAGTTTTGGAATGTGCTAGGAAACGGAGGAAGTTACTCAACGAAGGTGTACGACAATGAAATTGACTTTACAAACACCACTTCCGCATTTCGTCAAGGGATTACAGCGGTAGGGTGTTCCTATTCAGAGATATACGATAACCACATTGAAAAGACTTTTGGAGTTACTTCAGTAGAAGCTGATAAACTGGTTGGAATAAGAATTCAACAAACGACTTATGCTGATGTATATGAAAATGTTATTTACGACATGGGCAGGGCTATTCTTGGCCGCAGCAACATTAGTAATACACAATTTTGGTGCAATACAATGAACCGCTATTATGAAGGTTGGTGGTTTGATAATGCAACGGTCAGTAATCAATTGATTTCTGGAGGCGTACAAGAAAATAAGTGGTTTAATCCAATTGCAATCGAGACGGACATTACTGGAACCGTCACTACTTCTCCATCTTTATACCGAAATATTGGAACAGGCTTAGACCCAGATCAACAAAGTGGAGCAATTTTCGCTGAGGTTGTTGTTAGCGCAGTCCCTCCTTGTGGTTCAGGTGGGGGTTCAGGATCTTCACAACTTGTTACTGGAGGAGATTCCGGAATGAATTCAAGTTCGGCGTATCTGGCTCCGCCGGTGCAGCTTTCTAGTACCGATGATTTATTCAATAACGTGCAAAAGGCTCAAATAAATGAAGACCTGGGTTATACAGCTGCTTTGTCAAATGTTCAGTTGACACCGAACGAATCTGCGTTGGGAAGACTATATTTCAGTATTCAGAATGACACCGTTGGCGCTTTCCACTCTGCGGCAACGGCCATATCGGTTGACACGAATACTTATTTTACCGAAACAGCGACTATAATGGATGCCTATGAGAATTACTATACCAAAGGCCTCCCTTTTCCTGCTGGTGTGGAAAACGACTTATTAGCTATTGCCTATCAAGGTAGTCTGGCTGAATACGGACCGAATGTTCTAAGCGCATGGGTGATGCTCGATTTAGACGTTTATGGACAACCAAACCCAAAGTCGAACCGTTCTCGTAACCTAGAGATTTCTGAAGTATTAGTATATCCCAACCCTACCACCGGACGAATCGTAATTGAAAGTAGTGAATTGTTTCATGAATTTAATCAAAACGTTTCTATTGAGTTGGTCGACATCTTTGGAAAACGAGTATTTTCAGATGATGTGGAATTTTCGGGTAATTCATACGGATTCTATATTGAAGACCAACCGAAAGGGGTGTATCAACTTATTCTGGAATACAATGGTACATTAGAATACCATTCAATTATTCTTAAGTGAGAAAGTGGATCTTAATATTTGGCTTCATAACGGGTGCTGGGGTATTCGTAGCACCTGTTTGTGGTCAAAACCTAATTGTGAATTCTTCCTTCGAGGAGTATAGCGTTCCATGTTCACAGGTTCAGGGAAAGGGAAGAATATATGATGCTCATGGTTGGGAGAGAGCGACTAGAGATTACTTTGACGCAAGCGATCTAATTAGTCCTTGTTCTGCTTTTGGTTTCAAAGCTCCGATGAATGAACGCGGATTTCAATATCCGTATTTTGGAAGTAATTATGCTTTTATTGGCACTGTAATTAGTTGGAATTCACCTTCGGACCATTATTTTACAATTGAATCTATTCAGCCAACAATTAAAAGTGAATTAAAACCGAATTTATGCTACAAAATCGTTTTTAAAATATCTCTAGCAGATGATAGTAATGAATATCGACCTATTGGGCTAGACTTACTGTTTACTCAGGAAGACTTCACCATGCAGATGTGGACAAAGCCTATCGTAAGCCCACAAGTAACCTATACGGAATTGGACACGCTTTCACGTCAAGAATGGCAAACCATTGAAACCGAGTTCACTTTGAATGATACTATGAATTACTTAACCATCGGATGGTTCTCCTTTCCTTCAACCTTCTCAAGTAAACGTCTCGCGAATATTGGCTACTACATCGACAATGTCGTCCTGTACCCTTGTTCTGCTCAGACGTATGTTGCTGACGCGGGTTCCGATCAATTGGCTTGTGTTGGCGATTCAGTGACTTTTTCAACGCCCTACCGAAATGAGGAGTACCGCTATCTATGGCTGAACACGAACGGAGATACACTTTCTACAAGTACGGACTTAACTGTCGAGGTATCAGAAGATACAGAATACTACCTCTGGCAACTCGATTTTAAATATGATGAGTCGTGGGATACGGTTCGTGTTCGGGTGGAAGGATGCCCTGAATTGGAGCTGCCCAATGTATTCACCCCTAATGGAGACTTTGAAAACGACCTGTGGATGCCTATACTGCGCGATATCGATGAAATCGACATCTCTATTTTCTCGCGTTGGGGTAAGACGGTGTTTCAGTACTCCGGTGCTTCCGAAACATTTGCGGGTTGGGACGGGTCTGATGTTCCAGAAGGCACATATTACGCGGTGGTCAAAGCGCGCAGCGACCAAGGCAGAACCATTGAAGAAAAAACAACCCTTACGCTTTTGAGGTAAAGCTTATGGATGATCGTATTAAATTGTTTCATGAAGTAAATCAAAACGTTTCTATTGAGTTGGTCGACATCTTTGGAAAACGAGTATTTTCAGATGATGTGGAATTTTCGGGTTATTCATACGGATTCTATATTGAAGATCAACCGAAAGGTGTGTATCAACTTATTCTGGAATACAATGGTACATTAGAATACCATTCAATTATTCTTAAGTGAGAAAGTGGATTTTAATATTTGGCTTCATAACGGGTGCTGCGGTATTCGCAGCGCCTTTATATGGTCAAAACCTAATTGTAAACTCTTCCTTTGAAGAGTACAGTGTTCCATGTTCACAGGTTCATGGAGCGGGGAGGATATATGACGCACTAGGCTGGGAAAGAGCAACTCGAATTTTCTCTATGGCAAGTGATTTAATTTGTCCGTGTGCAATTCAGGGCTTTAATAGTCCTCAAAATCTTGTTGGTTTTCAAGAACCAAAGTTTGGGACTAATTACGGATTTCTAGGTTTTCTACTTGATTGGGCAAATCAAAATAATAAGCAATTCCTTATCGAATCTGTGCAGCCACGAATTAATCAAAGCCTCATCCCAAATACATGTTATACAATTGAGTTTGATTTGTCGCTGGCTGATTATTCTGATGAAGACTGGGACTTTGGACTTGACTTATATTTCAGTAAAGAGGATTTTACAATGCCGGTTTATTCCAATCCAGGAATTATTCCACAATATAGCTTCGGCCGAATGGATACGCTTTCAAAGTCTCAATGGCGCAGAATGTCCATGGAGGTAGTTTTTACAGATACAATGAACTATTTGACCATTGGCTGGTTTACGAGTCAATGGAATTATCCACCAGAGTCTTATTATTCCTCCGGCTACTACATTGACAACGTCGTTTTATACCCTTGCTCCGCTCAGACGTATGTTGCCGACGCGGGTTCCGATCAATTGGCTTGTGTTGGCGATTCAGTGACTTTTTCGACTCCGTATCGAAACAACGAGTACCGTTACGCCTGGATCAAAGGGAATGGCGATACCCTATCTACAACGACCTCACTAGCTGTTGAAGCTGCAGAAAACACCGAGTATTACCTATCGCAATGGGATTTTAAGTACGAAGAAACCTGGGATACCGTACGTGTATTCATAGAGGGCTGCCCGGAGCTTGAACTGCCCAATGTATTTACACCCAATGGCGATAACCAAAACGATTTGTGGTTACCCCGAACTAAAGAGGTGATTGAAATAGACATCTCTATTTTCTCGCGTTGGGGCGAGACGGTGTTTCAGTACTCCGGTGCTTCCGAAACAATTGCGGGTTGGGACGGGTCTGATGTTCCAGAAGGCACGTATTATGTGGTGGTCAAAGCGCGCAGCGACCAAGGCAGAACCATTGAAGAAAAAACAACCCTTACGCTTTTGAGGTAATAAAAAGGGTTGCGCGCTAGTTACTGCACGGGCGGGACTCTGGACCGACCGAGAGTTGCTCCCGTATCCTTCCGGTCACAGCCTGTCCCGAGAGCGAAGTGATTCGGGAGGACAGGCTATAATTTTTAATTCATAGTTGAGAGTTGTTACTTGAGTGTCTGTCCCCGATACAAATTGACTTTTTCGGTCTACCTATATCAGGCGCGGACAACGATGATAATTATTAATTCAAAAACTTTGAACTATGAATTAAAAACTATGAACTACTTCCCTTACCGTATTTCGATCTCCGGATTAAGCTCGAGCAGATGGTCTATGAATTTCTGTTTTTCTTTGGGAGAAAGAACCACAGAATCTTGATCGCTATAAACAATGATTCGTTTCATTGATAGTGCGGGTCCGGCCATAAGGGTACCGGACGATTCTATTTTCCTGATTTTCTCCACGGGTATCCGAATATTGTGAAAGGGTCCTGACCGAACCACAAGCTCTGCATTCTCAGTAACGGCATAAAATGTAGATACATACAGGTAGGCACTGAAGGCCAAACACACGAACAGAATTAAGAAAGCCCACCACTCTTCATCGACGATTGCGAGAATGGAAAACCCAATTAAGGGTCCAAAAACTAAAATAGCCAAGGGGATATTAATTCCTGAAGGGTAAAACGTGTCCTTTATTCTGCGAGGTGTTCCGGATATTTTTTCTTCCATTTCTTAAGAATTTTTATCGCCTTGTTTCTAAAATAGGCGTGCTCGGTATATTCAAGTGCTCTTTCGACAAATAGAGCGAATTCACGCGTAAATTCGGGAAAATCAACAACGTATTTATCGAGCACCTCCACGGCATACGCTTTTGAATATTCCACTTCTTGAACGCCTTCTAATTCATCCAGAGAACGCTGCAAAAGTCGATCGCGCTGTTCTTCATTTAGCGGCATGGGAATAAGTTCACGGATAAAACACCCTACTTGCTGATGCGTTTCCATTTCGGGCAACGCTTCGGTAATCACTTCGAGAAAAGGGTACCACGATTCGGGTTTTTCCCGAGCGGCAAACTTCATTACCCAAGCGGCTCGCCATGAGTAGGGATGGTTTTTGCCTACGGCAAGATCTACAATTGAGGGTCGGAACGATTCGTCGTCAAGAAATCGATCGATCACATGCCTCATTTTAGCCTTAGAAGGGTGTTTTAGAAGCTCTTCAATCTCTTTTTCAGATAGTTGATGCATAAGCCTTGTTGTCATATAAATGTAGGGAATGCACTAAAAAGAATATCTCTTTCGTTACAATGAAAAACTACAGATATGAAGATTCTCGCTTTCGGTGTCATTGGATTCTCGCTACTTTTTATTCTGGGTCTATTTTTTATCGGCTTTTCCATAGTCCCTGATCCTACAGAAGAAAATACAAAGACGGTTGTGGTTGGGGTATCCGAAGTACGATTAAATTCGAGCAAGGACATTCAGTTTATTTCCGAATGGGGCGGTGATACGGTTTATTACATCAATAGAGGCGAAGAGCTCGGTTTCAACGCAAAAGAGATAAACAACTTTGTTGCTGGGAAGAAAGTTTCGCTCTCTTATGTGGATCATCAGTCTCCTTTAGACTGGAATAATCAAACCCGTCATTTGGTTCGCGTATCTTGCGGCGATTCTCTTATTTTTGCCCAGTAAAACATCTCTATGAGCGAATATTCAGGTGCGCACGAACAAGCAAATGTTTGGACCCATTTTGCGGGTTTCGTTTTTGGTCTCATCGCATTGCCCGCGTTGGTTTGGCACATAACTCAATCGCCCTCCTATACCCAGCTCGATGTGATTGGCGCGGTGGTTTACGGCATAGGGTTCTTGATGGTATTCGGCTTTTCTTCTCTATATCATTATCAGCATGAGCCCGCCAAAAAGCGCTTGATGAAGATCTGGGACCACATTAGTATTTACTATCTCATTGCCGGAACCTATACACCCTTTCTCGTTCATTTTGCCGAACCCGATGTGCGGGAAACCTTTCTTTGGATACTTTGGGGGCTCGCTGCCTTCGGCACGATATTTAAAATTTTCTTCACGGGTAAATGGCGTCTAATTTCTACGGGAATATACCTGGCCATGGGTTGGATGATCATTGCTGCACCCAATTCTTTTCAGAGCTCATTACCCGATGAACAAGTTTCATGGATTATATACGGAGGAATTTTTTACACCCTCGGTGTGGTGTTTTACCTCGTGGAAAAAATACCTTTTAATCACGCCATTTGGCATGTTTTTGTATTGGGCGGTGCCATTTCCCACTATATAGGAGTCTGGAAAATATTCTAATTCACGTCCATAAAGGTAACCGGCCCGCATTGTGAAAACCGCTTACTTGCGGGTTCTGCAAGTGGAATAGGCGACTCTATTAAATAAGCTTCGAGCAATTCTGGAAAACGGTCGCGTTGCTCTTCAGTGAGTGAATCGGCAAATAACTTATACAAGATATACTGGACGTTCCCCTCTTCATCACTGTATAAGCGCAAAAAAGAGCGCGTCGGTTTTCCCCAGTAGAATTCGTTTTTGTTGAGATAGGTTGCGAACCCTTTTAAAAACCCTGCCCACTCTTTTTTGAATGCATCCGGCCGATCACCCATGACTGCTTTTTCAGGATCAACATTCATCGCTGGTGAAAACGCATTGTCTAGGGAGTCGATGAGCTCGGCATTCGGGCTTTCGGCCAGATTAATTATTACTTGGGCTTGGGTGCTCAAGCCCAAGACGAGCGCCAAAATAAATAGTGTCGTTCTCAATTTTTTAAGGTGTTTAATTATCAGAATCCATCATTACTACCGGGCCACATTGTGAAAAGGGCTGCGAAGCCTTTTCACTTAAAGGAATATTGTATTCTTGAACATACTCCTCGAGTAAAGGACCAAAGGCAAAATACCGTTGTTCATCCATAGAGCCATTCCCAAATTGATACAGAACGAAATCGATTTCTCCACCTTCTTTGGCATAAACGTTTAATGTCAATTTCGTGGGGCCGTTCCAGAAAAAATTACGCTCGTTTAAATAGGCAGACATATCGAAACGCCATTCCGTAAATTCTGTTTTGTACTCGGTGAAACGGGCACTCATTATCCCGGTGGTTGAATCGGCAGTGAGTGCTGGAGTGTAAAAAACAGCCAGTGAATCAATAAGCTCTTGCGCATTTTCGCGATCGTCGAGGTTAATTACGGTCTGACTCATAGCCGTGAATCCGCCCGCGAGGGCGAGAAATAAGAACAACTTCTTCATTTAGATTTATTTATTAGCCGCCTCCGGCGGGAAATTCTTGGTTGCCGCCAAACTGGCCACCATATTCTGTAACATATCGCTCGCCGCATTAGGCGCGTTTGGCAACATTACCAAATTGCTGTTTGCGTTTTCGCCTACGCTCTGCAAGGTATCATAGTGCTGCGTAATTACAATAAGTGCGGACGCCTCTTGCGGATTAATACCGGCCTGATTCAAAACGGTGACCGAATCTTCAAGTCCTTTTGCAATTTCGCGACGTTGGTCCGCGATTCCTTGGCCTTGAAGGCGTTTGCTCTCGGCTTCGGCTTTCGCTTTGGCTACGATGAGGATTCGTTCCGCTTCACCTTCGTACTCTGCGGCTAGTTTTTGACGCTCTGCGGCATTGATTCGGTTCATGGCAATTTTCACTTCTTGATCGGGATCAATATCAGTCACTAGCGCCTTCACAATACTGAAGCCGTAATCTTCCATAGCCTGCTGTAGTTCCCGTTTAATCGCAATGGCGATATCATCTTTGCGCTCGAACACATCGTCGAGCTTCATCTTTGGTACTTCGGCCCGAACGGTATCAAAAACGTACGAGGTGATTTGATCGACGGGATCACTCAATTGATAAAATGCATCGTATACCTGTGTCTGTTTAATTTGGTATTGAACCGAAACTTTCATGCGCACAAATACATCGTCTTTTGTTTTCGTTTCGACAAGCACATCGAGCTGTTGAATTTTCAGGCTGAGTCGGCCCGCAATTCGATCGACAAACGGAATGCGCAATTGGAGCCCAGAAGAACGGATCGATTGAAATTTTCCGAAGCGTTCAACAACGGCTGAAGTTTGTTGCTTTACAACAAAGAAGGAGGCAATAGCGAGGAGAACCAGTATTGCTAGTAATATAAACCCGATCATGATCTATTAAAATTGATGAAGTTAAAAGGTACTAAAAGTAGGTAGGATTTGGAAGTGGAAAGATGACAAAATAGGACAGGTTCAAATATGACGTTCCATCCGAAAATTCGTCAGCTTAATACCCTTTCTTTCTACCTCGTTTTCAGCAATTTCGAGAAAGCCATTGGCCTCGAAAAAAGGTTTGGCCCAATGACTGGCATCGGAATAGATGCGGTCGTAGTTCTTGTTTCGCGCTTCTTTTTCAATGGAATCATAAAGTGCCTGAGCCACTTTTTGGCGCTGAAAATCCGGATGAACGTACAGCGTGTCTAAATATCCGTCCCACGAAAGAGAGGCAAATCCAATTGCGGAACCCGATTCATTTTCGGCAATGAGGAAATAATCGTCGCGCATTTTACGATGCCAGCGTTCTTTGTTTTCGATGCTTTCTTTCCAAGCTGAGCGTTGTTCTTCGGAGTAGAACTCTTCCGGGCCTTGGTCAATACAGGCGCGGAATACTTCCTTCACGGAAGGATAGTCATGTGGGTTCCCCAATCGTATTTTCGTTCCTTTCGAGGGCATTAGCGAGTGACCCATTCAAAGGCTTCCGCCTTGGGTATTTTATCTAGAAATGGAATTGCTTCTTCCGGCAAGGCGGTCAACTTCCGAAGTTCGGTATTCATAAAGGCGCCATCGATAGTGAGGGTTGCGCAAACCACGTCGTTACGCATGAAGTAATGAACGATGCTAAATCTACTTCCGTCTTTTGCCAACCGGATTGCTTCCAGCTTTAGTTTCACAGGGTCGCCAAAATGGAGCTCTTTCCGGAAGGTGCATTCTTCGCGAAAGAGCACCGGGCCGATTTTATTTTTAGCAAAAAACTCGAGTGAAAACCCGACATTCTGAAAGGCCATGGTTCTCAATTGTGCGCATAAATCGTAGTACACGCTGTGGCGAATATGGAAGTTGGGATCGAGGTCGGACCACCTGAAGTGGACATCCATTTCGAATGGATTCATAGTTTATTTACGTTTTAGGATAAGGGCGCTCATTAAAGAAATGGCAAGGCCCATTAATAAAGTTGACGAGGCCATTAAAATGGCATAGATCCAGCCATTTGTAAACATTGTGCTACTGGCATCCATTTGAGCGATTTCTTCTTCA
>CBFHRK010000034.1:0-20291 GCA_965658225.1 Flavobacteriales bacterium | reverse complement strand
GGACTTACAGATTGGAGTGATAACCAAGTTTTTGGATCTGAAACGTACGATCGAAATCAGGACGTAAAAATCTTAATGGAGTACCGCATTTTCGAGTAACCATGAGCAAAGTCAAGATCCTGTTTGTAGCTGCTTTGTTTGCGTTCATATCCTGTGAAAAGGATGTGGATACGCCAAATTGGTCTCAAGATCCTGTATTCCAAATTCAAGGGACATTAAACGGATCGCCTTTGCTAATGCAAGCGGGGAATGACAATTATTATTTGCACACTGGATTCAATGATGCCCCTGCTCAACCACGCGAGTTTTACGGACTACTCAATAATTTGAATTGCCCCGAATGCGAAGAACAGTTTCAAATAAGATTGCGGAACCATTCTTTATCGATGAATATTGTATCCTTTGATTCGATCTTCGCGGCTGGAGACCATCCTTTTGTAGAGCCGTATATGCCTTACCAACAAGGGCTATATCAATACCGTTTCGAAGCAGAAATAGACTCAAATCAGGGAGCTGTAAGCTCCGTATCTTGGGATTTTGGCGATGGTAACACAAGCACGGAGTTAAATCCAGTACATGTATACGAATGGTTGGCTGGAACTCCTTTTCGCACCTGTAGCTTGACGGTAACATATGCCAATGGATGTCAGCAATCAAGCTCACATATCATCCAGTTGGCCTCGTCTTGTTTCACCTCTTTCACCACGCAAATTTCCGGTAATGCCGTGCAGTTCAACCTCGTTGAACTGTCGTCTCCTACTGCTGATTACGATTGGAATTTTGGCGACGGACTTTACAGCGATCAACAGGACCCGTATCACGTATATGCACTTCCTGGAGTTTATGTGGTCACCTTGAACGTATCCGACAGTGCAAATAATTGTCAGTCTGTATACCAACGAACGGTATCTGTTTCTTCAAACGAATGCTCGGTGGGCTTTTTGTATAAACCGGTGCCTTTGCAAACAAACAATGATTCCATTCAATTTCGGCACATGGCGGTGGATTACACAAATGACAATGGTGTAGTGTATAGCTCGGCATTTGGCTTTCAACCGGCCGGAACTTCGATCGCGCTCTCCGATCCAATGGAGCCTTATATTATCAATGAATCAGGTAGCCCGACCTATCGGGTAAACGGATCTGTTAACTGCTACTTGTATACCGCAGATAGAAGCGATTCATTATACCTCGAAAATACATCCTTCTCGTGGGCCTTTGCGTATTAGTACTGTTTTCTTGAAAGGGCGCTTTCGGCACTTAGTCTTTTCTTAAGTCCGTATAACTGAAATCCGAGACTGCGCAATCGCTCATCTAACTCGTTAAACAATACTTCATCGAACCACTCTAGTTCATAGGCGAGCAATAATTGAGTTCTACAGTTAAAAGTTTGCCCGATTGCTCTTAACAAGCTTTCGGCAAACTGCTCATTTTTTTGAACACTTCCATGGGCAATTGCCGACATCACAGATCGAATAGAACGGCGTATCGAAGTGTACAACTCTGTTTTTTCGGCTACATCTATGTCTACCGTTGCCCTGTGCAAATCTAATCCGAGGCATTTCGCCGATTTCCAACAGGAAAAATTTTCATAGTTTCTCATAGCGTGAAGGTCGAACAATAAAGGGCCACAGGACGTCTCTAAGGGTCAAGGACCATAAAAATTGTATCTTTTTCACACTTAACTAACCCCAAACGAAAAGAGGGCGTATCCTATGTAAAACCAATTATTATGAAAAGAATACTTCTCTCTTTTGTCGCGTTGCTCTCAGCAACAATTGTATTCGCACAGCCGGCGATTACCATTTCAGGTAATGTAACGGATAATGCGGGTGCCCCCCTCGCGCAAGTCGAGGTGATTGTGGTGGATTCAACACCCTCTCAAATTCAGTTTGCCATTGCCTTTACAGATGCCCAAGGCTTCTATAGTGTGCAAATGCAAACAACGGCCGGACCAAACGTAATTGCCGGTGTTTCCGATTGTAACGGGAACACAACTGTACAGCAAGTACAGTTTAATGGTATGCTCGGCGGAACGGCAAACTTCACCATTGCATGTGCCGGACCTCCTACGGGTGGTGGTGGCCCCGGCGGCGGTGGAACCGGTGGTGGTGGCCCCGGCGGTCAGCAATGCTTCGCCGGATGGTTTCCTATTCCCGACACGATGACGAACATTGGGTTTGTTCCTCTTGTGTTAGATTCCTCCTTGACCTATTCATGGAGCTTTGGAGATGGAAATACATCGAGCCAAATTTTCCCTCAGCACACTTACGCTGCTAATGGTGTGTATTCTGTTTGCTTAACCGTTTCGGATGCCGTAACCGGTTGTTCAGACACTTTCTGCGACTCCGTAGTCGTCCCTATCTTGTTCCCTGGTGGTGGTGGAACCGGCGGTGGAAATCCTGGCGGTGGAAACGGCGGCGGAACATGGGGCCCCGGATTGAGCCCGTGTGATGCTTTCTTTTTACCACTTGGCGACACGTCGAATACGGTAGAGCTCTTCCCATTCAATATGGATTCTACGCTTAATTATTCTTGGACCTTCGGTGACGGAAACACTTCTACTCAAATGTATCCGACCCATACGTATGCAGCCCAAGGAATTTACACTGTGTGTTTAATAGTGTCCGATCCAGCTGGAGGCTGTACTGATACCATGTGCTTGCCAATCGACGTACCTCAGCTTCAAGGTCCTTGGGGACCAGGAACAGGAACGGGCGGTCCATGGGGACCAGGTGGTGGACCCGGATCAGGTGGAAATTGGGCTGCTTGTGACGCGTTCTTCCTACCGCTTACAGATTCGAGCTTAACAGCTGATTTCTACCCAGCGGTAGTAGATAGCAACATGGTATACGCTTGGGATTTCGGAGACGGAAATACGAGTTCTGCCATTAATCCACAGCACACTTTTGCCTCGGCCGGAGCCTATATTGTTTGCTTAACCGTAACCGGACAATCGGTTTTAGGCCCTTGTACTGCATCGTTCTGCCAAGCGGTTGTAGTTCCTTTTGACACGACCATTGCCGGCCCTTGGATGCCAGGATACGGATTCCCCGGACAAGGTGGCGGCGGACCCATTATCATTCTTCCAGGTGGAGGCGGTAATAGCGGATGCTCTGCACTGTTTATGCCATTCCCAGATACCATTCCATTAGCGATGCATTTTGTACGTCTTCCTTTAGACACCAATTTGACATACTCATGGGACTTCGGAGATGGTAACATATCGGCAGATCCATTACCTCACCACAATTATTCGGTTCCGGGTACTTATACAGTATGCCTTACGGTTACCGATCCAATTACCGGATGCACAGATACTTTCTGCGACACCATTACAGTTCAAACAGTAACTTGGTCTGGTGGAAGTTTTGCTCCGTCTGTTGGAATCTTGGAATCGGCTACAATTGGAGAGCTCAAAGCCTACCCGAATCCGACCTCATCGGCTATTACGGTTTCTTTATCGGAAACAGCCGGAGGCGAAACAGGACTTCGAATCATTGATATGACAGGTCGTTTGGTCTGGGAGCAAAATGAGTTTGCACTTGAAGGTCAAAATCAATGGCAGGTTGATTTGAGCGGCCTAGCGGCCGGAAGCTACTTGCTCCAAGTTTCACAAAATGGAGCGGTAGATTACCTAAGAATCATGAAGCAATAAATGAACGTTTCACCGGAGCTTATTGAAAGATGTCTTCGTGAAGAGCGCAAAGCACAATTCGAGTTATATCGGTTGTGCTTTGCCTTCATGATGAGAATCTGCTTCCGGTATACGAAACAAAAAGCCGATGCAGAGGCCTTGCTCAACTTAGCGTTTTGCAAGGTCTTGTTCGGACTTGAAAAATACGATAGCCAATATCCGTTTGGCGCTTGGTTAAAACGAATCACGGTAAACACGGCCATTGACGAGTTTCGCAAAGCACAAAGACGAATTGAAAGCTATGCCAGCGAAGAAATCCACGAAGAAGGATTTTATGATTTCGACCCACTCAGCGAAAAGTACGATGCGGAAGATCTGCTCGCAATGATTCGAGAATTGCCCGATCAAAGCCGTGAGATCTTTAACCTGTATGCCATTGATGGATACATGCACAAGGAAATCAGTGAAATGCTTGGAGTGAGTGTGAGTGCGAGTAAATGGCACGTAGCCAATGCACGAAAACTGTTGAAAGCGAGAATGTTTGAATATAAAAATGTAGTGAGCAAGTGAGCGATCAAGACTTCGATAAAATGTTTGAGGACGCTGCGAATGAGCAGGACTTCCTATTTTCCACAGATTCGTGGGATGAGGTAGCTTCTATGCTTGATCGCAATGACCCTAAACGGGTCGATGTTGCCGTTGCTCAAGGTATTGAAGGGGCTTCTTTTGAAGCTACGGAAGCGGGCTTTGAGTCTGCGATGGGCACCTATGCTCAAATCAAATCAAAGCGAAGAAGGAAGGCCATTTTCTACTGGAGTTCGGGAGCTGTAGTTTTCCTAATGCTTGCTTGGTTTGCGATTAACCCCTTGCTACCATCGAATAGTGCAACGACTCCAACAATCGAATTCGAAAACGAAAGAATTGAGGCGACACCTTCAGAGAATATAAATGAAGAGGGCAAAGACGCGGCTTCGGAAATCGAAGTATTGTCGGGCCCGAGTGATGAAAGCTCTTTAATGGATGAAGAATCCATCGCGCCGCTAGGCGAAACAACCGAAACGAAAGAGAGAAGTACGTCGGTTGTGGAACCAGCTCAAGCCAATGGAAACAAGGCCGGAAATGCCGAACCACCAAGTACAGCGATTGCTTTAACGGAAGACGATTCGAATAGGGCTTCTCCAGGATCCAACAAGCAGGTGGATGCGGAGAACAACGAACCCTTTGCTCGAGAAGAAGCGCTGAAATCAACCCTTGAAAAAAAGAACGCGGTACCTGTGGACGTGGCGGAAACCAATAATTCTTGGATCCCGCAATCGGGCGAATTTGTACTGCCCGCATCGAAGAAAGGTGTTGGCCCTGAGGGTCAAAACGATTGGGGAATCATCGTCGGCGGCAGATCGATGCGACTAAAAGACGTGCCCGATGGCTTTGATATAACCAAGTATTCGCCAGAAGTTGGTGTTCGATACGCCCGTCGACTCAATGACCTCTGGAGTATTGAAACAGAGTTAACAGGTTACATGATTGCCGGTACTCAAGGCTCGGTTTCCTTTGCCCGCGTCGTTTACGGAATGGGAGAAGCTACCCAGTATCGATATATCGAATCGGACCAATCGTTGCAATTAGAAGTTCCGGTTCGACTCCGTTATCGATTTGGAGGTCGCCATTTCGTAACGGGCGGAATGAGCGCCACGTACATGCTTCCTACTGATGTTCGCGTGACCGAAGAAATAGAAGAGTGGTACGGCACTGAATCGCTTGGAAGCCACAGCAGTTTTGGCTACGTGTACGGTATGCGCAAATTGAATATATCGTGGACCTTCGGGTACCAATTCCGAATGTCTGATCGTTTGTCATTGAACACCGCAGTGAATTATTACATGCTCGATCGCGATTTACTCGATTCAGAGGCCTTAGTCCCGATTCCGTGGCAAATACGCGTGGGCGTTCATTACAGTTTATTCCGATGAAGAAGCATATTGGTTCCATAGTATTTCTTTTAGCGCTCGTCCTCGCGGCCGGATGCGCAAAAGACGTGGGTCCCTTCGATCCCGATGCTCCGGAACAAGCACCCGTATTCACTATGTCTGCCGTAATTGGTGGGGATAGCGTTTCTATGGCAGCAGGTCCGGATGGATACCGCATGGAAACCACAAAAGCACCAACTGATAGTGCGCCTGGCCACTTTTTAATGACTGGAAACTTAAATGACCCTCAATGCCCGAATTGCGGTCCCTCAATGGAATTGAAGCTATGGCACCGACCGCAAACCTTTTTAGGAGCATTGCCCGATTCGGCCTTCGCGCCGGGGGCGGTTTCACTGGGGGTCGCAGAGGAGCCATCTAATACGCGGACCTTGCAATTTGATTTTCTTCCAGAACCTGCTTTAGGAACTCCGCAACAAGTAGTGTGGGATTTCGGTGACGGACAAACGGGTCAGGGAATGCAGGTAACGCATACCTATCAAACAGGATTAGGAGTGCCACCTCAAGTTCTTGTGAGTTGTACTGCTATTTACGGTCCGCTATGTACGGCCGCTTCTGTGAATGTGATTGACTTATCAGTACCCTTCTATTTTGATATTGACGTAGTAACTAACGGGCAGTCCGTGATGGTAGATATTACGCCGGCCCTTACACCAAATGAAGGATTGGCATTTATTGATATGGGGGATGGTTCACTACCTTATTCCGACTTTTCTTTTACGCACCAATATCCAGGACCAGGTCAATACTTCATGTCTGTGGCGATATTTGCCGGAACCGATTCTCTTTTTTTATTGCAATACCAAAGAGTTATAAATATTGGCTTGCCGAATTGTATTGGCAATTTCGTTTATTCAGAAATTCTAGCTCCTCAGCCAGTTTTAGAAAGAGAAGCGGAAATTATTTACAACGATGGAAACGGAAATCGGTATTCTTCTAAACCGAATATTTCGGGTTCCGAGCAGTTTATCAACTTTATACATCATTCAGCGTACAAACCAAATGAGCATGGCGATATGGTTTATCAGGTTGAAATTGAAGCGCCTTGCTGGTTATACGAAGTCAATGGCCTCGACTCCATAGAAATATCGAGTGCTGTGCTTAATTGGGGGCTTCCGTATTAAAGTTCTCACTCGAATTCGAGCAGAATCTGATTCTTTTCTACCGCTTCGCCATTTGTGACTTTAATCGACTTTACTTTACCATCAGTAGGCGACTTAATCACGTTTTCCATCTTCATAGCTTCAAGCACTAAAAGCGCATCGCCTTTCGCTACTTCGTCGCCTATGGCTGCTTCAAGACGCAACACTAGTCCAGGCATGGGCGCTTTGATGTCATTCACAACTTGCGCTCCAATGTTGTGGAGACCGAGTTTCCTGAGGAGTTGATCGAATTGATCACGCACTTCTACCGAGTATTTATTCCCATTGACCCTAAGGGTCATGTTTTTGCCTTCGAAATCTGCCTCAAGAACCTCCACGCGGAACGATTTCCCTTCATGGAGCACGTGGTACCTTCTCGTGCCTTCGCTTACCTCATCCAGCCGAAAAGGCTGGCCGTTTAATTCGCCCACATGCAGCGAATCCCCTTTGAATTCTACTTCGTACGTAGTATCGTTGACAATGCTTTTTATCATGCCACGAAGTTACAAAACAAGCAGATTAAAAAGTCGGTTATATTTGCTGTCCCAAATGAATGTATTTATGAAAACCATCACTCGAATTGCCCTTTTGTCTTTCTTCCTTTCCGCCTGCGGCGGGATGAAAGAAGCGGACACCGTAGTCCTCGAAGAAATTGAAGTTGTTGGAAACGTCGTCGATCAACGACCCAACTACCAGGCCGAGGTGACCAAGAAATTCGATCTCATTCACACCAAGCTCGACCTGCGGTTCGATTGGGAAAACCAACACGTTATCGGCCGCGCATGGCTCGATGTACGCCCTTGGTTTTACGCCACCGACCATTTTGAAGTAGAGGCCAAGGGATTCGATATTTCGAAAATCCAGCTGATTACAACGGAACAACAAACCGACCTAACGTACGAGTACGATGATTTGGTCATTGATATTGATTTGGGTCAGGAGTATAAAAAAGAAGATACCCTCAAAATTTATATTGAGTACATAGCCAAGCCAAATGAACTCGACCGTATTGGATCCAGTGCTATTGCCGGAGCCAAAGGACTCTATTTCATAAATCCGCTTGGTGAAGACGCTTCAAAACCGATGCAAATTTGGACGCAAGGTGAAACAGAATCGAACAGCTGCTGGTTCCCGACTTTGGATAAGCCCAATCAAAAAATGACACAAGAGATCTTCTTGAATGTCGATAATCGTTTCAAAACCTTATCGAACGGTACACTTGTTTACTCCGTTGAGAATAATGATGGAACACGACTCGACTATTGGAAACAGGATCAACCACACGCCCCGTACTTGGTCATGTTGGCCATCGGCGAATTCTCCAAAGTGGAAGATGAATGGCGCGAAAAGGAAGTGAGCTATTACGTTGAGGAAGAATACGAGCCCTACGCACACGACATCTTTGGTGAAACTCCGGATATGATTGAGTTTTTTAGCAATCAATTAGGTGTCGATTACCCT
Organism: Flavobacteriales bacterium; assembly: GCA_965658225.1. Taxonomy (GTDB): domain Bacteria; phylum Bacteroidota; class Bacteroidia; order Flavobacteriales; family ECT2AJA-044; genus ECT2AJA-044. The sequence goes on along the minus strand of CBFHRK010000034.1, from coordinate 12,066 downwards.
TGGGATAAATACAGCCAGGTCATCGTACGCGACTACGTTTCTGGAGCTATGGAGAACACGACAGCCGTGATCCATGGAGAATTTGTCGCACAAGACGACCGAACCGTTTTGGATCGACCTCAACATGATATTATCGCCCACGAACTTTACCACCATTGGTTTGGCGATCTGGTAACCTGTGAAAGCTGGTCGAACCTTCCCTTGAACGAAAGTTTTGCCACCTACGGCGAGTATTTGTGGCGCGAGCACGCTTATGGCGTGGAGTCGGCCGACTACCACCTTATGGGCGACCTCAATAGCTATTTAAGCGAATACAATAGAGGTAAGCAAGTCGATATGATTCGCTTCGATTACACCGATAAAGAAGCAATGTTCGATAGTCATTCGTACGCGAAGGGCGGACGAATTCTACACATGCTTCGGAATTACTTAGGAGATGAAGCATTCTTCGACGGCCTGGGAACTTATCTGCGCGACAAAGCCTTTCAACCAGCCGAAATACACGATTTGCGCTTGGCCATGGAGAAGGTCTCGGGTGAAGACCTCAATTGGTTCTTCGATCAATGGTTTTTAGCATCGGGACACCCGGTTTTGGACGTAACCTATACGTATGACGAAACAACTCAAACGCAAAATGTAAAGGTGGTGCAAACCCAAAACTTGGAACTCACCCCTCTCTATCATCTACCCGTAGCTGTGGACATTTACACGGATGGCGTGCCAAAACGGTTCGACGTCGTTATAGATGAAGGGGAAGAAATGTTTGAATTTCCTTTAGATCGCAAGCCAGAACTCGTTGTTTTTGACGGTGATCGAATGCTTTTAGCGGAAATAACAGATAACAAAACGCTGAGCGATTATAAAGTCCAGTATGTGCGTTCCGGAAAATTAATGGACCGTATCGATGCTCAAGCGGCTCTATTGAGTAGTGGCGACACCGCGTTAATTACAGAGACCGTATTAGAATCATTGGATGACCCCTACCCCTATTTACGAATACAAGCTTTGAGAGCGATTTCTCAGGGCGATTCGTCAAAAATGGCGGGTATTATCGGTGCAGTAAAGGAATTGGCTTATTCTGACCCTAAATCAAGCGTGCGAACAGCGGCTGTGGAAACCATGTCGTCGCATTACAAAGAGTCTTCGGAAGACTTTTATAGAAACAGAATGGACGACCCAAGTTACAGCGTAGCGGGAGCAGCACTTTTAGGCGTTTATAAGAATCGCTCCTTTGAGGCCTTAGACTTAGCCAGAAAAACAGGTCCTACAGCCAAATTGGACTTGATGAGCGCTTCCATGAAGATAATTGCGGAATTGGGCGATGAAAAAGATGCGGCCTTCATGAAAGAGAAAACGGAGCTCGCTTCCGGTTTCGGAGCTATTTCAGTTAGAAACTCCTACACGAACTATTTGATTCGTCAAAACGAGGGCGTTGTAGCCGAAGGAATGGATATTTTAGCGAGTGCGGCGCGCAGTGATTCACAATGGTATTTGCGTTATTCAGCAATGAATAATTTGGAATCGCTACGCGATGGTATTCAAGACCGCAATGAAGGTCCAAATTCAGAAGCTTGGATGTCTTCTATGGTCAATCGATTAGGTACTGTGATGTCCGATATTAAGGCGCAAGAGACGAACCCAAGGTTAAAAAGCTATTGGAAATAAACTAGGCGTTGGCTTCGTACCAAGCGTCAATTTCTAATTGAGCCGATTTACCCGCTTGCACGGCCAAAGTGTCGCATCGTTCGTTTTGAGGATGGTCGTTATGGCCTTTGATCCAGCGGAATTTGACTTTATGCTTGGCATAAACAGTTAAAAACCTTCGCCAAAGGTCTTCGTTCTTCTTGTCTTTGAAATTCTTCTTCACCCAGTTAAATACCCATCCTTTTTCGACGGCATCCACAACGTATTTACTATCGCTCCAAACCGTTACAGTGCTTCCGGGTTTTTTTAGCGCCTCGAGTCCGACAATGACCGCGAGGAGCTCCATACGGTTGTTTGTGGTTCTGCGAAACCCTCCGGAGAGCTCTTTTCTGCGCCCTGCGGCTTCAAGAACAAGTCCGTATCCGCCGGGCCCCGGATTTCCACTTGCGGCTCCGTCGGTGTAGAGGTCAATGTGCATTTCGTATTTTTTTGGCCACGGTTTCAATTACTTCTGGGAAGTGCTTGTACTCTAATTCGTGAATTTTTTTCGCCAGAGTTTCCGCCGAGTCATCGGGTTCAATGGCGCACTCGAATTGTTCAATAATCGCCCCCTCGTCGTATTTCTCATTCACGTAATGGATGGTAATACCCGACTTTTTTTCTTTAGCGCCTATAACGGCGCGATGGACACGATCGCCATACATGCCTTTCCCGCCGTAGGCGGGCAATAAGGCAGGATGAATATTGATTATTCGATCGTTATAACTTTCCACGAGGTAGGAAGGAATCAACCAAAGAAAGCCAGCTAAAACGATCAGTTCTATCTCCGCCTTACGAAGCATCGGTAGCATAAAATCTGGATTCTGAAATTGTTCTCGCGTAAAAACACGAGCTGGAATCCCTAATCGGTTCGCTCTTTCTAAAACACCGGCTTCCGCATTGTTGGAAAGAATCAACCGAACCTCTATATTGCCGTGATTCTTAAAGAATCGGGCAATGTTTTCTGCGTTCGTGCCAGACCCACTGGCAAGGATTGCTAAGCTTACTCCCATACCGCAAAAGTCGCTTTTTTTGATGAAAGAAGGGTGTATATGGTGAGGAGCCTTATATTTGCCGAATATTTATTTCTTTGCATATTAATTGTCTAAACCTATAGAAACATGTCTGACATTGCATCACGCGTAAAGGCTATCATCGTTGACAAACTTGGAGTTGACGAAAACGAGGTAACTACCGAAGCGAGCTTTACGAACGATTTAGGAGCCGATTCATTAGATACGGTTGAGCTAATCATGGAATTCGAAAAAGAATTCGATATCCAAATTCCAGACGATCAGGCTGAGAATATTGGAACAGTTGGAGAAGCTGTTAAGTATATCGAAGAAGCAAAATAAGCCTCCATTCACATGGAATTGAAGCGAGTTGTTGTAACCGGAATGGGTGCGCTAACTCCCATTGGTAATAATCTCCAAGAGTATTGGGAAGGATTAATTACCGGAAGGAGCGGAGCGGCCCCGATTACGAAATTCGATGCATCAAAATTTAAAACACAGTTCGCCTGTGAAGTAAAGAATTTTGATCCATTAGAATTTTTAGATCGTAAAGAGGCCCGTAAAATGGACCCCTTTACGCAATACGCTTTGGTTACTGCTGAAGAGGCTGTAAAAGATTCAGGTCTCGACCTAGACGTGCTAGATCACGATCGGGCCGGAGTTATTTGGGGATCGGGAATTGGAGGTTTTTTAACCTTTAGTGAGGAAACCAAAAACTTTGAAAGAGGTGATGGAACCCCTAGGTTCAATCCTTTTTTTATTCCGAAAATGATCATCGATATCGCGGCAGGCCAGATTTCTATTAAATATGGATTTCGCGGACCTAATTTTGCCACGGTTTCTGCTTGTGCGTCTTCTACTAATGCAATTATTGATGCGTTCAACTATATCCGCCTGGGTAAAGTGGATGTAATGGTTACCGGAGGATCTGAAGCGTCGGTAGTGGATGCAGGTATTGGCGGATTTAACGCCATGCACGCGCTCTCTACCCGAAATGATGATCCCGCCACGGCCTCTCGACCTTTTGATAAAGATCGAGAAGGATTTGTATTGGGCGAAGGAGCAGGTGCTTTAATTCTGGAAGAATACGAGCACGCGAAGGCACGAGGAGCTAGAATCTATGCCGAAGTAGCAGGAGGAGGAATGTCTGCCGATGCGCATCACTTAACGGCCCCACATCCAGAAGGATTAGGAGCGCGTAACGTTATGTTGCAAGCATTGAAAGACGCTGAAATGGAAGCCACGGAAGTTGACTACGTAAATGTCCACGGAACCAGTACGCCTTTAGGCGATATTGCGGAAACGAAAGCGATTCTTCAAGTATTTGGAGAGCATGCCTATAAGTTGAATATCAGCTCAACAAAGAGTATGACAGGGCACTTATTGGGAGCAGCCGGAGCAGTAGAATCAATTGCGTCCGTTTTGGCCATCCAGAATGGAATTATTCCGCCTACAATAAACCATTTTACCGACGATCCCGATCTAGATAGTGGATTGAACTTAACCTTCAACACCGCTCAAAAAAGAGAGGTACGGGCAGTACTTTCAAATACCTTTGGTTTTGGAGGTCATAATGCCTCGGTTCTGTTTAAAAAATTAGACTGACTCAAATGATTTGGCGTCGACTATTTAAAAAGAATCCCCGTCTTGGAAAAGATGGGGATTTTTTTGATCAAATGAAACAGATACTGGGTTTTGAGCCCGGGAATATTGCTCTCTACCACCAGGCGTTTTCGCACAGCTCCTATGTTCGTGGAAAAAAGAACCAAGATCATAACGAGCGAATGGAGTTTTTGGGAGATGCTATTCTCGACGCCGTAATTTCTGATTATTTGTATCGTGAATACCCCGATGGAGATGAAGGCTTTTTGACTCAGAACCGATCGAAAATAGTAAGTAGAAAAACACTGAATCGACTGGGAAGTGAGTTAAAGCTTGAACCGCTCATTCGAGAAAACTTAGATCAAAGTCAACGATCGCGATACCTTCTCGGAAACGTAATGGAAGCCTTGATCGGGGCTATTTTCTTGGATCGAGGATACAATGAAGCGGACCGATTTATTCGTGAAAAAATGATTGCCGTGTTAGTCGACCAGGAAGACCTGGAAGATTTGGTGCTCAGCTACCGAAGTGTCATCCACGAATGGGCCCAGCAGACACGTGCAGAACTAGAATTTGAATTAGAAGAGGCCGGTGGACCGAGTCACGACCGAACCTTTCGTTCCCGATTACTTATTGACGGTGAATTTGTAGGAGAAGGAGAAGGCTCTTCAAAAAAAACAGCTAAGGAGAACGCAGCCAAAGCGGCTATTGGCAACTTGAACATCAAGATCCAATGAGCGCGGCGAAATTAACCTTAGAGCTCGACTACGACTTCGATTTTTACGTTTTGGGTATACGAACCGATGTACCCGATTATCGACTGGCCTACTCTATGAATAAGGCACTCGAAATTCATTTGAAGCGGAGTGCTCAAGATTTGCTTCTTGAGGGCAGAAAGGGTTCGGGCTCGCTCCATTGCGCCTATTTCGAATACCAAGAAGAAGAATATGATCGCGATTGGTTCTTGGCATCGAATAAAGGTTTTCGGCAGGGAATTCAATTAGGTACGGGCTTATTTTCGGGTTTCGACAATCAAGAGCAAACGGATTTCCTGTTGCCCGAGCTCAAGAATTTCGATTTCTTTTTTGTGGTTCATGGCCTACACGGCCCGATGCAAGAGCAGCGCATTGAAAGTTCGATTAGTTCATTATCGCACGTGGTTGTTGCCCAAGCGATCGATTTAGAAAAAGTTAAAAATAGAGAGCACTTGCTATTTTTGGATCAGTAATGCCTTATTGTATTCTTTACACTTGATTCTATTTTATTCTTTAATTTCCCCATTCATTTAAATCACCCCTATGGTAACCAAATGCAAGGTAGTCGCGACCTTAGGTCCGGCCACATCTGACCGCGAGGTCATGCGCAAAATGATACTCGCCGGAGTTAATGTATTCCGGATCAACTTTTCACATTCGAGCCATGAAATTGCGGGCCAAAATATTCGTCAAATTCGAGAACTGAATAAAGAATTGGGAAGTAGTGTGGCCATCTTGGCCGACCTGCAAGGACCGAAATTGAGAATTGGCGTTGTAAAAGAAGGAGTTGTAGTAGCGCCAGACGACGAACTTCTAATGACGACCAATGAAACGGAAGGGGATGGCACAAAAGTATTCATGACCTATCAGCGTTTTCCGCAAGATGTTAAGGCAGGAGAACGCATCCTATTGGACGATGGCAAGCTCGTATTCGAAACCATTGAAACAAATGGAGTAGATGAGGTTCGCGTGAAAGTTATTCAAGGAGGGCCTCTGAAATCAAAAAAGGGGGTAAACCTTCCGAACACAAAAATCTCATTGCCCTGTTTAACGGAAAAAGATTTGGCCGACTTGCACTACGCTTTAGATCAAGAAGTTGAGTGGGTGGCTATTTCGTTTGTGCGAAAAGCAGAAGACGTTATTGAGCTGAAAGAAATAATTGAATCAAGAGGGTCGCATGCAAAAGTGATTTCGAAAATTGAGAAGCCCGGAGCCGTAGCAGATATAAACCGCATTATCAAAGCAACCGATGCCTTAATGGTGGCGCGCGGCGATTTAGGGGTGGAAATCCCGATGCAGGGGGTTCCCTTAATTCAAAAAATGATCACTCAGAAAGCCCGAGCACACAGTAAGCCTGTGATTATTGCAACTCAAATGATGGAGAGCATGATCGACGGTTTAACACCTACTCGGGCCGAGGTGAATGATGTTGCCAATTCAGTGCTCGATGGGGCCGACGCGATGATGCTTTCGGGCGAAACATCCGTTGGGAAGTACCCCGTTCAAGTGATTGAAAACATGAAGAAAATTATAGCGCACGTGGAGGAATCGGGACAAATTGCCCGTGAAGACTACCCACCCTATGATCAAAGTGACGAGCGCTATGTGAGTGATAGTATTTGCTTTAATGCGAGCCAAATTGCGGATCAAATTGGTGCGAAGGCCATCCTGACCAATACGCATTCGGGCTATACAGCCTTTAAAATATCGAGTCATCGCCCTCGAACGAATATTTTTATTTTTACTCAGAATCGAACCATTTTGAACACCTTAAGCTTATTATGGGGAGTACAGGGGTTTTATTACGACGAGTACCACAGTACCGACGAAACCTTTCAGGATATTAAAGACATTGTGGTCGAAAAAGGGCTGGCACGAAAAGGTGATTACTTAATTAAAATCGCCAGTATGCCCATTGAGGCACGAGGAATGACGAATATGCTTAAAATTAGTTCTGTTTAATGATTGATTCCATCAATATTCCGCTTTTAACTAAAATCTGTGAAACGCCAGGAGCTCCGGGCTACGAATCGCGTATTCGAGAACTTGTGCTTCGTGAGATCACTCCGGTTGCCGATGAAATCAGAACAGATAACATGGGCAACATTGTCGCCATCAAGAAAGGGCGTTCCGACAAAAAAGTGATGGTACCTGCCCACATTGATGAAATTGGATTCATTGTAACCCACATTGACGATAATGGCTTCATTCGTTTTCACACCTTGGGTGGTTTTGATCCGAAAACGTTGACTGCTCAGCGAGTAATCGTTCATGGGCGGAAGGATTTATTGGGGGTTATGGGGAGCAAACCCATTCACGTAATGACTCCGGAAGAGCGCAATAAGGTGCCGAAATTGAAAGACTATTTCATCGATTTAGGTTTACCCAAGGAAGAGGTTGACAAGCACGTGCGTATTGGAGATACCATTACTAGAGAACGCGAACTGATAGAGTTGGGTAACCACGTAAGTTGTAAATCTATTGACAACCGAATAAGCGTTTATATGCTTATTGAGACGCTGAAAACTATAAATACTCCGGCCTACGATTTGTATGCTGTTTTTACCGTTCAAGAAGAGGTGGGAATTCGCGGAGCTAATGTTTCCGCCTTGCAAATTCAGCCCGATTTTGGAATTGCCTTAGATACTACCGTTGCTTATGATTTACCTGGAGCTGCAGCACACGAGAAAATAACAAGCTTAGGAAAAGGCGCGGGAATAAAGGTGATGGATTCAGGAACTATTTGCGATTTTCGAATGGTTCGTTTCTTGACAGAATGCGCTGAGAACGAGAAAATTAACCATCAAATGGAGGTGCTCACAGCGGGGGGAACCGATACAGCAGGTATTCAGAGAATGACACCGGGAGGTTCCATTGCCGGAGCTATAAGTATTCCGACGCGTTACTTACATCAAGTAATTGAAATGGCCAACAAACAAGACATTATGGATTCCATGAATTTGTTGGCCACGGCTTTAGAGCGAATGGATAAATTTGATTGGTCATTATGAGTGATAAATGGATAGAAAAGGACAATAGTCTGGTACGACATTTTGAATTCGAAAATTTCATTGCCGCATTTGCGTTTTTGAAAGAGGTGGCGGAATTAGCAGAAAGGCATAAACACCACCCAGAAATCTACAACGTATACAATAAGGTGACATTGACCTTAAGTACACACGATGCAGGAAACGTTATTACGGAAAAGGATACCGCATTGGCGACCGCCATTGACGGACTAATACAAAGTTAGCCGATAAAAAAGCTACTTTAGAGGAGAACTAAACCAAGGTCATGCATTTCGAAGAAGCTAAACAGAAGTTCCTGCAAGCGTGGGGGGCTTTAGGCTCGAGTTGGGGAGTACCCAAAACAATGAGCCAAATTCACGCTTTACTTATGGTATCACCGCGTCCCATTTCTACTGAAGAAATCATGGATGAATTGGGAATTAGTCGTGGAAATTGCAATATGAATGTCCGCGCTTTGATCGATTGGGGACTTGTTCAAAAAGAACTCAAGGCGGGCCAGCGAAAAGAGTTTTTTGTTGCGGAGAAAGATATATGGAAGGTTACGAAGCAAGTAATGCAGGAACGCAGAAAGCGTGAATTGGAACCGTTGGCGCGAATATTGGAGCAAGTAAGCGATTACGAGGGTGGAGACTCAGTTGAAACCAAAGAGTTTGACCGTTGCCTCGATGACGTAAAAAGAATGTCTCAGAATGCCGACAAGTTGATGGACACACTCGTTAAAGCGGACGAAAACTGGTTTACGAGTTATTTGATCAAAAAAATGACTTAACCCTAGTAGATACCGGCAGTAAACTGTTCTAAAAAGCGAACATCGTTTTCAAAGAGAAGTCGGATATCGGGAATTTGAAACTGCTGAAGTGCAATCCGCTCAATTCCAATACCAAATGCATAGCCCGTATAGACCTCTGGATCAATACCCACGTTTGAAAGCACATTGGGATCTACCATGCCACATCCCATAATTTCAAGCCAGCCAGTGCCCTTGGTCATTCTGTAATCGACCTCGTTCTCAAGCCCCCACCATACATCCATTTCAGCACTTGGCTCTGTAAACGGGAAATAAGAAGGACGAAGGCGAATTTTCGTTTCTTCGCCGAAGAACTCCTTAGCGAAATAGAGCAAGGTTTGACGCAAATCGGCGAAACTCACATCTTTATCTATGTACAGACCTTCTACTTGATGGAAAATGCAATGTGATCGCGCAGAGATCGCTTCGTTGCGGAAAACACGGCCCGGCGATAGAACGCGAATAGGCGGTTCGGTATCCTCCATGTGACGAACCTGAACCGAACTCGTATGGGTACGCAGCAAATGGTCAGGATTCCGCATTACGAAGAACGTATCCTGCATATCTCGCGCGGGATGTTCTTCTGTAAAATTGAGCGCGGAGAAGTTGTGCCAATCATCTTCAATCTCTGGACCATCGCTTAAAGTGAATCCAATTCTTGAAAAAATTTCGATGATGCGGTTTTTGACCAAAGAAACCGGATGCCTCGATCCCAAGTTAATTGGGTCGGGAGTTCGGGTGAGGTCCAATCCGCTCGGTTGCGACGAACTACTCGATTCCAAACTTGACTTTAATTGGTCAATTTTTTCTTGAGCAGCTACTTTTAATTGATTCAGGGCTTGTCCGAAATCTTTTCGTTGGGCGGGTTCCACCTCTTTAAAAGCGGCAAACAAATCATTCATAACCCCTTTCTTCCCGAGAAAGCGAATACGAAAGGTCTCTAGCTCTTCTTTAGTGGAGGCTGAAAAGTCTTTAACCTCTTCTAAAAGCTCTTGTACACGAGTCAGCATGAATGTTCGTTATTATAAGTATATTTGGGCGGCAATATTACTAAATTCAAGGCGATTATGAAAAGTACGACAGGGGCCTTCGCAGTGTTAGCTGCAGCTTTTATTGGATTGTTGATGATGACTTCATCTTGTAAGAAAGATACTTTTTATAAGGCAGATGTTACCGTAGTTGTTCAAGATACTTTGGGCAATGAAACCCGTATTCAAAATGCCTTTGTGCGTTTGTATGCTCCTTGTGTTGATTGTGATGTGGATGTTGATGCACTAACCAATGGCAATGGCGTTGCAAGTTTTGAGTTTAATGCAAAAATGGTTTTGAACATCGAAGTTCAAAAAGGAGATCTCACGGGAAGTGGATTCATTCAACTCGAGGAGGGTGAAACGGTGGTAGAGAAAGTCGCTATTCAGTAAATACCTTCTTCTTCGAAATAAAGTACTAAAGCTTCTTTTACTAGAATGTTTTGTTGCCCTGGCGAAAGTTGGGGCAATTTTTCTGTGGCCCGCCAGTGAGGCCAACCTTCTTCGTCTTCGCCTTCGAGCTCATAGTAGCCATATCGACTCAACAAGCGGCAAAGCCCGATATGAATTAGATCAATTTTTTCGTCTTTCTTGAACCTTTTGTACCCCTGACCTAGCTCGTTTACTCCTACCAAGAAAACGATTCCCGGCACATCCATTTCTTCACCATCGGCAAATCTCTTGCTTAACTGTGTTACCAATTGATCCCATTTCTCTTTCAGTTCTTCCATCGGCTAAAAGTACAACTGCTGCCCAAAATAATCCTTACTTTCGAGGCGTGGATTATCTCGATATTATACTTTTAATTCCGTTGGCATGGGGAGCGTTTAAAGGCTTTCGAAATGGCTTTATTATTGAGCTTTCTACTTTGGCGGCTTTAATTCTGGGAATTTGGGGCGCCATTCATTTTTCCGATTGGGTTGCCGATTACCTGCTTCAGCACTTCGAAATAGAGCGTGAATACCTACCCATAATCGCCTTTGCCATTACTTTTTTAGGCATCGTAATCCTTTTAAATTTATTGGGTCGTTTGCTTACTTCGCTTTTAAAAGCGATAGCTTTAAATGGGATTAACCGCCTAGTCGGCGCGATTTTCGGCTTGCTAAAATGGAGCTTTATTCTGTCGGTTGTGCTCTTTTTATGGCGTCCCGTTCAAGAAGGGGCATTCAAATGGCCGACAGCTCAAGATCGAGATAAAAGCGTCCTTTACGAGCCTATATCTTCACTCGCACCGCTGTTTTTCCCTTACATCGAAGAGCTCGATTGGCGCTCTTGGTGGGAAAAAGAATTCGATGGGGTTAAAGACCAAATCGAAAGTATTCAGTTGTAATTTCTGCTTAGTTTAAAATAGCGGCGATTCCGGGCAACTCTTTTCCTTCAAGGTATTCAAGCATGGCTCCACCTCCCGTACTAACATAACTTACTCGCTCGGCAAAACCGTATTGCTTTGCAGCAGCTACCGAATCACCTCCACCTACTAAACTAAAAGCGCCGTGTTCAGTGGCTTTGCATATAGCTTCACCAATGGCCTTAGTGCCATTTGAAAACGCTTCCATTTCAAACACACCCATAGGTCCATTCCAAAGTATAGTCGCAGCATTTTTAATCACGGAGCTGTAGAGATCAATCGTTTTAGGGCCAATATCGAGTCCCATCCATCCATCGGGAACATTTTTGGCATCCGAAATACCCACCTCGGCATCACTCGCAAACCGATTCCCATTTACTGAATCAATGGGTAAGTGAATAGTAACGCCTTGCTCTTCGGCCGCCTTGGAAATTTGAGCTACGGTGTCGAAATGCTCTGTTTCAACAAGTGAGTTGCCAATCTTTCCTCCGGCCGCTAGGGCGAAGGTATAACTCATACCCCCACCAATGATAATATGATCCACTTTCGGAAGAAGCTTTTCGATAATCGTGATTTTACTCGACACCTTGGCGCCCCCTAAGATCGCCACTACAGGCTGTTCCTCACTTTCGAGTACTTTTTGAACGTTTTCAATTTCGCTCGCCATCACATATCCAAAGAATTTGTGACCTTCAAAAAAATCAGCAATGATCGCCGTAGAAGCATGTGCCCTATGTGCCGTTCCGAAAGCGTCGTTGACATACACGTCTCCAAGCTCGCTCAGTTTCTGCGCAAAAGAACGATCTCCGGCCGTTTCTTCC
>CBFHRK010000033.1:14697-20734 GCA_965658225.1 Flavobacteriales bacterium | reverse complement strand
GGATTCTTCGGCTTGTGGAAATGTATCCGAAAATCCAAATTCAGGCTTTAACTGCTTCGTTATTAGTAATGCGCCACCACCGAATTGTGTCGGTACTCCCGTTTCTGTTTTCCCATGGGCTTGGGATTTTGAAAGTTTTACTCCAGCTACAGGTAACTTCGGAACCGCAGTTTGGGGTTCTATTTGCTGTGATTGGACAAGAAACCCGGGTACCAGTACGTCGAGTGGATATGGTTGGTGCGTCAGGAATCAGTCGACACCCTCCTTCGGCACAGGTCCGGATCAAGACAATACATCCGGAAATGGCAACTTCATGTACACCGAAGTTCCTTTTGGCTCACAGAACGATACTGCAGTATTAATAAGTCCTTGTTTGAGCCTCTCCGGAATGGTTGCTCCGGAATTGGAATTCTTTTATCACATGGCCGGTGCCGGTTGTGGAAACCTCACGGTTTATGTTAACAACGGAGTGCAATGGAACCAAGTCTTTACTATCTCCGGACAGCAGCAATCTAGCACCGCGGCACCTTGGACCAAAGTAAATGTACCATTGAGCTTGTTTGCTGGAAACACCGTCCAAGTGAAGTTCAAAACCACCGCAACAAGCAGCACAGGAGGTGATATTGCCATTGATGACGTTGTCGTTTTCGAAAAACAACCCATTGACGGTGCAATCATAGGCGTTTTGTCTCCACCTATTGAATCTTGCGGGTTTACAGCAAATGAAACCGTTACCGTTCAAGTATTTAATGCCGGAACTACAGCGCAAGACACCTTGCCGGTAGCTTATACCGTAGCGGGGTCGGGAGTAATCGTTCGCGATACTGTATACCAAAACCTATTGCCTGGAGATACGTTGATTCATACGTTTAGTCAAGGTGCAGATCTATCTGTAGGCGGAACTTTATATAATATTCAGCCTTGGACAGAATGGATTGGTGAGCAGGCGGTCGGAAACGATACGCTTCAAGGGTATGATGTTTTCAATTCTCTGACGGCACCTCCCTATATTCAAGATTTTGAGAATTTCTTACCAGGTCAGCAAAACGCAATAGAAGGTTGGGTGCAAGACTCTAACGACGATGATGACTGGACTTTCCAAGCCGGACCTACCACATCAACTCAAACTGGGCCGCAAGTGGATCACACTCTAGGAACTGCTGCAGGTATTTATGCCTATATGGAAGTATCACAAGTTGGCAATGGTGAAGTAATCAATTTGATTTCGCCCTGTTTAGACTTCACGCAGAGTCCAACACCGAAAGTGGAATTCTGGTACCACATGTTTGGCACGAACATAGGAACACTTTTCTTGGATGTACAAGACACAAATGGCGTTTGGGTAAACCAATGGTCACTTGCGGGTAATCAAGGAGATGAGTGGATTCGCGAGACGGTTGATTTGACTGCCTATGCATTCCAAAGTGTGAAAATTCGGTTTAGAGCCCAATCTCTAGGTTGCTGTGCCGGAGATATCTCTATTGACGACATTTTCATATACCAGCCGCAGCCAAACGATGTCGGAGTAGCAGCCATTGTGAGCCCATTGCAAGAGGGTTGTAACTTAACTGCTTCTGAAAACGTAACAGTAGCTGTTGCTAATTACGGTACTTCCCCACAAGATACTGTGCCTGTGACTTTTCAATTAGATAACGGAGCATTGATAACCGACACCTTATTCACAACGCTAAACCCGGGTGATACTGTACTCTTCACATTTAGTACAACGATTGATTTAAGTACAGGAGGACAGACGTATAACTTGGACACTTGGACGGACCTTGCAACAGAGCAAACCTTCCTGAACGATAGCCTTACGGGATACTCTATCGTAAATACAACGGTTGCAACTCCTATGGTCCAAGACTTTGAACTCTTCAATTTTGGAACCGTTCCTGTTCAAAACTGGGAAGTTGATAATTCCTTAGACGAGCCATGGACCTTCACCTCGGGAGCTACTGGCACCACTCTAACCGGACCTTCTGCTGACCACACTCTCGGAACCCCGCTAGGTAAATACGCATACATGGAAGCGAATCTCGTTACCAATGGTGAAGTGGCTGGATTAATAAGCCCTTGTATAGATTTAAGGAACTTAACGGCACCGAAAATTAGTTTCTATTATCATATGTGGGGAGGAGGAATTGGAACGCTTAGCGTTGATATTCAAGACTCTACGGGCACATGGGTGAATGCCTGGAATAAATCTGGAGATCAAGGAAATGCATGGATTGAAGGGCTTATTGATGCGACCCCTTATGCTGGGAAAATCACTAAAATTCGATTTAGAGCAACTTCAGTAATCGGTTTCAATTCGGCAGGTGACATAGCCATTGACGATATCGGTGTATTTGATCCTCAACCAAACGATGTGTCTTTAGCCGGAATCGATTCGCCATCTTCCGACGGTTGTGACTTATCTCCCACTCAAGGAGTTACTGTAGAATTGACAAACTTAGGTTTGAATCCACAAACGAGTATTCCGGTTACCGTTTCATTACCTGGACAACCACCCCTTACTGGAACTTGGACTGGAACCTTGAATCCGGGTGATACCATCCTGTATACACTTCCTGGAACTGTTGATTTAAGTTCTCCAGCGACGACCTACACCTTTACAGCATATACAGCTATGCCCGGAGATCAAAACAACGGTAATGATACGCTTACTGGGTATCAAGTATCGAACACGCTCTTTCTGATTCCTTATGTTGAGCCATTTACAACATTCACTCCCGGAGGAGGTAACGTAAATGCCCCAGGGGTTTTAGATAACTTCTGGACACGATCTTCCACTGGTGGTAGTACAGGATTTAATTGGCTCGTTCAAACAGGCCCCACGGGCTCTTTTGGAACGGGTCCGAACGGGGATCATACTACCGGCTCCAGTATATACATGTATACTGAATCCTCCTCTGGAGCTTCCGGTCAAACAGCTATTCTCGAATCTCCATGTTTAGATTTGAACTGGTATTCAGCAAGAATTGATTTTTATACGCATCGTTTTGGTTCCAATATGGGTTCTTTATTTCTGGATATTCAAGACACTACTGGAGCGTGGACTAATATTTGGTCGATTACAGGCTCACAACAAACGAGTGAAGCCGATACATGGTCAATGCACTCTGTTGATTTGGCCAACTATGTGGGTCAGAACGTGAAAGTGCGTTTTAGAGCGATCTCGCTTGGATGTTGTGCAGGTGATATGGCAATAGATGATATTAATATTTATCCTGTATTCCCAAGTGCCGCGACCAATGAGATTAACGTGTCCCCAAGTAACTTCTTCATCTTGCCGCAGGCAAGCCCTGTAAGCGCAGTTTTAGAGAATACTGGACTAATTGACTTAGATCATTTTAAAGTAACCTTGGAAATAGATAACAACATAGTAGTTACCGATTCCTTATTCTTTACGGTGCCGTTAGGGCCGGGGCAAACCACCACGCATACGTTTAGTCAAATTTGGCAAGCCGATCCAGGTGCTCATACTATTTGTGTTTACACGTCAGAGCCTAACCTAATTGGAGATGGTTTCACCTCTGATGATACGCTTTGCTATGTAGCAACCGTATTCGATTCAACCTCTACTTTCCCTTATTGCAATAATTTTGATGGAGGACTCGAACCGTTGGTAGCATTGAATTATGTAACGTACGAACCCAGTGGTAATCTTTGGGAAGCTGGAACGCCAAACCAGACCGTGATATCTGCTGCAAACAGTGCGCCTAATGCTTGGATGACCGGTTTGAGCGACGACTATTCTCCTAGAGATAGCTCGGCCTTATTCTCGCCATTATTCAACGTAAATGCCGATAGCTGCTATAAAATCAGTTTCTATCACGCCTATCGAACCGAGAACTTCCAAGATGGTGGGGCGGTAGAATTTTCTCAAGATGGAGGTGCTACTTGGACCTCCATAGGAAGTCCTGGATCGCAATGGTACAACACTCAATACGTAATTGGACTGTCCAACACATCTCCGGGTAATCCGGGATGGACGGGTACTTCAAACGGTTGGGAATACGCAGAAAGAACGGTGCAATTCCCTGTTGCTGGAACCGCAATTATTCGCTGGAGGTTTGGTGCAGACTTCTCGGTACAAAATGAAGGATGGGCTATTGATGATCTCTGTATTGAAAACATCGGTGCATGTACCCCCACCTCTCTTGAGGAAGTGGATAATATAGCTATGATGCTAGCTCCGAACCCCGCAACTCAGAACATTACCCTAACTATTTTTGAATTGGATTCCGAAATTGAAGTAGAAGTAGTCAATTTACTCGGTGAGCATGTAGATTCATTCACTCTGGAACCATCCGGGGTTTCAACGGAACATACACTAGACTTAAAAGACCTTGCTAATGGAGTTTATTACTTGTCAGTAAGAAAAGGAGAACATTTACAGACCGAGCGCTTTGTGATCGCAAAATAAGGGAACTTATCCTCAAGAGAAAAGCCGGCAGTTGCCGGCTTTTTTTGTGGTTTAAATCTATCGATATACAATGTTTTGAGTTTCGCTATATTTGGAAGCTACTACTCAACCTAATCCCATGATTAAAAAACTACTATTGGCGATATGCTGTGTTCTGGTCGGAATCAATTTGTCGGCGCAAACAACCGCATATATTGAAACTTTTGACTTGCCCTCGGGAGCGGACAGTGTTACTACTACTGGAACTCCGCCTTGGGCGGTTACCACGGCGTATAGCGTAAGTCCAACACAAAGCTATACCAACACTATTACTTTAGCGAGCTCCAACTCATTTGAAACCAATACATTTTCTACGGTCGGAAATACTTTTGTATTGCTCGATTTCGATCACATTTGTAAAATCGAATTCTTTGATGCCGCGACCATTGAAGTTTCAAATGACGGGGGAGTATCATGGACTCAATTAACGTGTCCGCAATATCTCGGAGGAGGAACCTTTTGTGCATCGGGAAACAAATTCGCTTCCAATGCCTATTTACTCTGGGACCCAGCCAATCCGGCGGCTGTTCCACAAGCATCATGGTGGCAGAGCGAAACATTTGATGTTTCAAGCTTTTTAGCCAATACCGCTCAAGCAAAAATCCGGTTCAAACTCAACGACAATAATAACAACGGATCTGGTGGTAATTATGGCTGGCTCGTTGACAATGTAAAAGTGACTGTGAGTCCGTCGGAGCTCTTCCCTCCGGTAATTACACTGAATAATCCTATTTGGCAAGGACCAACGAGTAGTGGTGGTCCTTACCTCGTTTCTGCTGATGTTACAGATGCATCCGGAATTGATACCGTCATGCTTATTTATTCTTTAAATGGTGCACCGGATGATACTATTGGCTTAATTAATACAAGCGGAAGCACCTATGAAGACACAATTCCAAGTGCACTTCTCGATGATTCCATTTGCTATCGAGTATACGCCGAAGATGCTAGTCCGGCCGCTAATTCAGCCGTTGAACCAACCACAGGTTGTAATCTTTTCCACGTTGTTCCTGCACCTCCCCAAATTCAACTTGGAAATGGAACTATTCAAAACACGGGAACGAGCTATCCAGCGCCATATGGTCATTGGTTCAATGGCGCTCGACATCAAATGCTAATTACTGCGACTGAAATGAACGCTGCAGGGGTAGCCATTCCAATAAACTTTCAATCGCTCGCTTTCGATGTAACCGGGGTAAATGGAACGTTATTGACGGATTTCACCATCAAAATGAGTAACTATTCGGGATCTACTATAACGAATTGGGTAACTACTGGTCTAACTCAAGTTTTTTATTCTCCTGGATACACCGAAACACTTGGCTGGAATACGCATACTTTTCAAGCTCCTTTTCAGTGGGATGGGGTAAGTAATATCCTTGTTGAAGTATGTTTTAATAACTGGCCAAACGGATTTACCAATAACGCCATCGTACGTCAAACGGCTTATCCGAGCACGCGCACTATTTATTACAGAAGCGATTCAGACGGAAACCTTTGTGCCAATAACAGTGCATTCGTAACTCCTTCAAACAATCGACCAAATATGAGGTTTGATTTAGGATT
>CBFHRK010000033.1:9285-14598 GCA_965658225.1 Flavobacteriales bacterium | reverse complement strand
CCTCGTTTTTAGTTATCAGATGGACGCAAATCCGATAGTTACAGATACTGTTTATCAGAATGTTCCATCCGGTGATACAATTACACACACTTTTTCACAAACTGTTGACTTAAGTGTTGGAGGTAGTACCTATACTTTTAATGTTTGGACCTCTTTTCCCAATGATAATAACGGTTTTAATGATTCAATCACTGGATACAGTGTAACCAATACGCTGACTCCTGGAACGGGACTTTCTCAAGATTTCGATTCCTGGAATGCGGGCGGACAAGTACTCGCAGATTTCTGGGAGCAAGACAATACCGATACGTATAACTGGACTGTCGGAACGGGTCCATCGCCAGGTTTCAATACAGGTCCCACAGCCGACCACACCTCAGGAACAGGAAATTATTTATTCATTGCAAATACCTTTACCTCATCTACGGCTCGACTCATTTCGCCGTGTTTGGATTTTACCGGAAATACATTCCCAAAAATGGATTTCTGGTACCATATGTGGGGTACTGGAATCGGATCTCTTACAGTTCAGTATGAAGATACTACCGGCGCATGGGTAACTGCTTGGTCCCTTACAGGGGATCAGGGGAATAGTTGGCAAAAAGCCATTGTTGATTTAAGTCCGCTCGCTAATCGTATAGCCAAAATTCGTTTTGTTGGGCAAAATGTCAGCTTCGGCGGAGAAGCTGCAATCGACGATATTTTAATTTATCAGAGCGCCGCGAAAGACGCTATTCTGGATGCAATCCTTGCACCCCTACCTCAATTGGCGGCCGGAGCAACAGAAACCGTTCAAATAGAATTTTTCAATAACGGATCTGATACCATCTTTACAACAAATGTTGGATACATTATAGGGACCAGTGCTCCGGTTATTGAGACTTGGACAGGCGTGTTGGATCCGTCAACTTCGACTACCTATACTTTTAACACTCCATTTAGTGTACCTGGTGGAACCTTCGATGTTTGTGCTTTCACCGACCTGCTCAATGATGGTCAAACCAGTAATGATTCACTTTGCACTCAAAGCACGGGAATCCAAACATTCATTCCTCCTTACAGCGATGACTTTGAAAGTGGACAAGGAAGCTGGACCACCGGCGGTCAAACACTTTTATTTGAGTTAGGAACTCCGACTGGTAACGTAATTAATACGGCCTCTTCCCCAACGAATGCCTGGGTAACTGATCTGGATGCACCCTACATCAACAATAGTCAAGCCTACCTCTTTAGTCCCTATTTTGATTTTCAAGAATTACTCAACACCTCATTGAAATTCAAACATTGGTACAGTACCGAAAACAGTTGGGATGGTGGCCGCATCGACTACTCAACGGATGGAGGGAACACGTGGTCTGTCCTTGGAGCATTCCAAGATTCCACTTGGTATAATGATGATATTATTACCTCTTCCACCCTACCCGGGTGGACAGGAGCCACCAATACTTGGGTCAACGCGTACTATCCGTTAGATCTATTTAACGGGATTCAAGGATTGGTTCAGTTCCGTTTTGAATATACTTCAGACGGATCGGTAATTGGCGGTGATGGTTGGGGAATTGATGATTTCGAAATCGTAGTTCCCGTTCAACATTCTGCCGCAACGGATAACATTGTCGTTTCACCGAGTAATTTCTTCATCTTGCCGCAGGCAAGTCCAGTAAGTGTAGACGTACAAAATACGGGGGAACAAGATATAACGAGTGTCTTGGTTACACTAGAAATAGACAACACTAATATCGTAACAGATTCTATTCATTTCGGTGTTCCGCTACAAAAAGGTCAGTTCTCAACACATACTTTCTCGGTACCTTGGCAAGCCGATCCCGGACAACACACGATTTGTGTTTATACATCGAACCCGAATGTGCGGTTAGATGAATATACACCGGATGATACTACCTGTTATGTTGCAACCGTTTTTGATTCAACGAGCGCTTTCCCTTACTGTAATAATTTCGACGGAGGTCAGGCACCTCTAGTAGCCTTGAATTACTCAACTTATGTGCCCACTGGAAACAATTGGGAATCCGGGGTGCCATCGCAGACGATAATTAATTCGGCGCACAGCTCTCCAAATGCATGGATGACTGGCTTATCCGGCGATTACAATCCTCGAGATAGTTCTGCACTTTTCTCCCCCGTGTTGAATGTAAACCCCGATTCGTGCTATAAAATTAGCTTCTACCACGCGTATAGGACAGAGCCATATCAAGATGGTGGAATTGTGGAGTTCTCTCAAGATGGAGGGGCAACATGGAGCTCAATTGGAAGTGTTGGAACCGACTGGTACAATGAGTGGTTCATTATTGGACTTGCGAATCAAAGTCCAGGAACGGCAGGATTCACAGGAACATCGAACGGATGGGAATACGCCGAAAGAACGGTTCAATTCCCTCAGGCAGGCACAACCATCATTCGATGGAGATTTGGAGCCGACTTTTCCGTTCAAAATGAAGGGTGGGCTATTGATGATATTTGTATTGAAAATATCGGAGCGTGCACGCCAACAAGTATAGAAGAACCAAATACGAGTGTCGTAAATGTGTCCATATGGCCCAACCCAGCATCGGATCAAAGCGTAATTGCTTTAGAGCTTAATGCGAACGAAGAAATCTCGTGGAGCTTAACGAATCTCTTAGGAGAAATTGTATTATCAGGTACTAAGCCTGGAATTGTAGGTAATAATGAAATCCCAATGGATCTCAAAGAGATTGCTTCCGGAGTATACAACGTGAGTATTCATAGCGGAACAGTTAAGACCGTTAGGAAATTGGTTATCACGCATTAAGCGATTGAATAAATATTAGCAAGTATCTTATGATGAAGAAAGGAATCTCCGTTCTGCTTATTCTATTGAGCTATTTTTCAATGGGACAAACGATCGTTTTTCAAGAAAACTTCGATCCCGTTTCTTTGGCAGATAGTGTAACTTCTGTGGGAACTCCCACGTGGACAATTGATGCTACTTTGAGCGTTAGCGCTCCAAACAGTTATGTAAACCAAGTAGGGCTGGCAACCACCAACACTTTAGAAACAGATGCTTTTTCCACGGTGGGTAATACCTTCGTACTGCTTAATTTTGATCAAATATGTAAAATTGAGTTTTTCGACGCTGCTACCATTGAAGTGTCTAATGACAATGGAAATACCTGGACTCAACTAACTTGTAACGATTACCTTGGAACGGGAACCTTCTGTGCGAGTGGTAATAAATTCGCATCGAATGCATATTTGATATGGGATCCTGCCGTGCCAACCGCGGCACCTCAAAGCACGTGGTGGCAATCTGAAACTTTTGATGTATCTCCATATATCTCCAATGCTGCTCAAGCAAAAATTCGTTTTAAACTAACGGACGGAAACAACTCAGGTTCTTCAGGAAACTACGGTTGGTTGTTAGATAACATTCTAGTTACTGCCTCCCCATCAGAGCTATTCCCGCCGACCATCACATTAGTCCCACCTGTTCCTTTAGGAACCGTGAGTAATACCGGGCCTTTTACAATTTCCGCAGATATTACGGACGGCTCTGGAATTGATACTGCCATGATCATTTACTCATTTAATGGATCTACCGACGATACCATCGGGATGGTTAATACCTCAGGATCCATTTATGAGGGTGATCTTCCTGCGGCAGCAATTGGCGATACTTTTTGTTATCGAGTGCGCGCAGTGGATGCGTCTCCTGCGCTCAACGAAGCTGTAAATCCAGCCGTAGGCTGTAACCAATTCATTATTGTGCCGTCACCCAGTCTAATCACTCTGGGTACTGGAAATGTATTGAACACCCCGACGAGCTATCCCGCACCTTATGGAAATTGGTTTAATGGAGCTCGGCATCAAATGCTAATTACCGCGGCCGAAATGGCAGCAGCTGGAGTCAACGGCGCTATTGACTTTCAATCGCTCAGTTTTGACGTATCGCAAGTTCAAGGGACTCCCTTGATCGATTTTGAAATAAAAATGGCGAATTATTCCGGTACAACACTTACTGGTTTTGTTACCGGCAGTTTCACAACAGTGTACAGCGTTCCAACGTATACGGAAACTATAGGCTGGAATCTCCATTCCTTCTCAACGCCGTTTGCGTGGGACGGAGTGAGTAGCATTATCGTTGAAGTTTGCTTCAATAATTTTCCTAATGGTTTTACCAACAACGCCATTACCAGACAAACGACCTATTCGGCAACTAGAACAGTTTATGCTATTAGCGATACGGACCCGGCACTCTGTAATAATGGTGGCGCTTTCCCTTCTGTCTCGAACAATAGACCAAATATGCAATTCGAGTTGGGGAATCCTCAGCCGAACGACTTCTCCGTTCTTTCGATTGTGAATCCAACCAATGGAGGCTGTGGCCTTTCAGCATCGGAGCCTGTAAATGTGCTTTTCAAAAATAGTGGACTCGATGACCAGGATACACTTTACGTAAACTATTCGCTCGACAACGGTCCAACTTTTACCGATACTATTTATCAATTAGTGCCCGCAGGAGACACCTTGAATTACACCTTCAATACAACTGTGGACGTAAGTATCGGGGGTCAAATTTATGATTTGGTAGTGTGGTGTAGCCTCCCGGGCGACTTCAACTTTTTTAATGATAGCTTGCAAACCTCTATCGAGAACACGCTCACGGCGGCCCCGTACACACAGAATATAGATGCTTGGCCCACAGGAACCAATGCTTTAGGTGATTTTTGGGAGCAAGGTATAGGTCTTAATGGCCAGTGGATAACTGGTCAAGGACCAAGCCCTGGTTTCAATACGGGACCTTCAAATGACCATACCACAGGAACCGGAATTGGTCGGTACGTTTTCTTGCCTAATTCTTTCAATATCGTAAATGCTCAATTAGTTTCTCCTTGTCTCGATTTATCGGCATTATCAGCGCCAAAACTTGAATTCTATTACCATATGTGGGGCAATGCAATTGGGACATTGACCTTGCAGGTTCGCGATACACTGGGTGTATGGAATACGCTTTGGACAAAATCAGGCGATCAAGGAAATTCATGGCAAAGAGGATTAATTGACTTATCTGCCTTTGCTGGACAAGTAACTAAGGTTCGTTTCACGGGAAATAATGCGGGCTTCGGAGGAGAAATGGCACTCGATGATATATTCCTTTTTGAACCCGATCCAAATGACATGGCGATTGCAGGAATCATTACACCTTTCCCTGACGGTTGCGGATATGGATCCAATGACACCGTCAGCATTGCCATCACCAATTTTGGAACCTTGATTCAAGATACTATTCCGGTTGGCTTCTCACTAGATGGTGCAGCGCCTATTTGGGATACC
>CBFHRK010000033.1:0-9188 GCA_965658225.1 Flavobacteriales bacterium | reverse complement strand
CCGTATTCGCTGTCTTGAATCCAGGTGACACCCTTGTATATACATTCACATCAACAGTAGATTTATCTACAACTGGAATCAATTATAACTTCGACGTTTTTACAGGGCTGTCCAATGACCAGAATACGGCGAATGACTCCCTCTTGAATTACTCGATAATCAATCCAAATTCCATTATTGCTTTTCCTCATATCGAGAACTTTGAACAATTCACAACAGGAGGTGGAAGTCCGACCGCGCCCGGTTTAATGGCCAATGATTGGACAAGAGACCCAACACCCGTTAATTTTAATGACTACGGTTGGGTAGTACATTCCGGTCAAACAAATTCATTTGGTACAGGTCCCACTGGTGATCACACTCCTGGATTAAACGGAGGAGGAGTTTATTTATATACGGAAGCCGACGGAGGTGGAAACAACGATGAAGCTTTTTTAATTAGTCCGTGTGTTGATTTTGCCAATCTTACTTCGCCCGCGGTAGAATTCTATTACCATCGATTTGGATTCGTAATTCCTGACGTTTTTATCGATGTTTATCAAAATGGCGTTTGGACCACCGTGGATAGTTTAATTGGGCAAGGTCAATTCACCCAAACAGACCCTTATATTCGTCATCAAACAGACCTAACGGCCTTTGCGGGAGAAAACGTGAAAGTTAGATGGCGTTCCATAAGTAACGGCTGTTGCTCCGGTGATATGGCCATTGACGATATTCGTTTTTATGATGTAGTACCTAATGATGCTTCAGCCATTGCAATCATTCAACCTGGAAACCAAAGCATTGCGGGTTCGCCGACAACTGTTGAAATGGAAATATTCAATTTTGGAACGAATACGTTAACTACTATGAGTGTTGGTTACTTCGTTAATGCAGGTGCGCCCACCGTAGAAACATGGACAGGGACCTTAGCTCCAAATCAATCGACCAACTATACTTTTACAGCTCCATTTAACGCTCCCATTGGTGTTTACGACCTGTGCGTTTACACGGCATTAACGGGCGATCAGGCCCCTACGAATGACACCACGTGCTCGACTCCTGTAGGTGTAGAAACTTTTGTCCCTCCATATGCAACCGATTTTGAGAGCGGACAAGGAAGTTGGGTGGCCGAAGGTGGACTTCAACAATGGGAGTTAGGCTCTCCGAGTGCGCCAACCATTAATACGGCCAATTCTCCTTCAAATGCGTGGATGATTGATTTAGATGCCGGTTATGCAAATAATTCAAACGATTTCCTCTACTCCCCATTCTTTGATATGTCGGGCGTTTTTGGCTGTGAATTGAGATTCTCGAACCGAATTTTTACTGATATTTTCGGTGATGGAGGACAAATGGAAATTAGTATTGATGGCGGTCAAACTTGGCAGCTCCTCGGTACGTTAAATGACCCGTTAGGTACCAACTGGTATAATCAAAACAGCGGCTTCCCTCCTATTCCCGCATGGGCCGGAAACAATGCCAACTGGACGAACACAGCATTTGATTTAACCGCCTACGGCGGGAATGTAGACCCTATTCAATTCCGTTACCGTTTCTTCTCCGATGGTTTTTTCTCCTTCGGCGACGGTTGGGCAATTGATGATTTCGAAATATTTGTCCCCATCCAAAACAGTGCGGCCACAACCGCTTACTCAATTGGTGCAAGTTCGGCCTTTATTCTTCCAGACGATGTTCCCGTAAGTATGTGGATCAAAAACTCAGGTATCGCTCCCCTCACTTCTGTTGAAGCAAACTTAGATATCGACAATGGAACCTTCTTTCTAAATGAGCCCGTAAGTATTTCAACTCCACTGCAAATTGGCGACAGCATATTACACACCTTTGCCTCTCTTTGGACAGCAGATCCAGGTCCACATAGTTTCTGTGTTTATACTTCCAACCCTAACGGGTCGACAGACTCTTTCACTTCTGATGATACGCTTTGTACACTGATTTCCGTTTTTGACTCAACCAGCGCTTTCCCTTATTGTGAGGATTTTGAAGGCGGAGCAGCACAATGGGTTACGCTCAATGCGTTCGATTACGGTCCAAGTACAGTATGGGAAGTCGGGACACCCAACCAAACCGTTCTCAACGGCGCGTACAGCGGAAACAACGCTTGGATGACCGGCTTGAATTCAGATTATACCAATGGCGATTCAAGCGCCCTCTATACACCAGTTTTCAATGTAAATGACAACAATTGCTATCGACTTTCATTTTATCACCGCTATTTCACCGATGAATATGAAGATGGAGGAACCGTTGAATACACCCAAGACAATGGCATTACCTGGACCCGCGTCGGGAATGCCTTTGATCCAACCTGGTTCGACAGTCAGTTCATTACCGGATTAGGATCTATTAGCCCAGGAGTTCCAGGATGGTCTGGAACGAGTATCGGTTGGCAGTTTGCAACGCACGATATAGATTTCGCTAGCAATGGAGCCACTGTAATACGATTCCGATTCGGATCGAACTTTGCCAATGCAAGTGAAGGATGGACCATTGACGATGTTTGCTTCGAAGAAATTGCTCCGTGTATTATTTCGGTTGAAGAAAATCCAACCCTGGATTTCGACGTTGCTCAATTGCATCCAAACCCAGCCAAGTCAGAAACTACCTTAAGCTTCAATGTAAATCAACCCGGGAGTGTTGAATTCATTGTAACGAATGCTTTCGGACAAGTCATGACCATTATCCCGTTTGATGCACAAGTGGGCTCTAATGACCTTCTTCTCGACTTAAAAGATTGGCCCTCAGGTATATACTACATCAACGCTCAATACTCGGGCGGACTCGTAACAGAGAAACTAGTAATCACTAAATAACAAAAGGCCTCTCATAACTGAGAGGCCTTTTTTTACGTCTTATTTTACTGACCTAAAAGGCCCAAGCCCTTTTAATACGCAAATAAAGGTAAGGCCGACATTAGTGAGCCTACTTCGGCTTTTAGTTTTTCGAGTTTAGCCTCGTCGCTCGCAGCCATTAAACTGGCATCAATCAACCGGGCAATTTCGGGAATTTCATTCTCGGTGATACCTCGTGTGGTAATAGCTGGAGTTCCAATTCGGATACCTGAAGTAACAAATGGCGACTTATCATCAAACGGAACCATGTTCTTGTTTACGGTGATTTCGGCCATCCCTAAAGCTTTTTCCGCCTCCTTACCTGTGATGTTTTTATTACGCAAATCAATCAGCATACAGTGATTATCTGTACCTCCGGAAATGATATGGTATCCCATTCTTACTAACTCATCAGCAAGCAATTTCGCGTTTGCTTTTACTTGTACCTGATATTTGTAGAAAGAATCCGTTAATGCCTCACCATAGGCTACCGCCTTTGCGGCAATTACATGCTCCAATGGGCCTCCTTGCGTTCCTGGAAATACTGCACTATCTAATAAAGAAGACATCATTCGAACTACTCCTTTAGGCGTTTTTAAACCAAAAGGATTTTCAAAGTCCTGCCCCATCATAATCATTCCACCACGCGGGCCGCGCAACGTTTTATGCGTAGTGGTTGTAATGATGTGACAGTGTGGAAGCGGATCTTCGAGCAAACCACGAGCAATCAACCCGCTAGGGTGAGAAATATCTGCCAACAAGAGAGCATTCACACCATCGGCAATTTCGCGAAGGCGCTTATAATCCCAATCGCGTGAGTACGCAGACGCCCCGCAAATAATCATTTTAGGCCGTTCTTTCTTCGCGATGTCAGCAACTTTATCGTAATCGATTAATCCTGTATCGGGTTCAACTCCGTAAAATGTTGGGCGATATAGTTTTCCAGAGAAATTAACCGGACTTCCGTGCGTCAAGTGACCACCATGAGATAAATCGAATCCCAAAATAGTATCGCCCGGCTTCAGGCAAGCAAGGAAAACCGCCGCATTCGCCTGAGATCCAGAATGAGGTTGAACATTCGCGTAAGCAGCATTAAAAAGGGTTTTTGCACGATCTATGGCCAAGGTCTCAACTTGATCAACTACTTCGCATCCACCATAATAACGACGCCCCGGAAAACCTTCGGCATATTTATTCGTAAGCACAGAACCCATGGCTTCCATAACCTGATCGGAAACATAATTCTCAGATGCAATTAATTCAATGCCATGCGTTTGACGCTGGCGTTCTTTTTCTATTAAGTCGAAGATGAGTTGATCTCTCATATTTAAATATTTATAGCCACAAATATACAGGTACGACTCTTGGAATCCGAACCTTGTTAAATGAAATAAATACCTTTATCGCAGAAAGCAAAATCTACACGAGCTACATGGAAATTTCAGCAAACAACCCGAATCGTTCATCTTGGATCGAAACCCCTACAAACTCGGACTTCCCTATTCAAAATATCCCTTTTGGGGTATTCATGCGTTCCGATGAAAGCGTTTCCATTGGGAGCCGAATTGGCGATACGGCAATTGACTTAAGTGCACTTCAACAGCTCGGGTATTTTAACGAAATCGAATTGCCTGAAGGTATTTTTCTTGAAGATACTTTGAACGAATTCATGGATCTGGGGATAGAAACGAATCGTGCCGTACGGAACCGAATTGCTGATCTTTTCGATTCAAACAACCTCGATCTTCAGAATAACGAATCTCACAAAAATGCGGTATTGGTTCCCGTTTCTGATATAGAAATGTTGCTTCCAGCCGAAATTGGCGACTATACCGATTTCTATTCGAGCAAGGAACACGCAACGAATGTAGGGACCATGTTCCGCGATCCAAATAATGCTTTACTTCCCAATTGGCTTCACATCCCTGTGGGTTATCACGGTCGCTCCTCCTCGATTGTTGTTTCAGGAACAGACGTTTATCGGCCTTGCGGCCAGACGATACCGGCGGATTCTGAATCGCCTGTATATGGTCCGAGCCGATTAGTCGATTTTGAAATGGAAATGGCCTTTTTAACCCGTTCTGGAAAGCCGATGGGTCAGCGTATTTCAACGGATGAAGCCGAAGACTATATTTTCGGCATGATTCTCTTCAATGATTGGTCGGCCCGAGATATTCAAAAATGGGAATACGTGCCCTTAGGGCCCTTTTTAGCAAAGAATTTTGCCAGTAGTATTTCGGCATGGGTAGTTACTATGGATGCCCTTGAACCCTATCGGACCGAAGGTCCACAACAAGACCCAAAACCTCTTCCCTACCTTCATTTTACCGGTGCCAAGAGTTATGATATAAACCTCGAAGTCGGCATCCTGCCGGAGGCAGCAGACGAAACAACCGTGTGTAAAACCAATTTCAAGTACATGTACTGGAATATGGCGCAGCAATTGGCACATCATACCGTGAATGGCTGTAACATTCGATCGGGCGATATGCTTGCGAGCGGAACAATTTCAGGCCCGACGCCGGATAGCTATGGCTCGATGCTCGAAATTACCTGGCGCGGAAGCAAACCCGTGGCGATGACCGACGGTTCGGAACGAAAGTTCATCAATGACCATGATACCGTGATCATGCGAGGCTATTGTGAAAATAACGGCGTACGGATCGGGTTCGGTGAGGTTTCGGGCAAATTACTTCCGGCCATCCAGTAATCTTTACTTTTTTTTTAGGCCTAACGGCCAGATGTGACCCTTTCTACAGAGTAATTGTTACCCTTTTGTTACATTTACTTTTATGCATGAGGACATTGACTTAGAGCTAGAAAAAAAGGAAATCCGGAACCGATATCGGGCCCTTCTCCGCAGCGCTAAATATCCGCTGACGAAGGACGAGAAAAAGGTGATTCGCAAGGCGTTTGATCTAGCTATTGATGCCCACAAAGACCAACGCCGAAAATCGGGCGAGCCCTACATTTACCACCCCATTGCCGTGGCTCAAATTGTGGCAAAAGATATAGGGCTGGGACATGTTTCCATTGCCTGTGCCTTACTTCACGATGTGGTCGAAGACTCTGATTACACACTCGAAGATATTGAACGCTTGTTCGGCGAAAAAGTGGCCCGAATTATCGACGGACTCACCAAAATATCAGGAGTATTTGATCAAAACGTGAGCATGCAAGCGGAGAACTTCCGCAAAATGCTACTCACGTTAAGCGACGACGTTCGGGTAATTTTAATTAAACTTTCCGATCGTTTGCACAATATGCAAACCCTCGAATCGATGGCACCTCACAAGCGCAGAAAAATCGCTTCGGAAACACTCTACATTTACGCACCGCTCGCCCATCGTTTAGGACTTTACTCGATAAAAACAGAACTGGAAGACCTAGGCCTCAAATACACCGAGCCAGAAGTATATGACGATATTGAACAAAAGTTAAACGATTCTAAGCAAGAACGTGTCCGATACATCCAGCAGTTCTCAGGCCCTATCCGGAAAGCATTGAACAAAGAGAACTTAAACTATACAATTAAAGGACGACCAAAAAGCATTTTTTCAATTCGGAAAAAAACACTCAAGCAAGGGATTTCCTTCGACGAGGTGTACGATAAATTTGCCATTCGAATCATTATTAAATCAAGTCCTGATCAAGAAAAATCGGATTGTTGGAAAGTGTATTCCATCATAACGGACTATTACAAACCAAATCCCGATCGGTTGCGCGATTGGATTAGCACTCCACGGGCAAACGGCTATGAATCATTGCATACGACCGTTATGGGTCCAAAAGGACACTGGGTTGAGGTGCAGATCAGAAGTGAACGAATGGACGAAGTAGCGGAAGTGGGATATGCCGCTCACTGGCGCTATAAAGAGACGGGGGCCGATTCAAATTCGCGTCAACGCGAGAATCAATTAGAAGGGTGGATAAGTAAAATCAGAGACCTTCTAGAAAATCCGGAAGCAAGTGCCATTGATTTCATCGATGACTTCAAATTAAATTTATTCGCTGACGAAGTATTCGTTTTTACGCCTAATGGCGACCTAAGAACGCTACCAAAAGGGGCAACCGCACTGGATTTCGCCTTTGACATTCACAGTGAAGTGGGTGCTCGATGCTTAGGTGCTAAAGTGAATGCGAAGTTGGTACCTCTTAGTTATCAATTAAAAAGTGGCGATCAAGTCGAAATCCTCACCTCGGGAAAACAAAAACCGAAAGAGGATTGGATGAATTTCGTTGTTACCGCAAAGGCAAAAACCAGAATAAAGAACGCCCTCAAGGAAGAAAAAAAGTCGATTGCTGAAGATGGCAAAGAAATCCTCGTTCGCAAGTTAAAGCACCTTAAAATTCAGTTTAACGAGAAGGTTTTAAACGAACTACATCGGTATTTCGGGGTTCAAAACTCGCAAGAGGTTTTCTACCAAGTAGGAACAGGAATTATTGATAATAAGAGGCTTAAGGCATTTGCTACGGACCGAAATGGAGGTATCTATAATTACTTAAAATCTCGATTTACGCGAAGGTCAGGCTCAAGTTTGCGCTCCGTTCAAGAACCTGTCAATGATAAAAAAGGAGAAATTCTCGTATTCGGCGACGATGAAGAACAGTTAGAATACAAACTGTCTAAATGCTGCGATCCTATTTCCGGAGACGACGTATTTGGATTCCTAACAATCAATGAAGGGATAAAAGTCCATCGGGTAGATTGCCCCAACGCGATACGTCTCCAATCGAATTACGCGTACAGAATTCTCAAGGCTCGCTGGGTCTCGTCCGATCGAAGGGATTTCTTAGCTATTTTAACAATAAAAGGAATCGACCGTGCCGGTTTAGTGAATGAATTAACCAAGATTATCTCCAACACGATGAAGGTGAATATTCGTTCATTGAATATCTCTGGTGTAGACGGCGTATTTGATGGAAATATTACCGTAGTAATTCATGACACACATCATCTGGAACAGCTTATTGATCGTATAAAAAAGATCGATGGGGTCACCGATATCAAGCGAAGCCTGAAAAAATAACCCACGGCTTTTTCTTACTTTAGCCTTTTAATAAGCACCCTTTTGAATCAAGAACACCAAGACCAAGTAAAGCAAGTGTTTACCGCCTATCTCGAAAGAAATGGTCAACGGAAAACACCGGAACGTTTTGCTATCCTAAAAGAGATTTATGATCAAAAGGATCATTTTGACGTAGAATCACTCTATATCAAAATGAAGAATAAAAACTATCGTGTTTCACGGG
Organism: Flavobacteriales bacterium; assembly: GCA_965658225.1. GTDB lineage: Bacteria > Bacteroidota > Bacteroidia > Flavobacteriales > ECT2AJA-044 > ECT2AJA-044. The sequence goes on along the minus strand of CBFHRK010000033.1, from coordinate 1,104 downwards.
CTACTTTATACAATACAATCGAGCTATTGCTCGACTGTAATTTGGTTCGGAAACATCAATTTGGAAACCAACAATCTCAATACGAACCATCCTTTTACGACAAACAACACGATCACGTTATTTGTACGGACACGGGTGAAGTAATTGAATTTTGCGATCCACGAATTCAACAGATCAAAGCTTCCATTGAAGATTTATTGGGTGTAAAAGTATTGAGTCATTCGTTGTACCTTTACGCACTCAAAAATCCTCAATCGGAGGATGAAACCAAATCTTAACCAACCATTACCATGGCGGTAGATGTATTACTCGGGCTCCAATGGGGCGACGAAGGAAAAGGAAAAATTGTTGACGTACTCACTCAAGGATACGATGTTATTGCTCGTTTTCAAGGCGGCCCAAATGCGGGTCATACGCTCGAATTCGACGGTATAAAACATGTGCTACACACTATTCCTTCCGGAATATTCCATAAAGACGCTTTAAATGTTGTTGGTAATGGAGTCGTTATCGATCCGGTGATTTTCTGCCGTGAATTGGATGGACTTAAAAATAGAGCGGTCGCGTACACAGAACGACTATTACTTTCTAGAAAAGCACATCTCATTTTACCTACACATCGTTTTTTAGATGCTGCCTCCGAACAAGCCAAAGGGAAAAAGAAAATTGGTTCCACATTAAAAGGTATTGGTCCGACCTACATGGATAAAACCGGACGTAATGGTCTACGCCTCGGAGATATTGAACTTGCAGATTTTCAGGATCGATATGCCACACTCCGAAACAAGCACGTTGACATGCTGAAGCATTTCGATTACGATTACGAATTGGAAGAGGCAGAGGCTGAGTGGTTTGAAGGTATTGAGAACCTTAAAAAATTACGATTGATCGACTCGGAGCAGTATATGTTCGAAGCCATCCAATCAGGTAAAAAAGTTTTAGCTGAAGGCGCGCAAGGTTCTCTTCTCGACATCGATTTCGGAACGTATCCCTTTGTAACCTCCTCAAATACGATTACAGCGGGTGCTTGCACCGGTTTGGGAATTGCCCCTAATCGTATTGGTAAAGTGTTCGGGATTTTCAAGGCCTATTGTACTCGTGTGG
>CBFHRK010000032.1:16643-22134 GCA_965658225.1 Flavobacteriales bacterium | reverse complement strand
CCTCAGATAATTCTGGAACGAAATAATCAATGTATACACCTGGTATGCGGTTGGTACCGCGTGTTTTGCTCTCATAGCTATAGCCACTCACTCTATAGGCCGCTCTCGGTTCTAATAGTGTCAACTCCTTGGAGTTATAACCTTCTGACTGCAAGGGTGAGAAGTCATCCAGCACCCAGAAACTTCGACCTTGGGTTGCGGCAATTAAATCACCGTCTTTAACTGCCAAGTCTGTAATGGGTACAATCGGCATAGCTAACTTCAGAGAGTCCCATGAATCGCCGTCATTGATTGAGAACCAAACCGTACGTTCTGTCCCGGCAAAAAGTAATCCCTCCGTTTCAGGATCGCATCGCACTACTCGTGTAAAATCGTCTTGAGGGAGGCCAGATGAAATCAATTTCCATGAAGATCCATAATCACTTACTCGGTACAAATAAGGTGTGTAATCTCCTAGCTTATAAGCTGTTGCAGCAACATATAGCACTCCATCTTCCCAAGGGGAAACCTCAATACTGTTGATCATTGTCCATTCGGGCAGCTTCGAAGAGGTAACGTTTTCCCAGTTTTTGCCACCGTCTTTTGTAACATGAAGGAGTCCGTCATCCGACCCGGCCCATATGAGACCTGGTTCACGAGCAGATTCGGCGGCCGCAAAAATAGTGCAATAGTATTCTACACCTGTATTATCCTGAGTTATCGGTCCGCCTGAACTAACCATTCGTGCGCTATCGTTACGGGTCAAATCCGGACTAATTACTTCCCATGATCCGCCACCGTCTGTTGATCGATGTAAATAGTTTGAAGCGGCATAAAGCACTTTACTATCGTGAGGAGAAAAGAAAACGGGGAAATTCCATTGAAAGCGATACTTCATTGTTTCAACACCCGCGCCCAGCGGATTATCAGGCCAAACGTTGATTACCCGCATTTGCTCGTTTCTATGGTTGTAGCGTGTCAGGAATCCTCCGTAGCTGCCGCCGTAAACCACATCTTCATCATTAGGATCAACGGCCATATGCGCACTTTCCCCACCTGCCGATTCTTCCCAATCGCCTTCGTCAATACCACTTCCCGTAGTGAAGCTACTTACACGCAAGGTGCTATTATCTTGCTGTGCTCCATAAATACGGTAAGGAAAATGATTGTCGGTGGTAACCCGGTAAAATTGTGCTGTTGGCTGATTATAATAAGTGCTCCAATTTGCCCCTTGATCTAAACTTACCTGAGCACCACCATCGTCGGCGATGATCATTTTTGAAGGATCGTTTGGGTTTATCCATAAGTCATGATGATCGCCATGAGGGGCGCGGTACGATTTGAACGTTTTGCCTCCATCTTTAGAATGATGATAAGATACGTTCATTACATATACTTGATCCGCATCGGTCGGATGTGCATAAATTTTACTGTAATACCATGCGCGCTGACGAAGGGAGCGATCTTGGTTGACTCTTCTCCAAGTGGCGCCTGCATCGTCGCTGCGGAAAACGCCTCCTTCGGGAGCTTCAGTAATGGCGTAGATTCTATCGGGCCGTGAGGCCGCTACAGCAATACCAATAATTCCCAAAGGGCCTTCGGCAAAACCGGGATTAGAACTAATTTTTTTCCAAGAATCGCCACCATCAGTACTTTTCCAGAGGTCCGACCCTTCTCCGCCAGATATTAAGGAATACGGCGTTCTGCGTACATGCCATGTAGACGCGTAAAGAATGCGCGGATTGGTTGGATCCATAATTAATTCAACAGCACCGGCATCTGAATTGGCAAATAGAATCCGCTCCCAAGTAGCTCCTCCATTTGTTGAACGGTATACGCCCCTTTCATCGGTTGATTTGTACAAATCACCCAATACAGCCGCGTAAACGATATCAGGGTTTTTAGGGTGAATGCGGATTCGGGGGATATGCCGTGAATTAGGCAGGCCTACATGTGCCCAAGTCTTTCCCGCATCGGTTGTCTTGTACACACCGTAACCATAGCTAACATTTCCACGAACGGTGACCTCTCCTCCACCTACATACATTACGTTCGGATCCCATTCGGAAATACTTATACAACCTATGGATCCGCCAAAAAAACCATCGCTAATATTGAACCAGGTTTGACCCGCGTCATTGGTTTGCCATACCCCTCCACCTGTTGAACCGAAGTAGAACTTATTCTCATCTGTCGGGTGTCCCACTACTGCAGCACTTCTACCTCCTCGATGTGGACCTATATTTCGCCAGCTCAAATCAGGGAAATCATTGTGTTCCTTTGGTGTTGGCACTTGCGCCTGTGCAAATGGGCCGATTAGCAAAAAACACAATAAGGTCTTAAATAATACCTTCATATTCAATTAATTAGATGTTGTATTTATAGGATTTAAGCAAGTATTCGGTAATACGATTATTCCAATCTTCTTTTTTCGAAACGGAAATGTACCGATTAATTTTATCGCTTCCGCCGATGTTCTTCGTCGTTCTTAAGAGGTCATTTACCTCTTCATTGGGCAGGGCAAGACCTATCCATATCTCCTTTCGCTTTGGCAAAACAACTGCGAATTGCTTTTCACCCATTAGCGAAGTATACCCTTTACAAATGCCGATTTTAATTGGGAGTCCTATGTCTTCAACCGTTCTGTTTATGATATAATCATAGAGGTTTCTTCCCCTTTCAGTTTTGTACTGGTCATTGAGAAGCGCTTCTGGATCTCCATAAACAGGTTTACCTCCATTGAAATAAATTTGAGTCAACACGAATGCTTCGCCGTGCTTTATACCGTAGGCTTGTTTCAAATAGTTTACGAACTCCATTTTCTTTTCAAGTCCAGCCAATTCACATATCTTCATCCACTCGGAGAGTGATTTCCCATATCGCTCTGGAAGTTTGTTCAAAAGTACGGCCTCCATTTCGGCCGGAGTCTGGGGAGCAGGCATGTTAAGTGGTATGATGAAAGAGCAAAATAATACTTTTCTGAACGAAGCAAGAACAGCGGAACGATTAACCGCGCTTTGGGCATTTACGGAATCGGGTATTGGCGGTTTTTTACACGCCTTTCATCTGCCCTTTTCTGGAATTCTGGTGGGCGGTTTATCTGTCATCTGGATATCACTAATCGCGCGTTTTTCAGAACACCCGGCCAAAACCATTATTCAAAGTGGGATTGCAGTGTTGATTCTCAAAGGAATCCTTTCGCCTCAGAGTCCGCCCGGGGCTTATTTCGCACTGAGCACTCAAATTCTTCTAGGAGCCCTCTTGTTTCTGGGATCGGGTCGTTTGGCTTTAAGGGCCTTTGTACTCGCTTTTGTGACTATTCTTTTTTCGGCCTTTCAAAAGATTATCATTTTAACCGTCCTATTTGGACAATCTTTGTGGGATTCCATAAATGCTTTCGGAAGTCAAGTAACGGCTCAATTAGCGCCTATTTTCCCGGGCATAAGTGCGAGTGCGTTTTTCATCGGACTCTTCGTTTTTGTCTATTTAGTGGCGGGCATCGTTATTGGTCGATGGAACTTTGAATTGATGCGACACACGTATGTTCATCGCGTAATAGAGATCGTTCCAGAAATGCAAGAGCGTAAGAATTCGAATAAGAAAAGAAGTAAAACAGCGCTTTTTATTGCTGTTACGGCGCTGATTATAGTAGCGGCTCAAGGATTTCTACTGGATCAATGGTCGCGCGCTTTTTCGAGTATTTTTAGGGCAGCAATTGTTCTCGGTATTTGGTTTTTAATTTTGCTTCCTATTTTACGCCTAGCGGCGCGACGAAAATCACAGCAATGGAAAGCTCTTTATCAAGAACAAATCGATCGAGTCCGTGACTTTGTGCCGGTGAGTGCCGCACTTTTAAAGGCGGCTCGAAAAAGTCAAAAAAACGAAGGGAAAAAAGGATTTAAATCGCTCTTCATCCTTTGGCTCGAATATTCATTGAGTTATGAAAAAGAACATCATCCTTCTAACGGGCCCAATACAAACGGGTAAAAGCACAGCACTTGAAAAGTATTTCGGCCAAAGGAACGATGTTCGCGGATTCATTACCCCTGATGGAGAACGGGGGCGCGAGGTGCATATCCTGCCGCGAGGCAGTAAACCAATTATTCCTATGCAAGCGGAAAACCCTTCCGATAAAACACTTTCTATAGGTAGATATCATTTTTACATTTCGGCTTTTGAAGCCATGAAGAGCGAGTTAAAACAACTACAGAGGAACCCGGCAAAATGGAATGTAGTAGATGAACTCGGAAAACTTGAATTGAAAAGGGAAGGTCTAGCTCCCGAAATCAATGAGCTCATTCTAACTTGGAAGAACCGATCGAATGACGGTGCCAAACTCATCTTGGTTATTCGAGAAGAACTTATTGAAAAAGCCCTGCAAACGTATGGTTTACAGGGCTTTCCTCTGGTATCATTAAATGACTTAGGAGATGTTCTTAAAGAATAACGACTATTCGATTTTATCTAGCGCAACGTCGATATCTACATCAATTACCTCCGCAATTTTTTCTCGTACCACACTCGGAATCTCAATTCCATAATCATCTAAGGCGATCATCATGTGTGTTTTCATCATTACTTGATCTCCCTTTTTGACAAGAGATCCGGGCTGACTCACTTTTTGGGTGATTCCGTGAAGCGTCAGTTCACCTTCAATGGTAACTTCGTATTCCCCATCTGCTTCAAGCTGGGAAGCATCATAATCGATTATGTTTCCTTTGAAAATACTTTTGGGAAACTCGTCCGACTCCAGGTAGTTTTCATTGAAGTGCTCTTCCATAAGCGCCTTTTCGAAACGAAACGATTTGATAAGTACCTGAAAGGCAACTGCACCTGTTGCCCCGTCCAAAACAACACCCACTTGTTCGTTGGTTGCTTCCACCCCATCATCAATAGTTCCGTTTGATTTGAAATAAATCGTTCCAGAACGAGTCGCGAATTTTTGAGCTTGAACGGAAGAGACCGTTAAAAAGGCTATGAGAAGAGTAAAGGTTATTTTCTTAAGCATATTTCAATGTAATTTAAATACTTACAACGCCTGCATCGATATTATTCGCCTTCAAAATTCGGCGTGTAAACTGCATGCTTCCGTGAGGAACAAATACCTTAAACTGCGACTTCTTGATGTGCGCCATCGTACTAAGCAGCTTCCATTTACTCACTAAGCTATCTTGGTTATCCGTCTTTTGAGCAATTTCAAAGTAATACTTACTCCCATTGCGTTGTGCAGTAACATCTGGAATAACGGGATCGTCACTTCCTTTTTGAATAAATTTCGAAGGTGACTCATAATCAGGATGGTCCGCCTTGATGGCATCGTATCCACGATTCTCTAAATGAACAACAATAGTAGCTAATAATTCTTTCGCCGTTTCGGGATTCTCAATGGTGGCAATCATAAATAAAGGGTTTTGAAGAGTGCGTGCAATCGCTAAAATTACAAATTATTTATTGATTAACAAGTATTTGCCTGATTTTGACGACGTTTGCAGCCCGTAAACACCCACCGATG
>CBFHRK010000032.1:3640-16544 GCA_965658225.1 Flavobacteriales bacterium | reverse complement strand
ACACAACCTTCTAAAGGGGTTAAAGAGACTCTTTTACTCACTAGTACTCTTACAGTTATGGCCGGAGCAACCATTGCTCCTTCCCTTCCTCAAATTGCTGAAGTCTTTCGGGATGTACCTTCAGCCAGTATGCTGACCAAAATGGTTTTAACAGTGCCCGCATTGGTTATTGCCCTTACCGGTCCTTTTATTGGTCGCGCTTTAGATAAGTGGGGACGCGTTCGTTTATTGATTCTTGCTCTTTTACTTTATGGAATCTCAGGAGCCGCACCTTATTTACTAAATGATTTGTACCTGATTCTCGTTTGCCGTGCTATTTTGGGATTATCAGTGAGCATTATAATGACCGCCACCAACACCCTGATTGGCGATTATTTTGCTCCTTCGGAGCGAAGCGTATTCCTCGGACTGCAAGGGGTTTTTATGGCTGTGGGCGGTGTGATATTCATAAGCATTGGAGGCGTACTGGCCGATATCAGTTGGCGCCTTCCATTCCTTATTTATCTCGTTGCATTCATCGGCGCTCCGCTCGCCTTCTTTTATTTGAAAGAAATAGTGATCGACCAAAGTCAATCGAAACGGCTCGATCGCTACCGGCCAACCTGGCGACAAATAATGATTTTCTCCTTAGCCTTCTCCGGCATGATCGTCTTTTACATGATTCCGGTTCAAATACCTTTCTTATTGCGTGAAATGGGTATTGAAAAGAATGCATTATCCGGAATAGCGATCGCCACCACTACTGTTTTCGGTGCGCTCATCAGCAGTTTCTACTCGAAAATTCTGGAACGCCTATCGTACAGTAAAATCTATGTACTCATTTTCTTGCTGGGTGCGGTAGGCTACTTCATCGCTTTTTCGGCTCAGACCTATGCAATGGTACTTGTTGCCACCGGTGTTTCCGGATTGGCTTTTGGGATGCTCTTCCCAAATACGAACATGTGGCTTATTCAGGAAAGCAAGCCTCATAATCGAGGGAGAATCCTCGGGGCCTTAACCTTTTCAATTTTCATTGGCCAGTTCTTCAGTCCCATTCTATTTCAACCGGGCGCAGGGAATGGCAGCTTATCGAATATATTCTTATACGGCTCTCTTTTCCTGCTTGCGGTTGGACTCGTACTCCAATTCACCTACGTTCGAAAACACGCGCGTTATTGAACGTAAACGGTTTTTTTATTGACAAAGACCTCAAAACCTTCTTTCCCAAGCTCTCTACCGAATCCCGATGATTTTACTCCTCCGAAGGGCAACCTGGGATCTGACTTCACTATTTCATTTACGAATACGGCTCCCTCATTCAAGAAATTGACCATCGCCAATGCCTTTTCTTTTGAACGAGTAAAAATAGAAACGCCGAGACCGTAGTCCGATTCATTTACTAAATCCATTGCCTCTTCCTCTGTTTGGAACGATCGAATTGCCGCAACCGGACCAAAAGTTTCTTCGCGCCACGCTGGCATTTCAGAATCTACATTTGTGAGGATCGTGGGCTCATAAAAGGCTTCACACCGCGTTCCTCCGCATTGAAGCATGGCGCCTCGTTCGATTGATTCGTTCACTTGACGTTCTAGTTCTTCCGCAAGGTCGATCCGAGCTAATGGACCAACTTGTGTTTCTTCTTCAAGTGGGTCACCCAATTTTAAATGCTCGAATTTTTCTTTCAATTTTTCTGTAAAAATCTCGATCAAGGAATTGTGAACGAGGAATCTTTTGGCTGCAATGCAACTCTGCCCGTTGTTTTGAATTCGGGCCTGCACGGCCCGATCAACAGCGCGGTCAATATCAGCGTCGTCCAATACTACGAAGGCATTGTTTCCCCCGAGCTCGAGTAGCGACGGTATTAAATATCGGCCCGCTAGGGCCGAAACAGAAGCTCCCGCCTTACTTGAACCCGTTAATGACACCCCGCGACAAATCGGATTAGATAGTATCTCTTCCACGCGAGAGCCCGGAATCAGAATCGTTTGAAAGGCAAACCTTTCTAGGCCTATAGACAAGAAAAGCTTTTCTAAAGCGAGCGCACAACCCGAAACGTTGCTAGCGTGTTTTAATAGAACGGTGTTTCCGGCCATGAGCGCCGGTACTGCGAATCGGAATACCTGCCACAGAGGGAAGTTCCAAGGCATAACGCCCAAAATAACTCCAAGGGGTGCTTTGCGGATAAATGATTTTGCAGCATCCGTTTTTATTGGTGTATCCGCTAAAAAAGTGGGTCCGTGCTCCCCATAATAGCGACAAAGTAATGCACACTTTTCTATTTCAGCACGCGATTGACTAATAGGCTTCCCCATTTCGCGCGTCATAAGTTGTGCTAAAGAGCTCTTCTCGTTCTCGAGTAAATCGGCCAATTGGTACAAAGAAGTACTTCTGCTTTCTGCACTTGAATGACCGTGCTTTTGAAATGATTCATAGGCCATGGTCATTTTTTTGTTCACTTCCATTTTGGAATGAACAGAGTACTCCCCTATTAATTCTTGCGAAAAGGGATTTATAGATCTAAGAATTAGGGTTTCGGACAAGGATGTTCGGTAATCAATAAATTAGAAACAGGGTAGCCAAGTTCTTCCGCCTGAATAATCAATGACCTCTGGGTTTCTGAGTCCATTTTTGGATTACGGCTTAGTAGCCATAAATACTTACGACTTTTGGACCCGACCAAGGCATATTGATAATTGTCATCGAGGGCAATTATATTATAGTCTCCTTTAAACGGCCAAAAAAACTGAACATTCAAAGTAGCGTTCTTTGTACCTTCTTCAGGAAAGGCTTTTCCAGTTATTTCATTAAACTTTTCTTTCTCCGTATCCCAGCAGCGATTAAATACGCTCACAAAGCCCTCTTCGACGGTGTATTCTGCAGTTGTACACGTACAGTTCGATTGAAACGAATTGGGTAATCGTGCTATCTCATACCATAAACCGGCATACCTATCTAATGAAACGGAATCCACTGTTTTCAGAGGAGCATCCGTTCCGCAACCGAAAATACCCAACAAAAAACCAAATGAAAGCCACTTTTTCATTCTAAGGGAGTTACCGATTTAACTGTTTTGAATTCAATAGAACTAGCCCAATCGTAAACGGGCTGAAACTCAACGGTTAGCCATGCATTGAAATTCTGAATAGATTCAGATACCGCTTTTTCAGCCCGATCCATAGCTATTCGCGCCGAAGGCGAAGGAACTCCCTGTGTAGTAGAGATCAAATAACTCGCCATACCAAGTAAATCTTCAACGTCGTCCGGAGTATCAACGTAGCCCTCGCGATCGTCTTCGTAACTCAAGTTTTGCTGCATTTCGTGCAATGAGTCTTTCAAGGTTGAAAAGCTTTTTTTCAAGCTGTCCATTTCCGCTTTTTGGGTCGTATCGATATTCGCGCCGATATACTTTTGAAATTGGTCTATAACCGCTTCTGTTTCGGTCATTCGATCGTCAAAGGCAACCGCTCGTTTATACACTGCCATGTATTCATCTGACCACTCCGCATGGGCTACATAATCGCTCATAGTGTAGCTCAACCGAGGATCTGGCGCAACGGTAATGCTGGCGCTATCCACTTGCGTTCCATAGTGAAGTACTAAGGTATATAAACCCGGCAAGACACTTGAAAATCCAAATTCCCGAGGTTTGTCCGAGTCTTCCATGCCAATGTATTTAGAGCCCATCCGATCTTTGAACCAGTATCCTCTATTTAGTCCGAACGATTCTGGTGTCCAATACAAATTGCGCATGAGTTCAGAGTTTTCATTGTACACTTTCACGGTGACCGTATCTGGCTTTACTTCTTCGTTATTTTCTTCGTTTTTCATAGAGTCTGGCGCGTTAATGACGTATGAAATCCGCCCCATTTCATAGCGGTTTTCACCTTTAAAATGAGCATCGGCAGCAAAACGAGTTCCGGCAGCTTGTTGATTCTCTGCCAAATAGGTTGTGGGCGCATCGAAAATCAATGCCTCACTTTCTAATAGTTCAACTCCTTCTTTGGCGAGCGCCCTCATCGGGCGGATGTCATCGATCACAAAAGCGGCGCGACCAAAGGTCCCGAGAACCAAATCACCTTCTCGTTCTTGTAAGGCTATATCCGCAATTTGAACATTGGGAATTTCATGGGTCCAGTGTTCCCAATTTTGACCTTCATCCAAACTAAAGTAAAGTCCATTTTCTGAGCCTAACCACATCAAGCGCGGTTCTTCCGGGTCTTGAAAAAAGCTCGTGACATAGCCAGCAACTTGCTCATCGGAAACCATCGACTTCCACGATTTACCGTAGTTGGTGGTTTTGAACAAGTAGGGCGCCCAATCATTCCTGCGGTAATCATTGACTACTAAGTAGGCGGTTCCTTCATCGTAACGACTTGCTTTTATTTGCGGCATCCAAGATCCGGCCGTGAGGCCGGGAATATTATCCTCTAAAGAGGTCCAATTAGCACCTCCATCCTGAGTGATGTGTACGCGACCGTCATCTGTACTTGCCCAAATAAGTCCTTCTTTGAGCCTGCTCGGCTCGATTGCCAAAACCGTAGTATGGTTCTCCGCTCCCGTTACGTCAAACGTTAAGCCGCCACTCTCATTAAAGGTCTGTTTATCAGGATTATTCGTAGATAAATCTGGAGAAATTATATCCCAGGAAGAACCGCGATCCGTGCTTTTATGCACAAATTGACTTCCGAAGTAGATGGTATTTGCATTGAAAGGATCGGTCGCAATGGCCGCGTTCCAATGAAATCGAAGCTCTGTACTATCGTTTCCCTGAGGCTGAATAAACTGAGTTTCACCCGTTTCCGTATCTACACGTGCTACATTTCCTTCTTGAGACATTGCATAGGCGTATCGATTATCAGTCGGGTCTGGGACTACATCAAAACCGTCTCCAAAATAGAGTTCTTGCCAGTAGCTATTTCTAATTCCACCTGATTTCCAAACATATCCGGGGCCTTTCCAAGAGCCGTTATCTTGCATTCCTCCATAAACGTTGTACGGGATTTCATTATCAACATTAATATGATAGTATTGAGCTAAAGGTAAATTTTCAACAAAACGCCATGTTTCGCCCCCATCTCGGGTTATTGCCATTCCCCCGTCGTTCCCATTAATCATAAACTTAGGATCATCCGGGTGAATGTACCAAGCGTGGTGATCGGGATGAACCCCAGCACCCCAGTAAGGCATGATAACGCGGAACGTTTTACCTCCGTCATCGGATTGTGAAACTACGGAGTACAGGTTGAAAATCCGATTTTCGTTCTTTGGATCCACATAAAGGTCGGCATAATAGAATGGACGGTTCCCAATATTTTTTTCGGAAACCTTGTTCCAATTAAACCCGCCGTCATCACTTCTGTAGAGTCCGTTTTTCTTTGCTTCAATAAGGGCGTATACGGTTTTTGGTTGCCCTGGAGCAATGGCTAGTCCAATTCGACCGAGTTCTCCTTTTGGCAATCCGTCATCTGAGGTGCGCTCTTGCCAGTCTTTACCTCCGTTGTAGGTAATATAAAGACCCGATCCCTCGCCTCCCGATTTAAAAAACCAAGGCCAGCGTTTAAACTGCCACATCGAAGCAATGATTTTATTCGGGTTTATTGGGTCCATCACCATATCGGCTACCCCTGTGGAGTCATTTATATAGAGAATGCGCTCCCACGTTTCTCCTCCATCGGTAGTTTTGAAAACACCTCGTTCTTCTGATTCGCCCCATGCTGGTCCCTGTGCGCCAACATACACTATGTTTTCATCTCGCGGATCGATAAGAATTCTATGAATGTTGCGACTATTTGGCAAGCCCATAAAAGACCAGTTCTCACCACCATCTAGTGATTTAAAAATACCGCGTCCTGAGCTTTGAGAGTTTCTTGGGTTCCCTTCTCCAGTCCCTACCCAAAGAACCTCACGGTTCGATGGCGCAATAGCTACTGCGCCGATACTGAGGCTTGCTTGATCGTCGAAAATCGGACTCCATTCGGTACCTCCGCTGGTCGATTTCCAGAGTCCGCCCGACGCCGTACCGATGTAAATGGTGTTTGGGTCTTCGCGGACCACGTCGATAGTGGTAACGCGACCGCTCATTCCGGCCGGACCAATACTTCGGACGCTCATCTCCACCAACTTCTCGGATAGTGATTCTGTTTCTGTTTGGGCACTGAGTAGACATCCGCCCGAGAGGGCGAAGACCAATAAAATTCTTTTGATCATTTAGATCCTATTATTGTTCAATAATTTTGAACTCGGTTCTTCGATTCAGTGCTCGGCCTTCACGGTTATCGCGGCCGTCATCCGTCCGATTTGGAGCTACCGGCATACTTTCTCCGTAGCCCATGGCTTCAAGGCGATCGATACTGATTCCTTTTTCTATCAAGTAATCAACAACTGCTTGTGCTCTTTCTTGCGAAAGCTTTTGGTTGTAGCTCTCCGTGCCGATGGCGTCTGTATGACCTCCAATTTCAATGCGCATACGCGGATAATAGTTAAGTATATTGACCAAACTATCGAGCGTTGTGTTGGATTCCGGTCGCAACGTTGCTTTGTCGAAATCGAAATAAACATTTTCAAGTTTAAAAATGAGCGGTCTAATTACTAGGTCCGGCTGCACGAGTGCAGTAGTACCTAAATATTGGTTGGCCTCATCAGTTGACACATAGGTGCTGTCCTTACTATAAAATGGTTTGGTTCCCAAAAGCATAAGGCTTTCGTTTAAACCAACTTCGAATTGATACTCGCCATTTTCATCTGTGTATGCAGTTTGAAGGGTGTCACCAGAAACACTGTCTACTAAAAATACTTCGGCGCTATCAAGCGGTTCGTTGGTCGATTCTTCAACGACTTTACCCTCTACAAACAAGTGATATACATCGAATTTAAAGAGCTCTAAACAGCAGCCCGCCTCACGATCTGAAGAAAAATAATAGCTATCTTCCTCAAAACCGGGAACTAAATAAGCATCGTCTGCGGTAGAGTTTATTGGGTACCCTAGGTTCTCTGGCGTACTGCCATTGACATCACTTCGGAACATATCAAGTCCACCATAGCCAGGATGACCATCTGAAGAGAAATAGAATTCACCATTTACAATAACCGGGGTTATTTCATCTTTATCGGTATTAACAGATCCGGTCATTACAGCTGGAGAACCTTGTGCTTGGCCCGAAGCGGCGTCAATAGCTACAGACCAAATATCGAATCCTCCTTTTCCACCTGAACGATCGGAAGCGAAATAAAGACGTGTCCCCTCCTTGTTAATGAATGGATATAAATCGCGACTTGCACCGTTTGTAACCCCATTCAGAACAGTGAAAGACTCATCGCCCACAGTTTTGAAAGCGATTTGAGCAAGATTTCGGCCTTCGAGAACTACCCAAGTATTGAAGTAGACTCTATTCGTTTCAGAGGAAAAGCTAGCTCCAGCGTACTCGCGCTTCATTTTCTCATCACCGAGAATGGTAACAAGGCCTGAATCACTTGTGCTCAGCACAGAATGGCTATAGGTATCGAACTTTTTGTTTAAGTCCCGGGTAGTTGTAAATAGATACTGACCGTCATCGAGAAGTACGGCACCATAGTTAGAAGTCCCGCCTTGATTAACCCCTTCATCACCTACTTTCACTACCTCAGCAAATTCAGGATGTGCTATTCCTTCTATTGCCAATTCAACAGAAGCTTGCTCAAATTCTCCTTGATCCTTTAAATCCCCTGAGATGCCTGCAGTATCATTTAGTGCTTTATTGAGCTGCACTAAAGCGCTATCCAGGCTTTCTTGAGCGCGCAAGCACATAGCATAATGAATTCTGTTTTCCGGAGTATCGCCACCTTCTAGTTCAAATAGTTTTTGGTAGAAAACCGAAGCGTTCTCGTAATCAAAATGCAGTCGGTACGAATCGGCAGCGCGTTGCGTGCTATACAATTGCTGCTTCTTGTCGAGCTTGCCACCCATTTGAATGGTGGTTTGATATGGGTAGCGAGTTGGTAAGAAGGACTTGTTTCCTGTTGCAGCCGCTGCATAGAACTGAGCGGCTATATCGTAGTCTTGTTCATTAAAGGCATCATCGGCATAATCGATGTAGGCGGCTTGTCCGTAACCCGTAATCGTACAAGCTAAAAGCACGGTGAGTAGTATAAATCTTTTCATGAGGCTGGATTATAATCTTGGACAAACAGGTTTGGCGTCAACTTCGGAACCAGGTAAAATATATATGATGCTGAGCTCGAAGGAGCGCTTTGAGTTTAGGGCGTTATTGAGTTCACCAACGGCGAGGTCGTAACTTGCTCCAATAGTAAATGACTTCCAGTCGAATCCTATATAGGGAATAATGGACTCATCGATTCGGTGTGAAAGTCCGGCCGCTAGGCCGAACTCGTTATTGAATGCTAAATTCGCATTAAGCCCTAGAATATTGGAATTGGCCGGACCTTGGTACAAAATTTGGCCGTGTGGAGTTAAAGAGAATCGCTCACCAAACTGGATACGGACTCCATAATGACCATAAATTTTTAGGGGCAGCCTGTCTTCATTACTTGTTAGCGTGGCATCCGGCTCTAAATAATTCAGCACAGCAACCCCTGCAAAAGGCGCAAATTTTTGTCCTGGCTTACCCATGAACCAAAGAGCTCCTAAATGCATATTTAGAACCGTTTTGGAATTGTTATCGAGCATTTCTCCTGAGGATGCTCCCGGATCAAACCCGATTCCTGGTATATATTGATTACCGAAAGTTGCGCCCTCTGTATTGACGCGATGCGACATAATTCCTATTTGAGCTCCAGCAACGAGGTGATGGCCGTGATCATTCTCGCCTAAAATATCAAATGACGCACCGCCCATTGCATCCACGCGGTTATATCCAACTTCCCCGGCGCTTTGGCTAACGACATGTCCACTTAAACCCCATTTTGAACCAATGCGCCCGTCTACTCCAAGGGCAAACGTTTCATAAGAGTTCGGGATTTGCGACCATTGACTACGGTAGTTAACGCCCACGCGAAGTTTACCGGCAAATTGACCCGCTAATGCGGGATTCGTTATTAGTGGAGTATTGAAATACTGGCTGAAATGTGGGTCTTGGGCTTTCAAAAAGGAAATTGATCCGAAAACCAAGATGATAATGATCCATTGCTTTTTCATAGTCTTACGGGTTTATCGGATTAGAGTAAGGGTTCCTTGACGATCGTATATGTTATCGAGCGCATCACGCAATCGAGCGGTATATACATAAACGCCTGATGGCTGAGCAACTCCTTTCCATGTACCGTCCCAACCTTGAGTAATGTCGGAGGTTTCAAAAACAATATCTCCATACTGATTGAATATCCTGAGACTTTCTAAAACCACGTACTCGCCGTAGACGAAAAAGACATCGTTGTTATTATCTCCATTCGGACTAAAAGAATTCGGCACAAATATTTCTGGAACTTCAAACACCTCTACATTCGCTTGTAACGTGTACGTTCTTGAACAGCCGTCAGGCGAAGTAACGGTTAACGTCACGGTATAACTACCCGGGTTCATGTATTCATGCGTAGCATTTTCAGTGGTCGCATTAGACCCATCGCCAAACTCCCAATTCCAAGTGGAAACATTTGTGCTATTCGACTCGAATAAATAAGTGTTGACCGTGGCTCCTGGAACAGCCGAATCTTGTGCTATTGCTGTAGGACTCGCCATCGGATTGGAAAGCACATCAACGTTCGTGCTCAAAAGTGCAGTATCACACGATGGATACAAAGAGTTATAAACTGTGAAGTTATAAGTAGTGTCCGAATTAGGTGATACCTCAAACTGATTTTGCGAAGTTGTTTGACCATTAAAGATTACCTGATGCACTCCGGATATCAATCCGTTGATTACCAGTGTTACAGATTCTCCTTCACACAAAGTATAGTTGGGATCGATAGTAGCTCCAATAGTTCCACAATTGATCGTTGTGCAGGTCTTATCTTGAGTTTCTTTACCTGGAGGACAACCAGAGGTTCCGTCCAACGCCCGCACTCTGAGCGTATGCGAAGTCCCTTGGGTGAGTCCAGTTAATGTGTGACTTGTAGGAGGCGCATTAGCGGCTACCCAAGAAGCCCCTGCATCGGAGCTAACTTCGTATCCAGCAGCTCCCGGAACTGGATTCCACGAAAAGGTAATTGATGTGGGGGTTACATTGGCGCAAGCTAAATTAGTTGCTGAAAGCAATTGTTGGGTTACCGTAATTTGGACTGGAACACGCGGGGTGTTTTGACAAACCGTGTTCCTCAATTCGATATCCGCATAAACTGTTTGAGAATTCTGTGGGGTAAAAGTTACACTTGATCCCACGCCTATTAAACTCCCACCCACGGGACTTGTCCACCATTGAACATCGTAACCCGGTACATTGGAAGTTCCCGTTAAGTTCACGGACTGGCCAAAACATGAATTATATGAGGTCGTAGCGATGGTCGGGGTAATAACAGCATCAACATTGATAACCGTGACTACTGCACGATTCGGATTAACGCAATTCCCTATGCTCCCTTGAACGTAATACTGAGTAGTTCCAGATGGTACCGGCAAAATATAAGGATTGCCCGTGAAGAGTAAATTCCCGCCGGTAGCCGCATCGAACCATTGAAATTGCCCAATATTTTGTTTAATCGTACCACTAAGAGCCGCAGTCTCACCAGAGCAGCCATAGATCGTATCCACGGAAACACCAATTGTGGGAATATTTGCAACGGACGTTGCAACGGAAGTTCTTAAACTAGGCACCCCGTTTAATTCTGCCTGAACGTAAAAAACAGCACCCGTACTTAAAATAGGTGTCGTAAAGGAAGCACCTGAGCCTAGAAGATTTCCGGCAGATGGAGCGTCCCACCAAGTAAAGGTTGCGCCTGCTTGCGAACTTGCAGCGACCAGAATAGCGCTGGAATTGATGCAAACGGTCTGATCTTGAGCCGTAGGCGGTAAAGTCTGAGCGAACGACTCCACTGGAGCCAGGACAACAGACATCAAAATGGAGAGGAGTAAAAGTGTTCTCATAAAATAGGTTTATTCGACCAAGTCAAATATATGGATTATTCCAAGGGTAAGAAACAAAAAAATAGGAGCTAATCTCTTTGTCTGGATTAGCTCCTACTCGATTTGACAAGCGCCTTGGCGCTTTACTCATCTTGAACGAGATAACTTCAGCTCGTACCACTGTTGTTTCTCTAGAAAGAAGATGAATCATTAGGAGTTTGGCACAAATGACGAAATATCATCTTCTTCACCCCAAGTTACAAAAATCTTTAACTATCTGAAATATAGGCGTTTTGAACTATCAACATGTTGCTAACAAGACTTGTTAACATTTGTTGAAAACTAAGATTCGATGAGCCCTTGAAGCTGTTCGTTTTCCATCATCGACTGCAAGTCGATTTTGCGAATGACCTTTGCCAATTTATCTGGCTCAATCTTTCCGGTGAGTCGAGCAATAACAAAACTCTCATCTTGCACGATGAATCCAATTAGCTCATTCAATTCTTTTTTCTTATCCGATCTATGGGCTGTTTTAAGGTACATCCTCATGCCTCCCGTGCTCATCATGAAAACGTCCTCGTAACGCTCTGGATTAAGGCAAGCGTGAAGCTCCGCAAGGTATTCACCGAATAATTCAGGTTGCTCTTCGGAACGCTCATATCGCAAAACGATTAGACTGTTCAGATTATTAATTGCTTCTTCAACATCCTCATCCTCTTCAACATCCTCCTTTACTTGAATTACATCTGCTGGAACGGTAAAGCTCATAAATCCGGCCTTATTCTCGTGGTCAACGAAATATCGTTCTATGGAGGGATTCGACGCGCAAGAACTCATTATTCCAGCTATCGCCAGAATAATGAGTTTACCTACAAACTTTAGTGAGCTCTTAGTCTTCATCCAAATCTTCTAATTCTTGAAGTCCTTCAAGACCGTCAATATTCATTTGTTTGGACAAGCGAGCGAGTTGATTTAAGTCAATTCTTCCGGTGATGGAAATAATGGCCGTTTCCTCCTCTTCAAATACGAGCATTAAAAATTCGCTTATGGTTTTACCTTCTTCTTTAATAAGCATTCGAACGGTTTGATCTCCGTCGCGAACCTCCATCAGTTCTTGGTACTCTTTAATTGGTAGCGTTTTCATCGCATCCTTGTAAAGAACAGACCCGCGATTTGGATTCAGTGAATCTCCTTCACCTGTTAAGATTTTAATTCGATCAATAGAACTAGCTAGCTCCATAAAATCGGATAATTCTTCATCGGTATCGAGGTCTGCGAACAGTTGGAACATGTACTGAGTAATGTGTACACTCGTGTAACCATCCTGTCCTGAATACTTCTCAAATAACTGATCTGATGCGTTTTGCCCTGTGAGAGCAGAAGCTGCAAAGAGCATTGCTCCGGTAATAATTGCTGTGATTTTCATGATTTAATTGTTAAGTGTTACTGTTTCTGATTTGACAGATCAAGTCGAACTTGATCCAGCGTTTTTAAATGATTCATTTCTTTTGGTTTTTCAAGGGCTTTCAGGTGTCGGAGCGGCTTTGTGCCTGCTTCAAGCTCCGAGCTAAGCATTGCAAATGCCAGTTTGGTTTGATTGATCGCTTTTTCCGTAGCCTTTATTTCTTTCTTCGAAAGGATGACTCCGTTCCCTTTAAATTGAGTCACTGCAGGCTTAAAAACCAACAGACTCAAGAAAAGCGCAATGGAAGCTGCTATGCCGCCTACCCATAACATTCTATTGGGCTGGTCTTCCTTTTCATCGGCCCGAATAAGGGCCGCAAATTCCGAATCAAAATCAGGAGAAAGCCGAAGCTGATTTTTTATGAAATCCATACCTAAAATTTGATCTCGCTCGACGATCCATTCTTGTGGTAAGTCATCCCGACTCAAGTCCTTTTTCAGCATGTCTTCCTCTTTCGAAGTCAATTCGCT
>CBFHRK010000032.1:0-3541 GCA_965658225.1 Flavobacteriales bacterium | reverse complement strand
CTCATAATACTTGTCAAGTAACTTACCCGTATTATTCCAATCCATATGCGTGCGTTTTAACAAGTTCTTCTCTAATTTTCTTTCTAGCCCGAGACAAATTCACCCGAATCGTGTTTATCTCTAAATCCATGATTACCGCGATCTCTTTGTAATCATATTGCTCTACATCTTTTAAATACACTATTTGCCGCTGTTGTTCTGGTAATTTCTTCATCAACTCCATCACTTTGGCGGCAGAGTCCTTTATCTCTGCATTTCGATCGGGCAACCGATCTCCATCTCGAACAACAACCGTCAATTCTGAAGTTTGATTCGATTTGAGCCGCAGTTTGTCTAAGCAGTGATTCCTAGTCATTGTCATTGCGAAAGCCTCAACACTTCTATACTGCTCCAATGAACCCTTTCTTTTCCAGAGTCTCAGCAGTACTTCTTGAGTAGCATCTTCTGCATCTTCCATTACCTTCAGTAATGAAAAGGCAAATCGATAAATTTTATCTTTCAGCGGATATACCTCTGTATGGAATCGTGAACTGCTCATACAAACATTAGACGATGATAAAGAGTATTCATTACATTCATTTCAAAAGTTATTTCGATTGTGAAGTTTTATATATTCACGCAAACTTGAAATTCATATGAAGATAGGGGTAATTTTATCGGGAAGCGGCGTGTTTGATGGCTCTGAAATACACGAAGCGGTTTTCACCTTATTGGCAATTGACCAGCATAGGGCCGAGGCAATCCTATTCGCTCCCAACAAAACGCAGCACCACGTTATAAACCATCTGGACGGAACCGAAATGCCGGAATCGCGCAATGTGCTGATCGAGTCTGCTCGGATTGCACGAGGCGCAATAAAAGACCTCAAAGAAATCGATTTATCTCAAATCGATGCACTTGTATTTCCCGGCGGTTTTGGAGCTGCTAAAAACTTAAATACCTGGGCGCTAAACGGTCCAGACTCCACCATTGATGAACAAGTTCAAAAAGTTATTCTCGATGCCGTAGCCAAAAAAATGCCGATCGTAGCCCTATGCATGGGGCCTACTGTTATCGCTAAGGCGCTTGAAGGAACGAATATTAAAGCCACCCTAACGGTCGGAACCACCGAAGCGTCATCTCCTTACGATATTAAAGGTATTGCAGAGGGAATTGATAAAGTTGGAGGTAAAGCGGTAATGAAAACAGTACACCAAATTGCGGTCGATTCGGAAAACCGGATTATTTCTGCACCATGCTACATGATGGAGGGCAGCATCAGCGATATCTACAATAATATTAATGAAGCCATTGAGAAGCTTTTCGATTTTCTTGATTAAGTCCTATGCAAGTGGCACGTTATTCCTTTTTTCTGGTTATCCCCATTTCCGTTTTCGCGTCTTTATACGGGAAGGATTGGTATTCTTTCACAGCATTATTCACGGCCTTCGGTCTATTACCCTTTCTCGAACTGTTCTTGACGGCAGATAAGAATAACTTGGACCCTTCCATCGAGCAAATTTATCGATCGACCCGACTCTTTGATTTTTGGCTCTATTTAAATATTCCCATAGTCTTCTACGCATTGTTTGTTTACTTGAATTTGGTTCATACAGGAGCCCTTTCAATGGTCGAATTAACTGGAAAAACACTTGCTCTTGGAATTCTATTCGGGGTAAACGGTATCAACGTGGCTCACGAATTAGGCCATCGAAAAGAAGCCTATCATCAGTGGATGGCTCAGGTTTTATTACTCAGCAGCTTATACACTCACTTTTTTATTGAACACAATCGAGGCCATCATTTGAATGTAAGTACGCCTGAAGACCCCTCCTCAGCGCGTTATCGCGAAACTATTTACCATTTTTGGTGGCGTTCGGTAACTCAAACCTATTTTTCAGCCTGGCGGCTCGATTGGAAACACATGGTAATCCTTCAGTTATTTCAATTGTCTTGGGTTTTCTTTTTGTTTTACTTATTTCAACTCGACGCACTTTTCTATTTGGCCGCTGCAATGATTGGGTTTTTGTTACTAGAATCCGTCAATTACATTGAACATTATGGGTTAACCCGAAATAAGGTAAGCGATACGCGTTACGAAAAAGCCAAACCCCAACATAGCTGGAATTCCAATCACCCAATGGGTCGTTTAGTCCTTTTTGAATTATCTCGGCACAGCGATCATCACTATCAGCCTCAGCGTCCTTATCAGATCCTGCGGCATCACGACGAATCACCGCAAATGCCCACGGGATATCCCGGCATGATTCTTTTAGCCCTTATTCCTCCGTTATTTTTTAATGTAATGGACGAGCAAATGAGTAAGTTTGGCCTTCGCGAGCAGAATTAATACCCGTACTCATTGAACTTTTTCACGAAATAAAGATTAATAGTTTCGATATTGCATATTAATAGTATTACTATTATTTTTGCATCTAAACCAAAAAAACATGGCTGCATCTCTTAAAGAGCCTGTCATTCGATTTTTTAGACTACTCGAGAATGATCGCAAAGATTTATTCTACGTGTACACTTTTGCCATAATAAGCGGTATCGTTAACCTCTCGCTTCCTCTTGGCATTCAAGCCATCATTGGCCTCATTATGGGGGGTCGCGTTAGTAATAGTTGGATTATATTAGTGGTTGTTGTGCTGTTGGGAATTCTAGCTACCGGAATTCTTCAGATTCTTCAGGTACAGATTATTGAATTGATACAGCAGCGGATTTTTGCGCGTTCAGCATTCGAATTTGCTTTTCGTATCCCACGGATTAAAACAGAATCTGTCTTCAGAAGACACGCCCCTGAACTCGTTAATCGATTCTTCGACACCTTAACAGTACAAAAAGGACTGCCGAAAATATTGATTGATTTTGTGACGGCAGTTCTGCAAATTGTATTTGGGCTCCTACTCCTATCCTTCTACCATCCCTTCTTTGTATTATATGGAATTCTATTACTACTCCTTTTATTTATCATCTTCTACTTCACCTCTCCTAAGGGCCTGAGGACCAGTCTCGAAGAGTCTAATTACAAATATGAAGTTGCCCACTGGCTTGAAGAGGTTGCCCGCACAATGAACACGTTTAAATTAGCCGGGCACAGTAAACTCCCCCAGCAAAAGGCGGACCTTTTAGTGACTAAATATTTGAAAGCCAGAAAAGAGCATTTCCGAGTTGTACTCTTTCAATTCTCAAACATTGTAGCGTTTAAGTTTTTAGTGACGGGCGGACTCTTAATTCTCGGTGGTATTTTGGTGATTAATAGAGAGTTGAACCTGGGTCAATTCGTTGCGGCGGAAATTATTATCATCCTAATTATTAACTCGGTAGAGAAAATAATAAACAATATCGAAACGATCTATGACGTCTTAACAGGTCTCGAGAAGATTGGTGTTGTCACCGATCTGCCTTTAGAAAAAGACGAAGGGCTCTGTGCCGATGACATCCCTAATAAAGGGCCAATGACGCTTCGCACGGAAAGCCTTTCCTATCGGTTCCCCAATGAGAACAACTATGCCCTGAAAGACATTACGGTTGACGTTCCCTCACAGCACCACGTAGC
>CBFHRK010000031.1:0-22673 GCA_965658225.1 Flavobacteriales bacterium | reverse complement strand
TATAAAAAAGAGAATTTACAAGTACGACTCGAAACCCTGCGCGCACAAATAAACCCTCATTTTCTATTTAATAGTCTGAACACCCTTTCCAGCCTTATTCAGGAAGATCCGGACCGCGCATCGAGCTTTTTGCGGCGCATATCGCAAGTTTACAGGCATGTGCTCGAAATTCGCGACCGAGAAACCGTATCGCTCCGTGAGGAGTGGCAACTGATGGAGGCCTACAAAGACCTCATTGAAACACGCTTCGAAAATCGCGTGATCTTCACCTTCGATATTCCACCTTATGTGCTCGAAAAACAACTCCCCCCACTCTGCCTTCAGCTGCTCATTGAAAATGCACTCAAGCACAACAAAGTTTCACTTACCACGCCGCTCCATATAGAATTGCTGTATTTGCCCGATCGTAAATCAATGCTCGTTCGGAACAATTATCAGCCGAAAGAAACCCTTGAAGAATCGACGAATGTTGGACTCAAAAATATTCAATCGCGCTATGCAGCATTAGCCACAAGACCCGTTCAAATTGAGAAAACGGAAACTTCATTCTCGGTAGAATTACCCATGTTATGACCCAAAAGGAACACTACTTAATTATAGAAGACGAGCCCTTTGCGCAGAAGGAGTTAATGCGCATTCTCCAGTCTGTAGCTCCCGATGTCCGCCTAACGGCGGGATTAGAATCCATCGAGGATGCAGTAAATTATCTACAAAACAACGAGCCGCCCGATCTAATATTCATGGATATTCAGCTGAGCGACGGACTCAGCTTTTCCATATTCGACCAAGTAGATGTGAAAGCCCCAGTTATTTTCACAACGGCGTATGATCAGTTTGCCCTGAAAGCTTTTTCCGTATTCAGTATCGATTACTTATTGAAACCAGTCGAAAAAGAAAAACTATCCGATGCACTCACTAAGTATAAAAACTACTTCGAGCCTCAAAAACACGAAGCGCCCCTGTACCAAGATCTAGTGCAAGCCTTGCGATCAAAAGAAACCGTTTACAAGAAAAGAATGATCGGTAAAGTGGGCCAGCGACTCCGTCATTACAATATGGATGAAATCGCCTATTTCTACGCTGAAGACGACACCATTTTCTTGCGCGACTTTGAAGGAAAAAACAGCATTGTAGAGTACAAACTAGAACGCTTAGAAGAAATGCTCGATCCGGAAAAGTTCTTCCGAATCAGTCGAAAACTCATTTGCGGGCATCAAACGATTACCAATATTGAAAAGTACGGAGCAGGGCAATTTATGCTCGAATTAGAACCGGCCTTTGAAGAACGTGTATTGGTTAGTAGAAGCCGCACAAAAGACTTTTTAGCATGGATGGATCAGTGATAGCGTCAGCTTTGGCTTTAGCTTTAGCAAAAATGATTTTCCCTATAAATATGGCTAGTGCTAAGGCTAGTGCCAAAGCTCGTGCTAAGGCTAGTGCTAGTGCTAGTGCTAATGCGATTAGTTCCATCAAAGTGTTTTGTGCGTCAATTGCTCTCCTTTTTCTGAGTTCATGCAACGTCACGGAAGTAGAGCTCATCGACCTTCCTGAAAATACTCCTCCCCAGGCAGCCATTTACATTGCGGGTAACTTTAACGAATGGAATCCGGGAGACGAACGCTACCGAATGACCTACCGGCCCAGTACAAATAGCTATTATACCATGCTACCAGCGGGCGCAGGAAGTATTGAATATAAATTTACACGGGGCGATTGGACCTCTGTGGAAGCCGATAGCTGCGGCAGAGAAATTGCCAATCGAAAATTGAATATCGATGAAAATTCATTTTCTCGGGTACGTATCGAGAATTGGTCGGACCTCAACCCGAATTTTTGTGATTACGTTACTCTATGCATTGAAGAGGTGCCACCCGGTACCACCGATTCTGTATTCATCGCCGGCGATTTCAACCAATGGGACCTGAGCGATGAGCAATTTGCATTCGTGCCGCAAGGCACAGGACCATGGCACGTGATTGTTCCAAAAACTCTCAATGGTTCCTTTTATAAATTCCACCGTGGGAGTTGGAAATCGGGAGAAATTGACGACAGTGGTTTCCCCAGGAAAAACAGATTTGCAGGACAAGAAGATGACTCTGTTTACGTAAAGATCGATGGCTGGTGGGATCAATTGGCCGAAGAACGAAACGCGCTTACCTTCGAAATTATCGGAGCCCCATCAAATACGCCAGAAAACGCCTCTTTTTACTTGGCGTCGAGCCAGTTTAATTGGGAGGAATCGCGAGAAGAACTAAAGTTCGAGCGAAACCAAAAAGGGACCTATACCCTCACGATTCCACGAGTCGATTACCGTTTTAGCTACAAAATTAATCGAGGGAACTGGGCCACGGTTGAATCCGATTCAGAAGGCAATGATATTACCAACCGAAGCTATTTGCAAGGAGCCGAAGACACCGTTCAATTGACTATTGAAGGTTGGCTCGATTTAGCCGGTAAGCGTTAATCGAACCGAAAATCTTTGTTCCGGTTTTGGATTAGCGGTATTTTCGCCGTTCAAAATTCAAACTTCCATGAAGCGCTTTCTTTTTCGTTTACCCCTTTTAACATTCGCAAGTATACTCCTCAGTTGCTCCAATGAAAATGAGTCGGCTTCGACCTTAGTTCCTGTAGAAATGCCTTCTGAAGTAGTTTCTGTGGAACCCGGACAAAACCGCGTATTGCTCCGAATAGACTCCGCTCGATATGCCAATATCACGAACGGGGACACCTTGGGTATGTACTTTGTTCGTCATCAGCTACTCGACAGTATCCAATTTCCGAATGGCATGTTGCGATTTAAACACAATGAGGGAAATGATATTGTGAAAATCCAGTACATCGGTTTAAATGGGGCTTCAAGAATGGAGTTCGTAGAAGATTTTCAATATACGGACGGACAGTTGAGCGGAAATAGGGTGACCTACACGAACTTCAACTTAACCGATGGCACCTGGGTGGCCTCTGATTCTCGTGTAGATACGAGAACCGTTTCTGCGCAGGGCGATACCATTACCATTATGGATCAGAACGGCTCTAAACTGAGATCGTACCTGCAAAACCAGAGAATAATGCCCCTGCTCTTTCATTGGCCTTATACCGTTATTTTCGAAGGTGGACCAATCAGCTATGACATGGATGAACGAGGTCGCGTTTCCGTTATCCGCAGAAATGGGAATCCGGCCATTGAACTGAAATACGACGAATAACGATTCAGACTTTCTTTTCGAAAGAAAAAATTCTTCACATTTCGTAGAAAAAGGCTTTTGTAGTACCTTTTCAAAATGAAAAAACGCACGCTGTTGCGGTCTTTGGTGGCCGCTATTTTACTCTATTTTGTCTTTTACATTGGAGTAGGGTTTTATTTTTCGGAAGTGGCCTTGCGGCCCGATAATGGACGCGGCACAAGCCAATATGTTGCGGACCATGAAAGAGGCTGGTTCGATCCGACGGAATACGAAGCCTGGGAAGCCGATACCTTTGACCTTCCAGGTGCCTTCGATTACGAACTCGAATGTACTTGGCTCCCAACGGACAGCGCAAAAGGAACCGTGGTGCTCGTTCACGGATTCAAAATGGATCGGTGGTCGATGGTGAAATACATCCCACTTTGGAAGAACCTCGGATTCAACGTTCTTATCTACGATCATCGTTTTCACGGGATGACCGAGGGAACGTTCATTTCCTATGGTTTATTGGAACGAGAAGATTTAGACCATGTTGTTGCTTGGGCTCGAGCTCAAAACCCTTCGTTGCCCATAGGCGTACATGGCGAATCGATGGGCGCGGCAACGACAATGATGTATGCTAGCTGGGTCGAACGAAAGCAAAAAATTGAATTCGCCGTGGAGGATTGCGGTTATTCCGACTTAGGTGATGAATTTGAATTCCAATTAAACTCGGATTTCGGCTTACCCGATTGGGGAATCACGCATTGGGCGAATCGGATGAGCAGATATCGTTTTGGCTTTGATTTTCGGAAGGTAGAACCGCGCCTAGAGCTTACTCATTGCAATGTGCCCATGCTTTTCATTCATGGCGATGAAGATTTCTTCGTCCCTACCGATATGGTTTACGAAAACTACGAAGCACATCCAGGCCCCAAAATGCTTTATTTAGCTCCGGGCTCAGGACATGCCGCAGCTGTGCTCGACCATCCGGTAGAATACGAGAAACAACTCGACCAATTCCTTCAATCTTTATGAAAAAGTCCCTATTCGTACTTGCGCTTTTAGCTTCCTTTGTAAGTGTTGGGCAAAACACTTTTCAGAATCTCTATTACGGATTGCTTGCGCAGCAGGGAAATACCACAGCTCAGGAAGCCCTGATCGATAGTTTTTTCCTGGCTTATCCCGAAACACCTTATACCAGTGGGGATTCGGCCGTGTTTTTATACCGAGGTACTGCTTCTGTGCAAGTAGCTGGCGATCATACGGGCTGGGATCCGAACGGAAACGATCTGTTTCCCATTGCAGGCTCTTCTCTTCGTTACCGTTATGGCAGTTTTGAGCCTACGGCTCGATTAGATTACAAGCTCGTGGTGAACGGAAATTGGCTGCTCGACCCAAAAAATCCGAACACGGCACCGGGCGGATTCGGATCGAACAGTGAGCTCGCTATGCCCGCCTATGTGCAACCGTGGGAAATTGTTTACAATCCGGCCGTGCAGGCCGGCACCATAGAAACCCGATCGATTACGAGCACGAACACAGGGAACACCTATCCGGTACACGTATATCTTCCACCGAATTACGACTCCACGCTCCAGTACCCCACCGTTTATTTTCAAGATGGAAGCGAATACCGCTTGTTGGCTTCTGCACCAACTGTTTTAGACAACCTTATTCACGTTGACTCCATTCAACCCGTGATTGGCGTTTTTGTGACACCTACCAATCGAAACGAAGAATATGCTTTTAGCCTGCGCGATCAATACACCAATTTTTTCGTGAACGAGCTCGTACCTTTTATCGACGGTGAATACGCTACGAATCCGGTTGCCTATGCCCGTTTGGTGCTGGGCGATTCGTTCGGCGGAAATATCTCGGCCTTGATTGCTTTTCAACACAATGATATTTTCGGGAATGTCGGGTTTCACAGTGGCGCTTTTTGGCCCGATAACTTTCACACGCTCAGCGTAATTGCACTATCGAATATCGACAGCATCAATGTGGCTATGGTTTGGGGTACTTATGAATCGGCCAAATTATACAACCGAACCCTGCGCGATTCCCTAATTGGAGCGGGTATCCCGGTCCGATGGAGTGAATACCACGAAGGCCATAGTTGGGGTTTATGGCGGGCTACCTTGGACGAATTGCTTGGTTTTGCCTTTCCGGCATCGGCCCTTTCCCATTCCGAAGTTCCAGAACCTACTTTCCTCAAACTATACCCCAATCCCTTTCAAGACGACTTAACGCTCTCTTTTGAGGCCTTTGTGCCAGACGATACGTTTGAATTCCTTTTATACTCGTCGAAAGGCCAAGTGGTCTATTCAGATACGCTCCGGATTAATGCCAGCAATATGCACCACATCGATTTGTCGCGGCTCGGCCTCACGGCCGGATTCTATTTCGCGGAAATCAGATGGAGTGGTGGCCAAAGCAAAACGTACAAACTGAAAAAGAATTAATGAAAATTGAAGCTCCGTTTATTTTAGGAACGATGCGCTGGGGCTCGTGGGGAGCTGGTTGGACCGCCGAAGAACAATCGGAAAAAATTAATGCTGCTGCGGAATTAGGATTGCGATGTTTTGATTTAGCGGATATTTACGGCGAAGGGAATGGTGAAGCTGAATTCGGCCGAGCCCTGCAATATAGCGGCATTAAGCGAACCGAAGTTCAAATAATCAGCAAGTTTGGGATCGTACACACACCGGTAAAGCACTACAATACTGATTTCGACTACATCCGGTTTGCCGCGAAAAGAAGCTTGGAACGACTCAAAACGGATTACCTCGATCAATTCTTAGTACATCGGCCCGATCCATTAATGAAGCCTGAAGAAGTCGCCCATGCGTTTCAATCGCTTCTCGAAGAAGGCCTGGTGAAATCCGTTGGCGTTTCGAACTTCTTACCTCATCAATTTGATCTTTTGAATAAATACATTCCGCTTCAAACGAATCAGATCGAATGGAATTTGAATCACTTGGATCCCCTTTGGAACGGTCAGCTCGATCAAATGACCAAGGGAGGAAAACGAGCCCAAATTTGGAGTCCGTTTGGAGGTGGTGCCTCTACGGACATCGCGCCGGAGGCGGAAGTATTGGCCTGGATAAAAAGACATCCGGGTCAACCCGTGCCCATCGTCGGATCTACGAAACCCGAGCGCTGGAAGAGCTTATTGGAATGTGAGAAAATTGAAATGAGTCGACCTCGATGGTTTGAAATTCTTGAAAAAGCGCGCGGAAAGCGCATTGAATAATGGACAATCAAAAAAAGCATTCGTTTGTAATTCGGCCTTCAGAATGTGATTTGAATAAGAGGTTAAGTCCTCAAGCGGCCGCGGAGCGAATGGAAGAGTTAGCCTACTTGCACGCGGAAGAACTTGGACTTGGGTTCATGGATTTAATGAAGGTGGGTGCCTTTTGGGCATTGACACGGCTCACGGTTACTTTTGACAAACTCCCGAAGCTCGGCGAGGAAATTACGCTGCAAACGTGGCCTAAGAGTATGGTTGGTTTATTCGCTGTCCGCGATTGGTTATGGTTTGATGGGAGAGGTGAGGTAATTGGTCGCGCCTCGAGTTCATGGGTGTTGATGGACATAAAATCGAGAAAACCGCGACCACTGGAAAGCCTTTCGGGCCTGGACTTCGAGCGATACCCACAAAGCGCGTTGGATGAAATGCCCGGAAAGATACATCGGCCCGAGGAGGGCCGAGAAATAAGAAAATTTAATATTCCACTAAGCGATTTGGACCTAAACGGCCATGTGAATAACGCTAAATACTTTCGTTGGCTATTGAATGCGTTTACCCAGGAGACTTGGAAAAGTAACTGGAATAAAATTGAAGCGAATTATTTAGGTGAGGCATTTCCCAAAGAAGAAGTCCTTTTACTGGGGTCTTCGGAAGGAAATGAACAGATAATCGACGCGGTTTCAACACAGCGTAAAAAGACTGTTTTTAGGGCCAAGATTAGCTTTACAGGCTAGGGAGTTCCGCAAGTTTTTGCAGAAATAGCTGGAGTCCTTTCTGTTTTTGCACATCCCACCGATACTTTATTGATTCCGTAAGGTAGCCGTGTAAATTGCCGGGATCGGTATGGGAGCTTAAGTAGTCATTGAGTGCTTCATCGAGATGGTCTATGCCGAAATGAAGAATTTCATTGAATGCACGCACAAATGGGTAGGGAACTGTTGCGTGTGCAACCCAAGCGGCAAATACAAAAGGCAACCCGGTCATTTCTTTCCATACCTCAGACAAGTCGTACACATATTGATAGGTCCGCTTCATAGAGAAGGTCCGATCGCCAATGACTACTCCAGCTGAAGTTCCAGAAAACGTTCCTTCAAATCCGGCATCTGTCGATTCAAAAGTGGGGTCAATATTCCAATGTTCTTTGCAAAGTATGCGGCATAAGTTCACGCTTGTGCGGCTTTGATAATCGAGAAAGATCGTTTCGATTTCTTCAACAGGAACGTCTGAATACAGCAAAACGGTACGAACGGGACCGTCGGCTGCGATGCAGAAGTCGGTTACGATACTGTGTTCGGGTAAGCTGGGTAAAACAGCAACGGGAATGAGTCCGACCGAAGCCTCTCCACTCAAAAGCTTATCGGCACAAACCGATGGAATATCCAAGCTTACATCCATAAATGGAAGCTTGTTGCCTTTAAATAAACCGTATTGAAAGGGAAGCGTATTGAGGTAAGAAACAGCGCTAACGCGGACTTGATCCATGGAGCTTGAGCTTGCTTGCAATGATACCAAATTCTGAGCCTTTTTACTACCTTTGCGCCCTAATTAGAGCCTTATGAAATTGAATGCGCTCACTGCCATTTCACCTATTGACGGACGTTACAGAAACAAAGTTAACGCTTTAGCCCCCTACTTTTCGGAGTATGGTTTAATACGCTACCGTGTTTTAATTGAAATCGAATATTTCATTGCGCTTTGTGAGTCAGGAGTTGCCGAGTTGGCCGATGTGCCTGAATCTTCGTTCGAAGGTCTGCGAGCCATGTATCAAAACTTCACAGAGGATGACGCTAGCGAAATCAAAGAAACGGAGAAGGTTACCAATCACGACGTGAAAGCGGTTGAGTACTTCATTAAAAAGCGGTTTCCCGAGTTAGGATTAGAAAAGCATATTGAATTCGTTCACTTTGGTTTAACGAGTCAGGACATCAACAATACAGCCATTCCGCTCAGTACAAAGGAAGGTTTTAACGACGTCTATTTACCGGCTATTCAGCAATTGATCGAACGATTAAAAGAGCTCGCAGCAGAATGGGAGCACATTCCTATGTTGGCCCGCACGCATGGTCAACCGGCCTCCCCTACTCGCTTGGGAAAAGAAATTGAAGTATTTGCTGTTCGCTTGGAAAATCAATTGAAGGAGCTATTGCGCATCCCTTTTGCCGCGAAGTTTGGCGGTGCAACTGGGAATTACAACGCTCATGTAGTTACATATCCGGAAACGAATTGGAAAGATTTTGGGACCCATTTTGTAGAATCGAAATTGGGATTATCACATTCTTGGCCAACCACTCAAATTGAGCACTACGACTATTTCGCTGCTTTTTTTGATGGGCTAAAAAGAATGAATACGATTCTGCTTGACCTTGATCGAGATATGTGGACGTATATCTCCATGGATTATTTCAAACAGAAGATTAAAGCGGGTGAAATTGGAAGCTCTGCTATGCCGCACAAGGTAAATCCTATTGACTTTGAAAACAGTGAAGGAAACATTGGCATTGCTAATGCCTTGCTTGAACATCTAGCTGCCAAGCTACCCGTATCTCGCTTGCAGCGCGACCTTACGGATTCAACCGTATTGAGAAATGTTGGAATGCCTTTAGCACATGGATTACTTAGTATATTGAGCACACTTAAGGGATTGAACAAGCTCTTGCTCAACCCTGATAAAATTGCCCAAGACTTAGAAAGCAATTGGGCCGTGGTAGCCGAGGCCATTCAGAATATCTTGAGAAGGGAAGGATTCTCAAAGCCGTATGAAACACTGAAAGAACTAACAAGAACGAATGATCAAATAACCGCAGAAAGTATTGCCGACTTTATTCAGTCGCTGAATGTTTCTGAAAATGTAAAACTGGAGATGATGAAAATCAGTCCGAGTAATTACACGGGTATTTAATTTTGCGTGAACTAAACAACGTTGTAATATGGCGATAGATTTCAGCAAACCCATTGACCGATTTGAGGTCGATGAAATTAATGCAGATCAATTCCGTAAAAACTACTTATTACCCAATAAACCAGTGGTAATTCGCGGGTTACTAAAAAATGAAATCGCTTACTCGAAGTGGACCATGGATTTTTTCCGAAAAGAAATGGGCGATCTTCAGGTGGGTATATTTGATGACATTCCAGAAAAGGTAGATC
Organism: Flavobacteriales bacterium; assembly: GCA_965658225.1. GTDB lineage: Bacteria > Bacteroidota > Bacteroidia > Flavobacteriales > ECT2AJA-044 > ECT2AJA-044. Next base: position 13,109 of record CBFHRK010000031.1, on the reverse strand, counting down.
GTTCGTACAAGGCACCTGATATGCACATGCGATTCGCAGACTACCTAGATTTAATAGAAAAGGAGCCAACGAATAAACGAATTTTCCTTTTTAATATTTTCAAACACAATCCGAGTCTTAGAGAGGATTTCAAATTTCCTTCCATTAATAAGAACTGGATTAAAAAACTGCCTTTCACCTTTTTCGGTGGAAAAAACTCCATTGTGCGTATTCATCAAGACATGGACATGTCCAATGTGTTCTTGACCCAATTTCACGGTGAAAAAAGGGTGGTGCTCTTTTCTCCAAAAATGAGCGACCTTCTTTATCGTTTTCCTTTCGGCGTTCATAGTCAAGTAGATGTGGATCATCCAGATTATGAAAAATTTCCTGCCTTAAATTATGTTAAAGGCGAAAGCACGGTGCTCGAGATGGGCGATACACTCTTTATTCCAAGTGGATGGTGGCATCATATCGAATATCTCGAAGGGGGATTCGCAATGAGTTTAAGATCGCTCAGCCCAAAATGGTCGACCCGTTTGCTGGGTCTATGGAAAGTGGGCATGGCAACTCATATAGACGACGCCCTTCGGAAAGTATTTGGAAAAAAATGGTTTAACTACAAGAACAAAACAGCCTTCAAACGCGCTAATGCTGCAATCGCAAATATTCAAAACTCTTAATAATATAAGATGACTTTTAACACCCCTTTCGCTACTGCTGGAAAATGGACTCTTTCCGCTTTATTAGCTATTGCCTTCATTTCTTGTCAAAATAATGCACCTTCGGAAGGTAAACCCGCTGAAGTAGATTCGACGGTAACCTCGGAAAAAATGACGGGTGGCACCTACGAAACGATGCTGCACTATCCTCAAGAAAAGCATTTAGGAAATATTCGTCAACTCACATTTGGCGCCGACAACGCTGAAGGATATTTTAGTTTTGACGACCAGAAATTGGTTTTTCAATCGAATTCTAAAGCATGGGGTGCCGACTGCGACCAAATTTATTACATGGACTTAGACGAAGGAACACAAGCGGACGTTGCTCCGCCATTATTAAGTACCGGATTAGGACGCACCACTTGTTCGTATTTCTTACCGGGCGATACAACCATCATTTACAGCTCAACACATATGGGTGGTGATGCTTGCCCAGATGAACCCGAACGCGGTGAAAGCGGGGCGTACGTATGGCCTATTTATGAGACTTTCGACATTTTCGTAGCCGACCTTAATGGGAACGTATTGGATACCTTGGTGAGCGGACCGGGTTACGATGCTGAACCCACCGTAAGTCCAAACGGAGATCGAATTGTATTTACTTCTACTCGCTCCGGCGATCTTGAGCTGTATACAATGAATATTGACGGAACGGATATCGTACAAATCACCGATGAGTTAGGATATGACGGCGGTGCCTTTTTCTCTCCAGACGGAAGTCAAATTGTATTCCGCTCTTCGCGTCCCAAGACGGATGAAGAAATTGCCAAGTATAAAGGACTATTGGAAAAAGGCATGGTGGAGCCAACGAATATGGAAATATACGTGTGCAATGCTGATGGATCTGATTTAAAACAGGTTACAGACCTTGGAAATGCAAACTGGGCACCATTTTTTCACCCTAGTGGGGAAAAAATCATCTTCAGTTCCAATCATGCAAGTAAGCGCGGTTTCCCGTTTAACTTGTTCATGATTAACGTTGATGGAACCGGTTTAGAGCAAATCACCTACGACAGTCAATTCGACGCATTTGCTATGTTCTCATTTGACGGAACTAAACTTGTATTCGCAAGTAATCGTGTGAATGGCGGTACTCGAGCTACGAACTTATTTGTAGCCGACTGGATCGACTAATCGTTGAAGCTGTACTGGAGACCAATTTCCGCGGTAAATCCTGGAAATTGGGTAGTCCCAATATCAAAGTCGAAAGAGGTATAGAATTCGAACTGGTTAATTACTGAGTAGCCTAATTGCAGAACTAGCCAGTTTCCGTAATCATTACTGGCACTTCTGAAATGAGCCCCTACGAGGATCGCATTTTGCAACCACAAATGCGCACCAATATCAGTGACGTCGGCTTGCTCATTAAATCGCAAGGTCGCTACTGGTTCTAGTTCCATTCCCTCTTGAAGGGCGAAACGATAACTTCCGTAAACGCGCGCAACTTCGTACTCAGTAAAATCATTTGTAGTGTGAACCCCGTTAAAAAAGGCTGTTCCTAAGTGGAGGCCGTTCCATTTCAATGCTCCACCAAGGTGTGCACCGGCGTTCCATATCCATTCGTTTTCGGCCGGGAACCCACCCGGGGTTTCTATAGGGTTTCCCGTATTCGAACCGAAATAGCTTAGGTGAGCATAGGGGGTGACTCCGACCGACCACTGGACCTCTTCTCCAAATCGTGCCGCTAAAGGCACGCCAAACTGAAAACGATTCAATGCCGAACCATCTAAATCGTAATAAAAGGACACTCCTGTGGAGAACCAATCGTTCACGCGGTTTTCATTCGTAACCCAATACGTTTGATAAGGTACACCCGACACACCCGAAATCCTTTGTAACCTCGAGTTAATTCGTAGTCCACCTATGGTCGTAAAAGCGGTTTCGGCCGGATTACTCCAAACGCGATTCAATGATTCTTGAGAAGAATAAAGGGCCTGGGCGTGTAGAGATTTTGAGGTAATTCCTAAAACTCCAAGTGCCAAAAGCAGCATTCCTAGATTTCCTGTCATTTGAATATTCATATTAGTTTTTATCAAGACCACTAAAGGGCGTTTTCTTTAATTACTTCAACTACATCTGGATCTAATAAAGTTGAAATATCTCCTAAGTTACTCGTATCTCCTTCAGCAACCTTCCTTAATATTCGTCGCATAATTTTACCCGAGCGAGTTTTAGGTAACCCTGGAACAAACTGAATCTTCTCAGGCTTGGCAATTCTACCTATTTCGGCGACCACCGTTTCGATAATTTCCGCCCTTAAAACATCTTCATTTTCGATTGTTGATTTAGGAAGGACATACGCATATATGCTTTGCCCTTTAATTGGATGGGGAAAACCTACGACCGCACTCTCTGCAACTTTACTGTTAGCGTTTATTGCATTTTCAATTTCTGCAGTTCCGAATCTATGCCCTGAAACATTTATAACGTCATCAACTCTTCCAATAATTCGATACATCCCATTTTTATCTCTTTTTGCCCCATCTCCTGTAAAGTAGTAACCATTGTAATGTGAGAAATAGGTTGCGCGACATCTTTCATGATCGCCGTACGTCGTGCGAAGCATTGATGGCCACGGATGTTTAATACATAAGTACCCTTCGACTTCATTCTCTTTTATTTCATTTCCTTTTGCATCCAGTAATACCGGCTGAACGCCTGGGAGTGGATATCCAGCGTGCGAAGGGTTCATCGGCGATAAATCACCTAATCCTGAAATCATTATTCCGCCCGTTTCCGTTTGCCACCAGGTATCGACTATTGGGCAGCGCTCCTTTCCCACGTGAATATAGTACCATTCCCATGCCTCTTGATTAATAGGTTCACCAACGCTTCCGAGTACCCGAAGCGAATATAGTCCGTACGAGAGTACATGATCCTCACCGTGCGCCATTAAAGCTCTAATGGCGGTTGGCGCGGTATAAAATTGATTTACAGAATGCTTATCGCACACCTGCCAAAAACGTCCAGGCGATGGATACGTGGGAACCCCCTCGAACATTAGGGTGGTAGCCCCATTCAACAAAGGCCCATATACAATGTAGGTATGACCCGTAATCCAACCAACATCGGCAGTACACCAATAAATGTCCGATTCTTGGTATTGAAATACATTGGCAAAGCTATAGCCCGCGTATACCATATACCCACCACAGGTATGTACAACTCCTTTGGGTTTACCGGTAGATCCAGAGGTATAGAGAATAAAGAGCATATCTTCAGAATCCATCGGCTCTGCCGAACATTCCTTGGAGATACCTTCCATTTCTTCATGGAGCCAATAGTCGCGTCCTTCCTTCATTTTCACCGACCATTGGGTGCGTTCAACTACCAAAACTGTTTTAACGCTCGGACAATTTTCAAGCGCTTCATCTACTACTGCCTTTACGGGAATCTCCTTTGCCCCTCTGTAGAGTCCGTCCGAAGTCAAAACCATTGAACACTCAGAGTCATTGATACGATCGGCCAAACTAGTCGCAGAAAAACCCGCAAATACTACAGAATGAATAGCCCCTATTCGGGCGCAGGCTAAGGTAGCTACGGCTAAATCAGGAACCATTGGCATATACACCGCCACGCGATCACCTTTTTTAACCCCGTGTTTTTTGAGCACATTGGCGAATTGACAAACGCGTTCGTACAATTCTTTATACGTCCAGCGAATGAAGCGCTCTTTCGGATCATTGGGCTCCCAAATAATGGCCAGTTTATTTCCTCTATCCTTTAAATGTCGGTCGAGGCAATTCTCTGTTATATTCAATTTGGCATTTGTAAACCATTTCACGTTGGGTTTCGAAAAATCGGATTCAAATGTTTTATCCCATCTCTTTGTCCATAGAAAATGGTCAGCTATACTATCCCAGAAGGCTGATGGATCATCAACACTCTTTTTGTACTGTTCCTGATACTCGTCGAAAGTTTGTATCTGATAACTCATTTTCCACTAATTGATTCTTGTGAGGGTTCAAAATAGGAAAACACCTTGAAACCTTATGATTAATCTATAAATCATTAATAGATTAAACTTATGGGCATAAAAAACCCCGCCTTGAGCGGGGTTTTCAAAAAATATAATGCTCCGTGCTTATTCAGCAACTACATCAAATGAAACTTCCACATTCACCGTACGGTGTAAGCGAATGGTTGCGTTGTAACGTCCTAATGACTTTACAGAACCACCAGTAATTTGAATGTACTTGCGATCTACACTATGCCCCATAGCTTCTAAAGCTTCTGAGATATTCGTGGTAGTTATGGATCCGAAAAGTTTGTTGCTTCCCTTAGCCACTTTTCCTTTTAATACGATCTCCGCAGCACGCAGTTGCTCTGCTGTTTTGTTCGCATCTTCGATAAGTTTTGCCTCTTTATGAGCGCGTTGGCGCAAAGTCTCTTCAAGCATTTTCACTGCTGAAGGAGTTGCCTGAATACCTTTTCCTTGCGGAAGTAGGTAGTTACGGCCATATCCTGGCTTTACCGAAACGATATCGTCTTTGAACCCTAGGTTCTCAACGTCTTGTTTTAAGATAATATCCATGTCGGCAATTATTTAAGCATATCTGCTACGTACGGCATAAGCGCCAAGTGACGCGCACGCTTGATCGCAGTAGCAACTTTGCGTTGGTACTTCAGTGATGTTCCAGTCAAACGACGAGGAAGAATTTTTCCCTGCTCGTTTACCAATTTCAATAAGAAATCTGGATCCTTGTAATCGATAAATCGAATACCTGCTTTTTTGAAGCGGCAGTATTTCTGCTTGCTTCCAGTTTCGATACTCAGGGGCGTCAAATAACGAATGTCTCCCTGACCTCCGCCCTTCGATTGGGCTTCTTTCATAATTCCATCTGCCATGATTATGCCTCCTGTTTTTTGTTCGACAACCTCTTACGACGACTTTCGGCGTAAGCTACGTGGAATTTATCCATACGAACAGTCAAGAAACGCATGATACGCTCGTCACGGCGCATTTCGGTCTCAAAACCTTCGATTAATTCGCCCGGAGCTTTGAACTCGAGCAAATGGTAAAATCCACTTTTTTTCTTTTGAATGGGATAGGCCAATTTCTTGAGCCCCCAGTCTTCCTTGGAAACCATCTCAGCGCCACCGGCTTTGAGAAGATCCTGGAACTTTTTTACCGTCTCCTTTATCTGGTCCTCAGATAAAACGGGATGTAAGATGAAAACGGTTTCATACTGATTTGACATCTCAGAATCGTTTAGTTGATAATCAATTAATTAACTAGTCCGTAAAAACGGACGGCAAAGATAATTAATTCACCCTTAAGCCACAACGGGCACGGTGTTTTATATTCTGTTCATAACTCATCGGGCCGATTGAGGCCCAAAAAGAGCAGGCCTTTTATATTTGCTTCATGGAGCAATTCATCGTTTCGGCACGAAAATACAGACCTCAGAACTTCGAAAGCGTTGTGGGACAGCAGTCTATCACGAATACGCTGCAAAACGCAATCAAGAATAATCACCTCGCGCAGGCCCTTCTTTTTTGCGGTCCACGCGGTGTAGGTAAAACAACTTGTGCCCGAATTCTGGCAAAAGCAGTCAATTTAGACGATGCTTCCGTCGCCCTAACGGGCGGAGAAGACGATTTTTCGTTCAATATTTTTGAACTCGATGCGGCCTCCAACAATTCGGTGGACGACATTCGAAATCTTACCGATCAAGTTCGATTCGCCCCTCAAACGGGCCGATATAAAATCTATATCATCGATGAGGTGCACATGCTCAGCACAAATGCATTCAACGCATTTCTGAAAACACTTGAAGAACCGCCCGCACATGCGCTCTTCATTTTGGCAACGACCGAAAAGCACAAGATTATTCCGACGATCCTATCGCGTGTTCAAATATTCGACTTCAATCGAATTAGTATCGAGGATATTGTAGGACACCTTGAATACGTCGCTGGAAAAGAAGGAGTTACCGCAGAACCAGATGCCCTCCATATCATTGCACAAAAGGCCGACGGAGCCATGCGCGATGCCCTTTCGATCTTCGATCGGATGGTAAGTTTCACCGGAAACACCTTGACCTATAACGATGTAATTGAGCAGCTCAACATGCTCGATTACGACTACTTCTTCAAAGCAGTTGACCACTTATTAGAGCAAGATATATCCTCGAGTCTCCTCCTCTTTGATGTTGTTTTGAAAAAAGGTTTCGACGGCCATCTGTTTTTGAATGGCCTTGCCGAACATCTCAGAAACTTGCTCGTTTGCCGCGATCCGGGTACTTTGAAACTCCTCGAAGTAGGTGATAAAATAAAAGATCGATACCGCGATCAATCCGCTCAATGTTCTCTCGGGTTCTTAGTCCCGGCCCTCGAACAAGTAAACACGGCCGATATACAATACAAAAACAGTGGCAACCAGCGCCTCCTCGTTGAAGTGACCCTGATGCAGCTGTGTTCCCTTACTTCGGAACTAAAAAAAAAAGTAACTGATAAACCAGAAATTCTCAGGCCCGATGAGGCAAAGAAGAACTACTCCGGATCTACAACTGATTCGGAACCCTCTTCTCCTGCAGCTCATACTCCTCACCAGGAAAAAGCTTCCGCCGAAAGCGCACCGATTGAAGCACCTTCTGCGGAGAATAAAGCCGCCGAAACAATTACTCCGGCGGAACCCGAACCTCAAGCCATTCCTGTTTCAGCAGAAACTTCCAAAAAAGCTCCTCCGGAATCGCTTCCCTCTGACGATACTCCCATATCAAAGACTGCTGAAAAACGACCTGAACCAAATACTCCGACTGCTCCTAAATCACCGGCACGAACGAAATTAGGGAGAAGAACCACCCTTTCGATCTCCGACATGATGGCGGAACAGGAAAAAAAGGAAGAAGAAAAGCCAGTTGTTGAAGATTCCGGCCCTAAAGGTCCGGCCGACCCATTCACAGCCGATCAACTGTTTCATTATTGGGATCTCTATTGTGACAAACTGAAATCGGAACAGAAATGGAGCATGATGAATACCTTGAACAAACGCCGACCAGTGTTAGGAGCTGATTTCAAAGCAACGTTTGAAGTAGAAAACAACATTCAGAAAAACGAACTGGAACGCGAAAAACCCGAGTTGATGGAGTTTTTGAGAACGCGCTTAAATAATTTCCACTTTCAACTCGAAACTTTAGTGCTTGAAATGGAGGAGGTAAAACAACTCTACACGCCTCAAGAAAAGTTCAAGCATATGGCAGATAAAAACCCAGCGCTGCTCGACTTAAGGCAGCGACTCGATTTGGATATCGACTTTTAAACGTATTAAGTACGTTTAATCGCGTTTCCGCTTCGCGAGGAAATTGGCTCTGTTTTTCTTAATTTCGCTGCTCTTCAAACGAATCACGTTTTAAATCCGACAGTCTTATGAGCTTCACAAAAATTAAAGTCGCCAACCCTGTAGTTGAAATGGATGGCGATGAAATGACCCGTATTATCTGGACATTCATCAAAGATAAATTGATCCTTCCCTACCTCGACATTGATATTAAGTACTACGACTTAAGCGTTGAGAAGCGCGATGAAACGGATGACCAAATCACTGTAGACGCGGCTAAAGCTGTAATTGAGCACAAGGTCGGAATTAAATGCGCCACCATTACTCCGGATGAAGCACGCGTTGAAGAATTTGAACTAAAAAAGATGTGGCGTTCGCCAAATGGAACCATCCGAAACATTATTGGTGGAACCGTTTTCCGTGAACCAATTATTATGAGCAACGTGCCTCGTTTGGTCCCTGGTTGGACAAAACCAATATGTATTGGTCGTCATGCCTTCGGTGATCAATACCGCGCTACAGATACCGTAATCAAAGGAAAAGGTAAACTTACCATGAGTTTTGAAGCCGAAAACGGCGAGGTAACAACTTGGGACGTTTATAATTTTGAAGGCGATGGCGGAGTCGCTATGAGTATGTACAATACCGATGAGTCTATTTACGGATTTGCACGTTCTTGTATGAATCAGGCCTTGACGAAAAAATGGCCTTTATACCTATCTACTAAAAACACTATCCTCAAGGCATATGATGGTCGTTTCAAAGACATCTTCCAGGAAGTTTTTGAAGCTGAATTTCAAGATCGCTTCGCAGAAGCAGGTATTACCTACGAGCACCGCTTAATCGACGACATGGTCGCTGCGGCACTAAAATGGAACGGAGGCTTCGTATGGGCGTGTAAGAACTACGACGGTGATGTTCAATCTGATACGGTGGCTCAAGGTTTTGGTTCTTTAGGATTAATGACCTCTACGCTTTTGACTCCGGACGGAGAAGTGATGGAAGCGGAAGCTGCGCACGGAACAGTTACACGTCATTACCGTCAACACCAGCAGGGTAAGAAAACAAGTACGAACCCTATTGCTTCCATTTTTGCCTGGACACGCGGTTTGGCGCACAGAGGAAAACTAGATGGAAATAACGCTTTAGTTGACTTTGCTACCGCATTGGAAGAAGTCTGTGTAGAAACCGTAGAAGGTGGAAAAATGACCAAAGATTTAGCACTTCTTATTCACGGTAAAGAGATGAATGAAACGCATTGGCTTACTACTGAGGATTTCTTGGCTGCTTTGGATCAAGGACTTCAAGCGAAGTTAGGAGCTTAAGACGAAGTTTAGGATCCGCCCGAGAGGGCGAAAAAAACAAAGGCCCTTTCGATAAAAATCGGAGGGGCTTTTTTATTGCCAAGCGGTCAAAAGCGTCATGCCTTACATCCTATATATTTCTCTTAAATTAGGGCCTCCTGAAAATTCACTACATGAAAAAACTCATCACACTTTCTCTCATACTAATCGGTTTAACCAGTTTCAGTCAGAAAGAATCGAGCTATTGGCTAAAATCGAGTGACCTCGGCACTTTTTCTTTTCGGAATTTAGGTCCGGCCCTAACCTCGGGCCGAATTGCGGACTTCGCCGTAAACCCAAATAACCGTTCTGAATATTACGTGGCCGTGGCCAGCGGAGGTGTATGGAAAACGACCAACGCGGGAACAACCTACTCCCCTATTTTTGACGGACAAGGCTCCTATTCAATCGGATGTATTACTATGGACCCAAACAACGAACATGTTCTTTGGGTAGGAACAGGAGAAAACAACAACCAGCGATCGGTCGCGTATGGAGACGGAGTTTACCTCAGTAAAGACGGCGGTAAAAGTTGGAAAAACATGGGCCTCAAAGAGTCGGAACACATTGGTATGATTGCCGTTGACCCTAGAAATAGCGACGTTGTTTATGTCGCCGCTTACGGCCCTCTTTGGAGCGCTGGGGGCGACCGAGGAATCTACAAAACCGTAGACGGTGGTACCACTTGGAACAAAGTACTTGAGGTATCCGAAAATACCGGATTCAACGAAATACACCTCGATCCGCGCAATCCAGACGTGCTATACGCTACCGCACACCAACGTCGACGTCACGTATTTACTTATATCTCGGGCGGACCTGAATCAGCGCTTTACAAATCGACCGACGGTGGTGCCAATTGGACCAAATTAACCTCTGGCCTCCCCTCTGGTGATGTCGGTCGAATTGGATTGGCCGTGGCGCCAACGAATCCCGATATTTTGTACGCCATCATTGAAGCGGCCTACGACAACGGCGGGTTCTTTAAAAGTACCGATCGCGGTGAAAGCTGGAGTAAAGTAAATGATCTCAGCACCAGCGGAAACTATTATCAAGAGCTAGTGGCCCACCCTACCGATCCGGAAACGGTTTTTGTAATGAATACCTACGGATATGTAACCCGCGACGGAGGAAAGAATTTTGAAGCGACGGGCGAGCGAAACAAGCATGTCGACAATCATTGCCTTTGGATCGATCCGAAAGATGACAACTACATGCTCGCCGGATGCGACGGAGGTATTTACGAAACCTTTGACCGAGCAAAAACTTGGAAATACCACCCCAACTTACCTATCATTCAGTTTTATAAAGTTAGTCTTGACCGTGCAAAGCCGTTTTACAATGTTTACGGCGGAACTCAAGACAACTTCAGTATGGGCGGGCCTTCACGAACTATTGACAATTCGGGGATTCCGAATGAAAAATGGTTCTTGACCAAAGGCGGCGACGGATTCGAAACACAAGTAGACCCCACCGATCCGAATATTATTTACGCTCAAAGTCAGTACGGTTACCTTGTGCGATACGATCGTCAATCGGGGGAACGCACCGACATTAAACCGATGCCCAAACCCGGTGAAGACGCATTGGTTTACAACTGGGACGCGCCATTGATTATTAGTCCGCACAGCCACACTCGCTTGTATTTTGGAGCAAATAAGCTTTATAAAAGTGATGACCGAGGTCAATCGTGGCAAGCTATTTCGGGCGACCTAACGGCCGGATTTGACCGTAATACCTTTCCAGTAATGGACCGCATTTGGAGCGTAGATGCCGTTATGAAAAACAAATCGACCAGTATTTACGGAGCACTCGTTGCGTTGCATGAGAGCCCTGTTTCGGCTGGACTCATCTACGCGGGATCAGATGATGGATTGATTCATGTCACCGGTAACGACGGATTATCATGGAAAACGTATTCAAGCTTTCCAGGAGTTCCTGAACGTACGTATGTGAATTATTTATTGGCCTCGCAGCACGATACCAATACTGTTTACGCTGTTTTCAACAACCACAAAAACGGCGATTTCAAACCGTATCTATTGAAGAGCACCGACCGCGGAACGAGTTGGACTTCCATTGCAAGTAACTTGCCCGAGCGCGGTTCGGTTTACTGCATCGCCGAAGATCATGAAAATCCGAATCTACTTTTCGCCGGAACCGAGTTCGGGGCATTCGTAAGTATTGATGGCGGGCAAAACTGGGTACAACTCAAAAGCGGTTTACCTACCATAGCCGTGCGCGATATGGAAATTCAACCCGAGCACAACGATTTAGTGTTGGCGAGTTTTGGAAGAGGTTTTTACGTGCTCGACAACTATGCACCCATGCGCGAATTAAGCGAAGATTTGATGCAGAATGCTGCCCATATATTTGAACCTGCCGATGCCCTTATGTACCGGGAAGCTTCGCCAAATATTTACGGGAAAAATGGATTCAAAGGGGAAACGTGGTGGGCCGCTGATAATCCAACTTTTGGCGCAACGATTACTTATTATGTGAAAGAGAGCCTATCGACCCGAAAGGGTGCGCGAAAAAAAGCAGAAGCAGCACTCGCAAAAGATGGGAACGATACGCCATATCCGAGTTACGACGCCCTTCGGGCAGAAGATACTGAAGAAGCTCCCTACTTATTCTTCGATATCAAAGATGAAGGTGGAAATTTAGTCCGTCGACTAAAAGCTCCTGCGCGAAAGGGAATTCAATCGATCACCTGGGACTTTGAATACGCGTCCCTTTCACCTATTGACAATGATCCGTTAAAAGAATTCTACGAAACGGGCGGTAGTTTTCCGGCCGGACCTGGAACGTATTATGTATCGCTACACCAAGTGGACTCAAACGGTGTACAAGCACTTTCTGAACCAACTCCTATTAACTGTGTTCCGCTAAATAATCTCAGTATTCCGGCAGCAGATCGAGACGAATTAGAAGATTTCTACTATGAACTGCGCGAACTGAATCGAGTAGCTTCGGGAGCTCGCAATGCACGAAATGACATCGAAAACCAATGGGCTTCTATTCGTGCCTTGGTGCAACAGAGTCCAGACTTTAACACAGAGCGGGCGAATCAGTTAGAAGCGCTTCGCTTGCGTCTATACGATGTTTCGGTCACTCTAAATGGCGATGAAACACTTTCGAGTCGGGACTTTGCAACTACTCCGAGCTTATCGGGTCGATTGGGAACTTCGACCTACTATGCTTGGAATGTTCGTACCGAACCAACGGAGCAACAAAAGAAAAACGCGGCCTTTGTTCGAAACGAATTACCCAAAGTATTAGATGAATTGAAATCGATTCAAAAGGAACTGAACGACGTCTTTGCCGAATTAAGTCAAAGTCCGATTCCTCAAGTCCCTGGACAAATTCCTGAATTAGCACCTAAAAAATGACCTCGTACCGCAGAAGATTTTTGGCGATTTTAAAAGAGCCGTATTTAGTGCTTCTGAGTACTGCTATTATGGGGCTCTTTGGTATCGCTGTCGCCGATCATACCAAGGCTGAGAATTGGGTGTTTACGTTCATTATACTGGTTATTCTGGTTGCCGCGATGTATACGCTGGATCCAGAAAACAGAAAGAATCGGCGATGGGTATTTTTGGGGGTGTTTGCCATCATAGCTCAGCTGGTGGCGCTCACTGATTCACCCTTTGAAGGTCGAATTTTAGCAGCGATGGTTGTCATTTTCTTCTTCTCTTCGCTCACCCTTCGAATCATTGTTCAGATCGCCAAAACCAATAGGGTCAATCTTCATGTCATTCTCGGTTCAATAAGCGCTTATTT
>CBFHRK010000030.1:4001-22758 GCA_965658225.1 Flavobacteriales bacterium | reverse complement strand
TGAGGCCCACCTCTTCCCATTCCGAACAGAGAAGTTAAGCTCATTAGCGCAGATGGTACTGGAGTAACATCCGGGAGAGTATGTCGTCGCCGCTTTTCAAAAAGCCCTTCCCTATCGGAAGGGCTTTTTTTTTATTCTATCTTCGGCCAATGAGACCGATTTTGTCCATCCTTATTCTACTATCGTGCTCCCTATCCGGGCGAGCACAGGACACGCTCACCCCGCCAAGTCACAGCCATTTTACAATCACAGACAATCCATTACAAAGTGAATCTTTCACTTTTGTAGATACCGTTCTCTCTATAAAGGCTCAATACGAGCTCAACGCTTCCCAACAGCCACTTTTTGGTTATTACCGTCTCACCAACATCAATCAAGCCCTCCAGCCAACCGTATTCAAACTCAATTATCAAATTGGGGCACAATTAGGGCTAAGCACTTTTGCTGATGTTTATGATGACTCTCATGAATTAAAGTTTTATAACGTGCGTACGCCCTACACTTATTTGTCGTACCGAAGCTCCCTTAATATCGGTGGAGCAACCCACGTGATTCACTCCCAAAATATCACTCCGAAATGGAATTTTGCCGCGGCCTACAACCGCGAACGAAGCTTGGGGTTTTATCCGAATGACGAGACTATCTGGAATCAATTCCGACTCACCTCACAGTATTCTGGGCTCAGATACAAAATGCGGGCATATGCATCGCTCGTTAGGACTTCAGCCCAACAGCATGGTGGACTCGCTGGAGATACCACCTTCACCGAAAATCAAGAAACAGATCGAACCGTAATGCCCATGAACCTCACGAATGCAGAACACCGTATGAGGCATTTCAGAATTGGAATCAACCACAGCTATCGCATTGGAGGGAACCAGATATTCTTTGTAGATGCCGATACCATTCCCGATACCGTGTTCGTGTCCAAGCTGAGTGCCTACCACAGAGCGGAATGGATGCGCCATACCTTCACCTACGATGACATCGCTCCTAATTTTGATTACTATGGCGCAGCCTATCTTGATACAGCCGCAACACTCGATAGTACGTACTTTGGACGCTTGTCAAATACCGTCGGACTCACCTATAATTTGTTTGAAGGACTCACCCTATCGGGCGGATTAACACACGAGTATTTTGCGTACCGAGGTGGAGATCGGCCAGAATACAATAACCAAAACCTCCGAATAGAAGGATTTTTAAAGTACGAACTTCCCTTTGCCACCCTTCACGGAAAAGTGATTAAAGGTATTTCGGGTCCGGATGCCGCCAACACGTATTTCGGTGGCGCCCTCACGGGCGGATCGAGCCTCTCGTGGAAAACCTACGCCCATTGGCAATTACTCACCCCAGGGAAGTATTATCTATCCTTTTCCGGAAACCACGATCAATGGGATACCGACATATACTCCTTTAACGTACTTCAAATGGGAGGGTCTTTGCAGAGAACATCGCGCCGTGAGGCGCTGAGCATCGACTATACGGGTATGGATAATGTACCGTTCTTTCAAGATTCAGGATCCATCGCTACTCAATCGGGCCAATTCGAGAGCGTACTTCAAATAAAAGCGATGAAAGGCCTTTCGCTTGGTGCATTCAATTGGGATAACGAAGTGATGTATCAGGCCATTGATGCCGTGTCTATAGATCTGCCGGCAGTGGTGCTTCGAAGTAGTTTGTACCTCAATCAATACCTTTTTAAAGATAAACCTCTACATCTGCAAATGGGTGTAACACTAAATTACACCACCGAATTCAATGGTAATGCTTATCGGCCGTCGACCGGACTCTTTTACCGGCAAGATGAAATAGCAATAGGAAACTACCCCTACTTTGATTTCTTTTTAAATGCTCAAGTGCGCGAGCTAACCGCGTTTCTAACTCTTGAACATATTAATGCCGGGTGGTTCGACTATCGATACTTTAACGCACCCCATTACCCAACAACCGACTTCGTTATCCGATTCGGATTGAGCTGGTCCTTCTATAACTAAATGATATTGCTGGATTCTTGAGCGATGAGAAGGAAGTGTGCTCACTACCCAAAGTGAGCGAGTTGAACCCCATGTTGACACGTCGATTACGACCCTTAATGTCCGAGCGGAAACAACTTAAGAAATTACGTTTTCTGTTTCTTCTTTTTTGCAGCGGGGAACAAAATATTGTTCAGAATCAGTCGATACCCGGGTGAATTGGGATGTAATTCCAATTCGGTTTTAGGATCACCCACCATATGCTGATAGTCTTCGGGATCATGGCCACCGTAAAAAGTCCACGTTCCCTCACCCATTTCCCCGTGGATATAGCGCGCTTCACCCCATCCTTTATTTTCCCCTAGTATGAGCACATCAGGTTTTAAGACTTCATTGCGATAGGCAGTAGTTTGTCCCATAAATCCTTTAACCACCCGAGTGTGATTTTGGCAAAGCATCGTAGGTACTGGATCCCATTTCGCGCTAAAATCGAAAAGAGTGAAGAAATCTTGCTCCGGTTTTCGGGGCCGACTATTCGTAGCGTCAATATTTGAAAATTCGTATTCGTTCGGATTCATGCTCAATCGGAAATTCTCAAAAGCGTAGCTTTGAGTATAGTCGAGTTTCGATTGAGCCGACGGATCTGCTGGGTCGCCATCGAACATATACTCGCAAATATCAACTCCTTGAGCCGCCAAGGCAATATCATAACTATCTGTTGCCGAACACATGGCAAATAGGAATCCACCCGCCAGGGTGAAGTTGCGAATCTTAAGAGCAACGGCCCTTTTTGCTTCGCTCACCTTGTTAAAGCCCAAAGCAGCCGCACGCGCTTCCGAATCGCGCTTTTGCTCAATATACCATGGCGCGTTCTTAAACGCGCGGTAAAAGCGTCCATATTGACCCGTAAAATCTTCGTGGTGCAAATGCAGCCAATCGTACAACAATAGAAGATCGCTCATGACCTCTTCATCATAAACAACGTCGTATGGGATTTCGGCATAAGTTAATGCCAGCGTCACGGCATCGTCCCAGGGCTGCGCCGTTTTAGGCGAATACACAGCTACTTTTGGCGCTTTTTCAAGTTTAACAGCATCCATGTTTACTTCGGGTGAAGCAATTTCAGCAAATATTTGATTTGCTTGAACATCGGCAATGAGCTCATAACTGACGCCGCGAATGATACATTCTCGCTCAATTTGCTCTCCGTAGGGCATCATAAAACTACCTCCTCGATAATTTAGTAACCACTGAATCTCCACTTCTCGCTCTAGAACCCAAAAGGCAACACCATAGGCTTTCAAGTGATTTTTTTGAGACACTTCGTCCATGGGGATCAGAATATGACGCGCCATCGTCGTCATGCTCAAAAGAAGAAAAACAAAGGTGTAAAAGCGCTTATTAGAAATGGTCAAAATCGTCGTCGTTGTTGTTGAAATCATCATTATTCATGCTCGATTGCAAAAAGTCTCCGCCACCCGAAAAACTGAACTCTTCGAGGTTGGTGAATTTAGCCAAATGACCAACGAACTTGAGTCTCACCTCATCCAATGCCCCGTTACGGTGTTTGGCCAAAATGAATTCGGCTTGTCCGTCACAAGGAGTGTGCTCTTCATCATCCCACTCGGTTAGTCCGTAGTATTCGGGGCGATAAATGAAACTCACAATATCCGCATCTTGTTCAATGGCCCCCGATTCACGAAGATCGGAAAGCAAAGGACGTTTTGACCCTCCACGGGTTTCAACGGCCCGACTCAACTGACTCAAGGCAATTACGGGAACGTTCAATTCTTTAGCAATACTTTTTAAGGAACGCGAAATGGTACTAATTTCTTGTTCCCGATTTCCGCCTTTCGAATCCGAACCCGCGGTCATGAGTTGCAAATAATCGATGATAATAACGCCAACATTGTGTTGCGAAACTAATCGACGACATTTCGCACGCAAATCGAAAATAGATAGGGCAGGAGTGTCGTCAATAAATAACGGCGCCTTTTCTAAGTTCTTGATTTTAGCATGCAATTGCTGCCATTCGAAATCTTCCAGACTTCCTTTTCGGAGTTTTTCGGAACTCAGCCCCGTTTCACTCGAAATTAAACGAGTAATTAACTGAACACTCGACATCTCTAGAGAGAAGACAGCGACCGGAGTTTGATGATCGATGGCCATATTTCGCGCCATACTCAACACGAACGCCGTTTTACCCATACCTGGACGAGCGGCTAAAATGACCAAATCGGATTTCTGCCACCCCGAAGTGAGTTTGTCGATTTGCGTAAATCCACTTGGGACCCCGCTTAATCCCTGCTTACGTGATATGTCTTCAATGTTTTGAAGCGCTTGTTGAATCAGACTTTCGGCTGAGTCGTAGTTCTTTTTAATGTTGCCCTCGGTAATTTCAAACAGTCGGGCTTCCGCTTTATCGAGTAATTCGAGTACGTCTGTAGTATCGTCGAAAGCATCGCGAATGATTTCTGAAGCCACCCGAACCAACTCTCGTTGGATGTACTTTTGAACGATAATTCTCGAGTGAAATTCAATATGAGCCGATGAGCTAACCCTTTGGGTCAGTTGTGCTAGGTAATAGTCGCCACCGGCGATTTCGAGTTTTGCCTCTTCTTTTAAATGATTCGCGACGGTAAGCATGTCAATGGGCTTACTGTCTCCAAATAGGGCTTTTATCGATCGAAAAATCTCTTGATGACTCTCTTTGTAAAAAGCGTCCGGACTAATTATATCGATGACCTCGTTTAAGGCATTTTTATCGATAAGCAAGGCGCCTAAAACGGCTTCCTCTAAATCTACCGCCTGCGGCGGGACCCGCCCATGCTCCATATCCACTATTTGCGTTGTAGATCGAGCGGGCGAAAATGAGGGATTGTTTTGTACCTTGGCCATTATAGAATTCCTTTGTTATCAGGCCTTCAGGGCCTTCACGTCTATGCAAAAGAAGAGAAAAATATCCGCTTTTCTAAGCCTTTTGGCCCTTATAGTTATTCACAGTTGTAGCTCCTCTGATACGAGTCCGCCCATAGTATCAATTACGGAGCCTTCTGAAAACCAGATTGTTGATGCCGGGGATACGATTCCGGTCCGTGCTCAAATTACGGATGACCAAAAAATCACCTACTGGGAAGTGCGGTTGACCGACGAAAATTTCGCGCCGCTAGGCGAAACATTCAGTGCCTCACCAGATTCCAAAACGGCTAATGTGAATTTATTGTATCCGATTCCTCAAGGGCTCGATAATGGCACGTACTACATTCGCGTTCGGGCCGATGATGAAGAATCCACTTCAAACCAATATGTAAAGCTCAATGTAAATGCAGTGGCTCAAGAACGAATCGGTTTGGTCGCAATCGTACAAAACGGTGCCAATTATCAAGCGAAGTATTGGTTAAATGGAGGCTCTTGGATGCTTCTCGCGGATCTCGGGACCGAATATAGTGGTGCAGGATTTAATTCAGCTACCAATCAACTCGTCACCGGGAATGTGGCTGATTTATTAAGTGTTTATGATTTGGTAACCGGGCAATTGGCATACACGCAAAACTGTGTAGCAGCTCCTGGTTTTCCCTGTATTACCGCTGTAGCCAATGACGGTCAGTTTAATTATATGGGTATGGAAGAAGGGCGTCTTCGTCGCTATTCTGCTTCCGGAGCCTTGAGTCTCGACGCTGCGTTGATGGAGTTTAGAATTCCTCAATCCTTGTATTTTCAAAACGATCGGATATTCATATATGAAACCCAACGTGCGGGGTCGTCTTCGTTCTGGACTTCGTACAACATAAATAATGGGATAAGTATTCAAGAAGTCCTACTGCCCGGTGTTCCTGTGGCGGCTTTTGAGCAAGGTCCGAATACGACTATGATGTTTTTAAATGACCAAGGTGTGGGAAGTATTCGGCGTTATCAGTTTTCCACAAACGGATTCGAAGCAGCACTTCCAGGGCCCAATGGCGTCATTATTTCGGCTGCTTCGAAAAATGCGAACACCTACTTTTTTTCCCAGCCCGACGGAATTTATTCTTTGGATTACAGCACCAGTAATACACTTATGTTCAAAGCAGGTGTAAGTCCCGACGTAATGGTATATGATAATATTGGTGATGAATTGATCGTGGGCGAGGGCGTATTTATTCGTGCGTACGATTCAGGTAGCGGTACCTTGAATTATTCCACCCTCCCGGGTGGACAAGTAATCAAGCTATTTGTTTGGTATTCGGAATAACGATTTGAATTCCATATGGGATTGTAAAAAGAAGCCGTTCTTTTGACCTGTACTAAACAGGTACTTTAGATTAAGAAATTGTTAATGCGACTGAATCAATTGGCCTTATCGATAATTGGAACGTATTTTTTATAACAGCCATTTTAATACTATATAAATGAGGCTACTAGGTTACTGTTCTCTTTTTGTTTTACTATTCTCCTTCATTGCATGCGAGCAGGAGCATGCCGGTAGTTTCAATGTTGAAGGGTATTGCTATGATACGTGTGGAGGATCACCTCTCGCAAACTATCGCGTTCGCTTTAGCCATTACGATCGTTTTTTTGAATCGTACTCCGATTCGAGCGGCTATTTCAAACTGGCAGGATCATTCAACTATGCGCATAGTTGGTCCAAAAAACCAGATCCCGGTTTTATTAATTTCACAGATACCTCGAGAACTTCCGATTGCTGCTATCAATTCGAATTGTTTGAGAATGCAGCGTTTAAAGGAGATACCATTTATGGATATAATACTATTCAATCTGTTCTGCGCGTAACCATTGATGCCTCGAATAATACGAATGTTCAAGACACCCTATTTCTATCTTCAAATTTCAGAGACTACGACGGAACAGCTTTAGAATGGTTTCGGTCGGATACGGAGACCTACAGCATTACCTATAATTATTTTTACGTAGGGCCTTTTTATGAGGGTCAAATACTGGATACTTTAGAGTTCCGGGTAGGAGCACATGTAGGACACGACGCAACTTTTGGATCCATAGCGAGTTATGATTTTCGAGGACCGAATATTGGTAGTGGTGGAGATGTAGTTTTTGATCTGTTTGAGCACGGGCAAGACAACATCTCATGCGATCATGTTGAAACAATGATTATAGATCTGAACGAAGAATAGTTTGGTTGCAACGAGATTACTGTAGCACTTCGGAAAATAAAAAAAGCCCTCATTTGAGGGCTTTTTTGCTAGGCGATTACGCCCATTTTCGAAAATTTATCTCGACGCCTTTTAATTAAGGCATCGGACTCAACCTCTTCCAACTTTTCAATGTGCTTGAGGATTTCTTTTTTGACTATATCGTACATCCCAATAGGATCTGAATGAGCACCTCCCAATGGTTCTTTGATAACACCATCGATCAGCTTATTCTTTTTCATGTCTTCGGCTGTAAGCTTTAATGCCGCCGCTGCTTCTTCCTTGTGCTCCCACGTGCGCCAGAGAATTGAACTACAACTCTCAGGAGAAATAACGGAATACCACGTGTTTTGAAGCATCAATACTTTGTCGCCGATACCGATTCCCAAGGCTCCGCCCGAGGCTCCTTCACCAATAATGATGCAAACAATGGGCACCGTGATCTTGAACATCTCAATGAGGTTGCGCGCAATTGCTTCTCCTTGACCGCGCTCTTCTGCTTCAAGGCCCGGGTAGGCGCCAGGTGTGTCGATGAAAATGACAATAGGCTTTCTAAATTTTTCGGCCATGCGCATAAAACGCAAGGCTTTGCGATAGCCTTCAGGGTTCGCCATACCGAAATTACGGTACTGACGCATTTTGGTGTTTTTACCTTTTTGTTGGCCGATAAACATAACCGTTTTACCGTCAATGCTACCGAATCCGCCAATCATGGCCTTATCGTCCTTTACATGACGATCACCGTGAAATTCCATCCAATCTCCATCCGACAACGCTTCAATATAATCGAGCGTATACGGGCGATTCGGATGACGCGACATTTGAACGCGCTGCCAATCGGTTAAGTGAGAATAAATCTCCTTTTGGGTTTCTTTTAGCTTTTTGTCGAGCTCGCGTAAAGTCTTGGTTACATCGACCTGACTCTCTTCACCGAGCTGTACAGCCTTTTCCCTTTGTTCTTCTAATTCCTTAATCGGAAGCTCAAAATCGAGATATTCCATGTGTTCGGATTTGGGCGTCCAAAGTACCTATTTTTTCTTTAATCGCCAGTGGATGTGCTATCTTTAACGACATGATTTATTACCCGAATTGTAAGATCAACCTGGGACTCAATATTTTAAACAGGAGGCCCGATGGGTTTCATAACCTTGAAACCGTCTTTTACCCCGTGCCTTTGACCGATGTTTTGGAAATTACTCCGAATTCGGATGTTAATGCCCAGGGCATAACCTTTTCCACAAGTGGTATTGACATACCCGACGATGGTGATAATCTGTGTATACGAGCTTTTGAACTAGTTCGAGCCGATTTCTCATTGCCTGCCACCTTAATTCATTTACATAAATGTATTCCAATGGGCGCGGGATTGGGAGGTGGATCAGCAGACGCTGCGTCTACTTTAAAAGGACTCAATGAGGTTTATGAGCTGGGAATCTCGGTTGCGGACCTTGAGAATTACGCACGTCAACTTGGAAGTGATTGTGCCTTTTTCGTTAAAAACGAGCCTGTTTTTGCCACTCAAAAGGGCGATTGTTTTCACCCTACTCGGGTCGATTTATCCGGTTGGAATTTAGTACTGGTAAATCCGAATATTCATGTCTCTACCGCGGAGGCTTACGCTTGCGTTGATAAGAATCCGGCCGGAAGGGCTTTGAGAAGGTCGATTGAGCAACCGGTGCAGGAATGGAAGAATCAGGTCTTCAACGATTTTGAAGGGTCAGTTTTCCCGTTGCATCCTGATATTGATGTGTTAAAGGATCGATTGTACGCGGCGGGAGCGGTATATGCCGCTATGAGTGGGAGTGGAAGTACATGTTTTGGACTTTTCGAAAAAGAGGTTGATCTGAGCTCTTTCTCCGAATACTTCGTTTGGCAGGGAGTATTATAACGAGTATGTTTTATTACTAAGAGTACGATACTTAAGCACCGAGCAGCGGAAAACGTTCAACGAACTATGCTAAGAATTGCTCAGTTTCCCGGCCTTTCGTTTTTGCCATTTCCTAAGTAGGGCATTTCCGAATACAGCCGCCAAGATTACCGAAGCACCGAGGTAGAAGCTTGGAGTCATTTTTTCGGCATCCCCAAAAATAAGGAAGGCGAGAATAATGCCGTAAATGGGTTCCATGTTAATCGTGAGAACCACCGTATATGGATTCAGAATCTTTGTAACATCAACGGATACAATAAAGGCGTAGGCGGTGCATACGGTTCCTAAAATACCGAGGTAGAGCCAGTCGATCGCGGGAGGAGAAAACATCGTGGGATCGAATCCGGCCGTGAGGCCGAGATAAATAGTAATGGCTAAAACACCTCCCAGCATTTCGTAGGTGGTAACGACAGTAGGGCGATAGGTTTTGGCGAACACCCCGTTGATAACCGCGAAGAGAGCGGCTAAAGCTGCTGAAATGAGCGCTACAATGATGCCCATTCGATATCCACCTGCGACTTGGAAAATCACGGATATGCCGATTATGGTTAAGAGCCCAAAAAAGATTTCCGAAAGTACAATACGCCTCCGATAAATGAGTGGTTCGATGAAGCTGACGAAAAGTGCTCCAGAGCTCATGCAGGCCAAAGTAATGCTCACATTCGAAATTTTCACAGCATGAAAAAAGGTAATCCAATGCGCGGCGGTAATTCCACCCGTTGCGATCATTTGAAGCGCTGGTTTCCATCCGATCGATAGATCGATGTTTTTGAACTTTACCCAAGCCAGCAATCCCAAAAGTGCGATGAGCATTCGATGCCAAACCAGCTGAGTCGCAGGAAGGCTGATAAGTTGGCCCAAAATGGCGGTGAATCCCCAGAGGAAAACGACGAAATGAAGCCGAAGATGGCCTTTTAACTCATTGGAGTGCACGGCGGTACAGGAATAAGGCGAATATGCCGAAGATTATATTGGGAATCCAAACGGCTAAAAGAGGCGAGAGGTTTCCATTTGTGGCGAAGGTGGTGCTCACTTGCATGAAAAAGATATAAATAAAGATGGCCCCAAAGCCAATGGCAATATTTAAGCCCATTCCCCCTCGCTTTTTCCGAAAACTTAAACTCACTCCAATGAGCGTTAGAACATAGGTGGCCATGGGCAAGGCGATTCTTCGGTTCCTTTCCACATTGTAAAAAACGAGGTTTTCGGAGCCGCGAAATTCTTCTTGAGCAATGAAATCTTTCAGTTTGAAAAAATCCATCGTTTCAATCGTATAAAGTTTTGTTACTAATTCCTCCGGTCGAAAATTGAGTACCGTATCTTTTCTATTGCCGCTTTCAATTTGCTCATCCCATCCGTTGATTCGCCGTACATAGTAGTTTTCCATTCGCCATACTTGAAGGGTCGAATCCCACCGAAGAAAATCGGCCAAAAGTTTGTAGCGCAAACTATCGTTGCTGAATTGCTCAATGGAAAAATGGTAGCCGGCCTTTTTTTCGAGGTTAAAACTCTCAAGAAAAATATAGGTGTCCGGGCCAATTTTCCGGTGAATATTTCGGTATCGATTGCTTTCGGGGTTGTTTATATACGTCCATTCAAAATCGAGCCGAACCTTGTTGGCATGCGGTATAAAAAAGTTGTTGAGGTAGAGTGAAATCAAGGTGAGGATAGTCGCGGCAATAAAGTAAGGTCGCAGAAAGCGGTTGAAGCTAACGCCACTTGCCAAAATGGCTACAACCTCCGTGTTTTGCGCTAGGCGTGAAGTGAAAATGATTACGGCTACGAATATTATGAGCGAAGCGAAAAGATTTCCGTAGTAAAAAGCAAAGTTCAGATAGTAATCAAATAGAACCGCATTCAGGGGAGCTTCTTTTGAAACGAGTGAATCAATTTTTTCTGAAACGTCGAACGCAATCGCAATCAGCAATATGAGCGAGATTACGAATAAGAAGGTTCCAATAAAGCGGAACACAATGTATCGATCGAGTAACTTCAATTACAGACGGTTTTCGAGTTTCGGTACCATTTGATCTTTCCAAGATCGGAAATCTCCAGCGATGATGTGCGCGCGTGCCTCTTTCACTAACCACAAATAGAAAGCTAAATTGTGAATACTGGCAATTTGCTTACCTAAATACTCATTGCTATGAATTAAATGGCGCACGTAGGCTCGACTGTATTTCGAATCTACGTAGCTGGTTCCGTTTGGGTCGAGGGGAGAAAAATCGTTGGCCCATTTTTTATTCCGGAGGTTCACAATTCCTTCCGAAGTAAATATTTGTCCGTTCCGCGCGTTCCGTGTGGGCATCACGCAATCGAACATATCGATACCCAGTCCGATACTCTCTAGAATGTTTGCCGGTGTTCCCACGCCCATTAAGTAGCGCGGCCTATCGGCCGGAAGGATATCCGTCACCACATCCGTCATTCCATAAAGCTCTTCTTTGGGTTCGCCAACGCTTAGTCCACCAATGGCATTAGCTTCGCGATCCATAGAAGCAATGAATTCGGCCGATTGCTTTCGGAGGTCTGGATAAACACTTCCTTGAACAATGGGGAAAAAGGTTTGATCGTACCCGTATTTTCCTTCACCTTGATCGAAATGTGTACAACAGCGCTTTAACCATCGATGGGTCATGTGCATACTATTTCGCGCATAGTTTCTTTCACAAGGGTAGGGGGTACACTCATCAAAAGCCATTATGATATCGGCACCGATGGTACGTTGAATGTCAATTGCAATTTCCGGACTAAAGAATAGGTTCCTTCCGTCGATATGACTTTTGAAGTTGACTCCAGCTTCCTTAATCTTCCGCGTTCCTGAAAGGGAATACACTTGGTAACCCCCACTGTCGGTCAAGATGGGTTTGTCCCAATTCATGAATTTATGAAGCCCACCTGCAGCCTCTAAAATTTCGAGTCCGGGTCGAAGATACAAGTGGTAGGTGTTTCCCAGAATGATATCCGCTTTTATGTCTTCTTTTAATTCGTGCTGGTGCACTCCTTTCACGGTTCCGGCTGTTCCTACCGGCATGAAGATGGGCGTTTCAATTTTTCCGTGTGCGGTCGTAATCGTTCCGGCACGTGCCTTCGATTGCGGGTCTGAATGTAAGAGCTCAAATTGCATGGAGCAAAGGTAATACTTTACCGTCGGCGAGCACTGAATATAGAACCTAACTAAGCGCCGAAAAACTTTTGAAATTATGTCAAATTCATAGGAGCTAGTGATTCGTTGAAACTTATTTATCTACCATTAGAGGACATTATAAAAGCGATCGATTTTGTTTTAAATTTTTATTATCCGCTGAAGACAGCGACTTTTGAAACTCGAGTATATGATTTGACGATGAAAAATGTAGCCTTAGTAGTTTTTGCCTGCGATCGATACGAGCTTCTTTATAAAGGATTTGATTTCTTTTTTTCGAAGTATTGGGACTCAACAATTGAGTTGAAAAAGTATTTTACAACGGAGGAAAAAGACTTGGACTTGGATGGATATATTCATTTGAAATCGGGCAAGGGGCCATGGTCAAATCGACTTAAAACTGTTCTAGACCAAATTGAAGAAGAATATGTGATTCTACTTCAGGAAGATATGTGGTTTAGTAGAAAAGTACCAGAAGGTGTGCTCGAGCCCCTTTTAGATTATGTTCTTAAGAACAGACTTAAGTTCGTGAAGTTGCACAGCGCTGAATTCTATCGTACCCAGGCTACTGGGCATAATTTTGGTGGAATGGAACTTTCTCTATTAGACAATCATGAGTCGAAGTATCTTATGTCTCATCAGGTTTCACTTTGGAAAAAGGATTTTCTTTATTCGCAAATGCTCGATAATGAGCATCCATGGCGAAACGAAAAGAAAGGAACTAAACGACTTAAAAAGGGAAAGGATAAAATTTATCAGATAGATTTAATCGGTGAAAATGAGAAAGCACCGATTAATAACAACACTGCGGATGTTCAGCCAGGTGCTTATTTAACTATTTCCGTGAATGCCTGTATTCATCCCAAAGTTGAAAAGATTTTACCTGAATTAGAGACTTCCCTGCCAGATTACGCGGACAAAATTTCGTGGCACCTAAAAAATCAAATTACTCATGATGGACTTGAAAAGCCGAGAAAAGAAGATTTTTTCAAAAAGTTGAAAAGGAGATTCAAAGAAATATTCTAAAGTTGACTGGAACTTGAAATCCTACTTTTGGGCCCATGTGCAAGGGGTTAATGTGTATATTCCCATTCTGAAAGAGCGGACAATTCCCGGCTAAATTCTCGCTGATTGTTTTATTTATTTACGCTTTCAATTTTAGTTTTAAGCTTATATGCGTTCCATTTTTATAGAACGCTCAAGCAAGAACCATTGGCCCACGAACCCGATCAGTGGCCTCCAGTTACGGTACTCACCTGCGCAAAGAATGAGGCGGATTCCTTACCTCAATTGTTTCGCGCACTTGAAAATCAATCGTACCCGAATATTCAATGGGTCGTAGTGAATGATGGTAGCACCGACGAAACGGAAACATGGCTACAAAGAATTTCTTCCGAGCCTTCTCGGCTCGATGTATCTTCGATCCAGTTAAGAGAGAAAGCGCTTCCTGGAAAAAAGGGAGCCGTGCTTGCCGGATGGGAAGCCTGTAAACACGACCTTATAGTGAGCATTGATGCTGATTGCCTGCCGGTTTCAGAAAACTGGCTTCGCGAAGTGGTTCGCGCTATGAATAATGGAGCAGAGGTTTTTATTGGCCTCGGGCAGTATACAACCAGCGGGGGATTGCTGAACGATTTGATTCAGTTAGAGACCATTCAAACGGCCGAGTTGTATTTGTCATCGGCCCGAGTAGGGCGATCTTATATGGCTGTGGGTCGAAATTGGGCCTATAGAAAATGGGCTTCTATGAAAGAAGACTTATGGGCGGATGCAGAGGTTCTGAGTGGTGATGACGATTTGCTTTTACAGAGACGGAATCCCCAAAAAGTGGCAGTCAGGTGGAGAAAAGAGGCTCAAACCGAAAGTACACCGCCGCAATCGTGGGCTGCTTGGATTTCGCAAAAGAGGCGACATGCTTCAACGGGAATGAAGTATCCGCTGTGGGATCAAGCTTATCTATTTTTTTATGTAGCTGCTCAGGCTGGATTCATTTTTGGGCTTTTTGGTTCCATACTTCAAGGTGCTTCTACGGGGTTAATGGCCTTCTTATTCGGATGCTTCCTAATGATGGAGTCGTTATTGATTTATCCTTTCTTTCGCACGGTTGGCAAAACAAGTCTGCTTTGGAAGCGTTGGTATCTTATTCCCTTTTTGCTCTTATTTATGTTTCTTTACGGAGTGCTAGGGATCTTTAAGCCCCAAAAATGGACGCAAAGTGAATAGTATTTCGGCGGAAGATTTAAGTACCTGGATTTCATCGGCCCGTGAGGGCGACGAGCAAGCGCGTGCACATTTAGTTCAGGCGCATTGGGAACCCTTGTATCAGCATTTGATTGGGAGAACAAGTATTGCAGAAGATGCTGAGGACGCCACTGTAATTGCATTTACGAAAGCGCTCAATGCTCTTAAAGACTACGACGAGCGCTTTGCCTTTTCGACGTGGTTGTTTCGAATCGGGCAGAACAGTTTAATCGACTTGCATAGAGCTCAAAAAGGCGCTTCCGTTTCTTTGGATGACGAACGTATTGGTCGAGCAATTCGAGCGGTTTTGGCGGATCGGCCTGCGGCCGGATTAAATCCTGAAGAGAAAGTTATTCGAGCACAAAGGCATGCGGCGGTGCGCGAGGTAATTGGGCAATTGAAACCTCATTATCGACAACTTGTGGAGTTGAGGTACATGAAGGAAATGAGCTATGATGAAATAAGCACAGCACTGGATATGCCCCTGGGAAGTGTGAAAGGTAAATTACTTCGCGCAAGAGGACTTTTGCTGTCTCTGTTTCAATTGACCGAATTATGAAGGCGGAAAAAATATTCTCCTACTTTCCTGAATTGACGAGCCAGCAAAGAGATCAAATAGGCCAACTCTTGGCGTGTTATCTAGAGTGGAACGCTCAAATAAATGTGATCTCGAGAAAGGATACCGAGCACTTTTATGAGCGACATGTTCTACATTCATTGGCTATTGCAAAGGTGCAGTCCTTTAATCCTGGGGCGAAAATTCTGGATGTCGGAACGGGAGGAGGGTTCCCCGGGATTCCGTTGGCTATTCTATTTCCCGAAGTGGATTTTCGCCTTGTAGATTCTATAGGAAAGAAGATTAAAGTTGTAAATGCCGTAGCAGAGGAACTCGAATTAAAGAATGTTACGGCTGTTCATCAGCGCGCTGATAAGGTGAAGGACAGCTTCGATTTTGTTGTGAGTAGGGCAGTGACTAAAATGGAAGTGTTTGTTCCTTGGGTTCGCAAAAAGATAAACAAGGTATCTACTCATGATCGTAAAAATGGAATTCTCTACTTAAAAGGCGGCGACCTAACAGAGGAGTTAGCACCTTTCCCATCTTCTGAACAGTATTCGTTAAGTAACTTCTACGAAGAGCCTTTTTTTGAGACGAAGAAAGTGGTGTATCTGCCGTTCTAAAACATAGAGGCTACATTAGCCGTGTATTGCACTCAAGGCTTCATATACCAGAAATGCTGGCCAAACGAGCGCCTTTAGAAAGCCAATGAAACCGGAAACAAAACCGGTTGCGTGTGAAATGTAATAGATAACGGCCCCAATAAATCCGAGACCATAAATGGCGGAGTTGGGGCCGTTTTGTTTTACTTGTTCATTCATGATTTCTACTTTTTAAAAAGGTACAAAGTAGAGGTTGATTGAACAACGACGAATGTTATGCCGGGCGTTTTATTCAGGCCATACGGTATTCCAATCTTTAGCCATATCCGCAACAGTCCAACCTTTTTCAACTGCTTCGTCCCAGCCTTTGTCTAGTTTGCCAATAGGGCTTTCACGGTCATAGGCGGTTTCGCGTACCGAATCGGTGTGGTGAATGTAGAGTTGAAAAGATAGGTGTTCATTTGAATCGGTCCATTGGAGCATTTGAAGGTCACCGTCTGAATTTCCTGCGGCGAACACGGGTTTTTTGCCAATATGACGTTGAATTCCTAAGGGTTTTCCGGCTTTGTCATCAATAAAATTCATTTTGGGTAATCGATTAAGCACTGGTCCAGAATCGGTCATTTCAAATTCAATTTCAACACCGGAACCTACTACTTGCTCTGATGGGATTCCGTAAACGGCTTCCGACCAAGGACGCATAAAGTCGATGCCGCCACCAGAAACGATAAAGGTTTTGAAGTCATTGGCGCGGAGGTAATCGAGTATTTCGAGCATGGGTTGATACACCAATTGGGTATAGTTTTTTCCGGAAATAGGATGTTTCGCAGTGTCTATCCAATTTGTCACGATCGAGTTGAATTCTGTGCTCGTTACCCCGGAATGGCTGACCATTACTAATTTGATAATGCTCTCTTCTCCGCCCGCTAGGGCGCCATTTAAGTCACCTTTAAGAACGGAAGCAAAAGGCTCTTCGCTTTCCCATTCGGGATGCTCCGGGGCCAGCTCAGTGATGCGGTCGATCGCGAAAAAAAGTTGAAAATAGAGGGGCTGCTCAGACCAAAGTGTGCCGTCATTGTCGAATGTAGCAATTCGATCGGAAGGGGCGATATAGTCTTTACTGTTCTTATCCGTAACGGATTCGACGTATTGAATAATTGCTTGTTTATTAGCTGTTTCGTTCCAGCTAGGTAAAGGATCCGAAGTAGTTTCCGTAACAGATTCAGAAGTTGCTTCGGGGTTTGGAGTAGGGGTATTGCAAGCAAACAGGGCAAAGGCAAAAACGAGAAGTATGTATTTCATAGTTGTAAAAATAAAAAACCCAAGGCACAGTGCCTTGGGTTTCGTTGTCTTAAAACGGATGTTTAATTAGATCCACCCGGGCTCGCAAGTTGTTCCATAACTTTTTCCAGGCTGAAGCTAGCTGCTTTCATACGGGGTGGGTACTCTTGAAAAGTTCCAAGGAATTCACCAACCACAGCTTGTGCAGGGACAAGCATAAAGGCGTGATCAAGAAGCCAGTCATAATAGGTGTTCGATGTGATTTGAGCGAACTCATAAGGATCGCGACGAAGATTGAAAATCAATGGAACGCGTAAAGGTGTAAAAGGCTCGGCCCAAACTTGAAGCGTTCCTTTCGCTCTTTGTTCCATGAAAATTATTTTCCAATCATTGTATCTCAAAGCGGTTAGATCTCCGTCGTCAGAGAAATAGAAGAGTTCTTTTCGACCCGATGGTTCTTTCGTGTCCTTCAGGTGATCCATGATATTGTAACCATCTAAATGTACTTTGTAGTCTCGGCCATTCGCCGAGTAACCGTCGAGTAGTTTTTGAGTGACTTTTTTGTCACCAGCTGCGGCAACAAAAGTCGGGAACCAGTCCATACCAGATACAATTTCATTTGAAATTTGACCGGCAGGGATTTCATTGGGCCAGCGAACCATTGCTGGTACTCTCCATCCACCTTCCCAATTGGTATTCTTTTCACCTCGGAAAGGGTTTAAACCTGCATCGGGCCATGTGTTTTTGTGAGGGCCGTTATCGGTGCTGTACATGACAATTGTATTGTCAGAAATTCCGAGCTCGTCCAATAGGGCTAGGAATTTCCCTACGTGCATGTCGTGCTCAACCATTCCGTCACCGTATTCATTTTGACCTGAAATCCCTCTCAACTCTTTTTTAACGTGGGTACGGAAGTGCATACGCGTTCCATTCCACCAAACGAAGAATGGTTCTCCGGCTTCTACCGATTCACGAATAAAACGAATTGCTTCATCGGACGATTCGTCGTCAATCGTTTCCATTCTTTTCTTCGTCAAAGGCCCTGTATCTTCTACACGACCATCAGCATAGGAATGAATAACTCCGCGAGGACCGAAATTCTTGCGAAAATCCGGATACTCTTCTGGATCTGGATAATCCTCTAATTCTGGCTCTTCTTCTGCATTTAAGTGATAAAGGTTTCCGTAGAACTCATCGAATCCGTGGTTCGTCGGTAAATGCTCATCGCGATCACCTAAATGATTTTTTCCGAATTGGCCCGTGCGGTACCCTAATGGTTTTAGCATTTCAGCAATTGTCGGATCTTCTTCACTAAGTCCTTCTTTGGCACCGGGCATACCTACTTTACTAAGTCCTGTGCGAAAAACGCTTTGCCCGGTAATAAAACTCGATCGGCCCGCAGTACAACTTTGCTCGGCATAGTAGTCCGTAAAAATGACTCCATCTTTGGCAATTTGATCAATATTCGGTGTTTGATACCCCGTAATACCCATTGAATAGGCACTTACATTAGTTTGGCCAATATCATCGCCCCAAAGAACAAGGATGTTGGGTTTTTTTTGGGCGAAAGAAAACGCGGGTAAAAGCGCCAAAATGAATAGTGCCCATTTCTTTAGACCTAACGGTCCGATTTTTCTGGTCATAGCTAGATTGTAATAGTTAGTTCAATCCAAATATAACAGAAATGAATGGGAACGGTTCGACTTTATTTTTCGGAAGTGAAGTATCCTTGAAGTTCGTTTAGCTCGCGATACCTACTTTCCGGGTTGTTCATAAGGTCCCAATGTGTTCCTTGTTCAACCAGTTCTCCATCTTGGAGCACTAATATGGCATCCGCATTTCGAATAGTACTTAAGCGGTGGGCAATAACGAGGGATGTACG
>CBFHRK010000030.1:0-3902 GCA_965658225.1 Flavobacteriales bacterium | reverse complement strand
ACCGTATTCGATGTTTTCGCGAATCGTACCTCCGAATAAAAGCACGTCTTGTGGAACAAGGGCCATTTCGCGCCGTAAGGCGCTTAACTCAAAGGTAGATGCCTCAAGATCGTCGAAGTAGATGGCACCTGATAAAGGTTTATAAAACTGATAAAGCAACTGAACAATGGTCGATTTACCCGCGCCACTAGCGCCTACCAAAGCAATTTGCTGGCCTGGTTTTGCTTCAAAGGAAAGATCCTTCAGGACAGTCATGTCGGGTCGAGAAGGATAGGCAAAACGAACGTTTTGAAAACGCACAGCGCCTTTGAGTTCGATGCCTTTGTTTTCATCGCTGAGTTCTTCCGTTGGCTGCTCTAAAATTTCCATCAACTCTTCTGTTGCCCCGATAGCTTTTTGAATCCGCGCATACACGTCGGCCAATCCGCCAATAGATCCGCCGATGAATCCCGAATAGATGACGAAACTAAAAAGCTGTCCAATTTGAATTTCACCGGATTGAACGAGTACCGATCCTTTCCAAATAACGGCTACAATAGCCCCAAAGAGTCCCGTGATAATAAAACTTGAAAACGCTCCGCGATAGACCCCGCCTTTAATGGCTGTTTTGGCCACTTCATTTGTTTTGGCCGTATATCGTTTAATTTCGAAGAATTCGTTCGCGAATGCCTTTACATTCTGTATCCCTTGAAGAGTTTCTTCCACGATCGTGTTTGATTCAGCGACTTGCTTTTGAACGTCTTTTGAAAATTTCCTTATGAATCGCCCGAAGAAAACGGCAATGATCATAATGGCGGGTAAGATCGCCAACATGAACAGGGTCAATTTTACACTTGTGATCGCTAGCAAAGTAATGCCACCGACAATAATGATCATTTGGCGAAGAAACTCGGCCAGCGTAGTGGTAAATGTTTCTTGAAGGAGAGCGACATCGGCTGAAATGCGCGAGTTCAATTCTCCCACCCGGCGTTCGCTAAAAAACGACATTGGTAATTGAATTAAATGGCGATAAGTAGCTTGCCGCAATGCCGCGAGCATTTTTTCAGTTACGCGCACAAAAAGAACAATTCGGAAGTAGCTCATAACCGCTTGAACTACTAATATAACCAGTAGGATGAGGGCGATTTTGTCGATTTGCTCCACAAATTCCTTGCTGGCACTATCCACTAAATCACCCAGGTACTTTGGAAATGCGAGCGAAGCCAAACTTGAACCGAGGAGGAATAAAAGTCCTATTCCAAATTCGAGCCGATACGGACGAAGATAGATGAGCAGTTTACGCGCCTTTTTCCAAGAACCTACCGTTCTGTTTTTTGGCTTCGGTTTGTCGTCGCTCATTTTTTGTTTTTGTCCTGGAAGTCAAGTGATTTAACGCCTAAATTTTTCAAGAGACGTTTTCCAGAGATTTTTACCGTTTCCTTCGCATTGGTAACGAGTTTGCGCAAAGTGGAATCGTCGGGCCTTGATACAAAGCGCGAGTCGCGATAAACAAAGCCTTCGGGAATCGGCGTATAGAAATAAGTGTAAAAACTCTTGCGTGTTTCTCCTTCCGGAACATCAATTTTTCCGTATCCGTGGGGCGAATTATCGTCTGTTTCAAAAATAACAGCCCTGTTAAAACTCGGGGCGTATTTATGGTGCATCACCTTCATTTCTTTATCCCAAAGTTCAAGGTCGCCTCCATAGCCATCTTGCCAATTTTTGTTGAGGTAAATAAGAAGGTTAATTCTGCGCCAAAGCCCTTTTTCGGGATTCATGTTAACGTCTACATGCACATCTACGTAGCTGCCATTTGCTCCTTGATGAACTCCTGAGCCCAGTGCGTCTGTAGTGGTGTGTAATCCTTCGATTCCTGTAATTCGCGACATGTACGAGCAAAATTCGTCGCTTTGGATCAAGCTTTTAAGATCAGAAAAGCTCGAATGAAATCGATCGAAATGATAGTCTTCGGCTTTGTTTTCGTTCAAACTTTTCCGACGCACTTTCAAGTCGTCCATGCTTGGGAAATGCTCAAATAGGTTGTTCGCTAATTCTTCGGTCAAGAATCCGTCTAATGCCAAGTGCCGGCACGGCTGAGCGGAATCAAAATCTTTTTTCAATTGGGCCTCTGCTTCCTGGCCCGTATATTTTGAATGAATCAAATTCATGTCGATAGCTTTAAGGAAATCCAAAGATAACACATTCGCGATAGGCGGGTCGAATTCTTAGCTTCGAAGAAACCGATAAGGAATATACGGTTCCTATTTGACGCTAAGCTTCCTCATTGTAAAGAAAAAGAGTCGCGGGAAAAGAGTTTTAAAAGGAATTGCGCCTAGTTCCCAGCCACCGATATAGGTGAAAGGAGTGCGGTGAATCATGTGCTTTTTCATTTTGAT
This sequence comes from Flavobacteriales bacterium, assembly GCA_965658225.1. Taxonomy (GTDB): domain Bacteria; phylum Bacteroidota; class Bacteroidia; order Flavobacteriales; family ECT2AJA-044; genus ECT2AJA-044. The sequence goes on along the minus strand of CBFHRK010000030.1, from coordinate 1,527 downwards.
CGCACATTTTTTTGGGTCCATTCCTTTTTCTTGGGCCGGACTATTTTTCCCGTAGGCCTGTCCCTTGCCGTCAAGCGACTTTACAGTAACATCGGTTCTTACAAACCCCGGAGCGAATATTTGAATGGTTATGCCTTTGCCGACAAGCTCCTCACGGAGCGATTCGTAATAGCCGTTTAAAGCATGCTTGGATGCAGCATAAGAGGCTACGTCGGGCGCGCCAAATTTTGAGAGCATCGAGGAAATCACTGTAATTTGACCGATGCCTTGTTCCAACATGCGGGGTAAAACGGCCTTTGTGAGCAGTATATTTCCAAAAAAATTCACCTCCATTACTTGTCGGTCCACTTCCGAACTTGTATCCAAAACAGCCGATTTGTGTCCGATACCGCCATTATTTACGAGGTAGTCAATACGGCCAAAACGATCAATAACGGTTTTAGTAGCAGTCTCAAATTCTTCTGGCTTGCTGAGGTCCAATGGCAAAACAAGTACATGCCCTTCGGGCAGATTCGTTTGCGCGGCTACGTGTTCAAGTGCATCGGTTCGTCGAGCGCTGAGTACTAAATAAGGTTCGTCGCGCGCAATCCGATATGCTAGATGCTCGCCGATACCAGAGGAAGCTCCAGTAATCCAAACTACTTTATGATGAAAATGAAAGGACATGCGACAAAGTTAACCTTATGTTTTAAAGTGCTGTTTACTGTAGATTGTATCTTTAGGCATGTTTGTAATAAAGAGTTGGGAAGAGCTTTCAAAAGAAGAATTGTATGCTGTGCTTGAGTTGCGTCAGCGGGTATTCGTAGTTGAGCAGTGCTGTCCGTTTATTGATAATGACAGTTTGGATCAGCAGTCGTTGCACGTTTGGAAGCAAAGCGAAGAGGGTGATGTAATCGCGTACGGTCGTATCGTGCCGCCAGGCACAGAGTTTAAAGAGCTCAGTATAGGCCGATTAGTTACTCACCCTAATGAACGAGGCAAGGGCATCGGTAGGGAGTTAGTGAACTTTGTGCTCGAAGAAGCCTTTCGCTGGAAAGGCAGGCAGCCCGTGCGAATTACGGCGCAATGGTACCTGCGCGATTTTTATTCATCGTTTGGTTTTGAGGTCGATGGAAAGGAGTTTATGCTCGATCATATTCCGCATCAAGAGATGATACGGAAACCGTAATGAATTGATGCTGTATTAAGTAACAAGAAAATTAGCCCCAAACATTTGTCAACTAATTAAGACTCCGTATATTTGCACCCCGATTGAAGAATCAGACATTAAAGAAGACATAAGATGAAACGTACTTTCCAACCATCACAGCGCAAGCGTCGTAACAAACACGGATTCCGTGAGCGTATGGCCTCTGCGAACGGACGCAAAGTTTTAGCTCGCCGTAGAGCTAAAGGTCGTAAGCGTGTTAGCGTATCTGACGAAATGCGTCACTGATTGTGATGTTGCGTTTGATCGATAAAGAATAAAGGTGTTGCCGTTGGGTAGCACCTTTTTTTTATACCCTCAAAGATGGCCCGTGAATAACT
>CBFHRK010000029.1:0-22968 GCA_965658225.1 Flavobacteriales bacterium | reverse complement strand
TCAGTATTTACTCGCGCCGTTTTTTAATCAAAACCATGCAATTGGTGGGCGCCACAAAAACATTTATCCGCAAGCCCTTTTTATGGCGCGGAGTGCGCATGGGCCTTATTGGTTCTTTCATTGCCCTTGCTCTTTTAGCCGGCCTCGTTTACAGTATTCAACACAATATTCCGGAATTAGTAATTGCCGAAGACCTGCAGTTGCTCGCCACCCTAGCGGTTGGAACACTCCTTTTGGGCGTGCTCATTTCGTGGATTTGTACTTTCTTTGCAGTACGAAAGTACCTGCGCCTTAAAACCGATGAACTCTATTTCTGATGGAAGAAAAAAATAAAGACTACATTTTTGAAAAGCGCAATTACCAGTTTTTGGTAATCGGATTAGTAGTAATGGCTATTGGCTATCTTTTAATGACCGGCGGTGGATCTGAAGATCCCAATGTTTTTAATCCGGATATTTTTAGCACCCGACGCATTGTAATGGCTCCAGCCATCATTATCATTGGCTTTATCATTGAAATTTACGCCATCATGTGGCGTCCAAGCAGCAAGTCCTCTGCCGAATGAATTGGTTTGAAGCCTTAATTCTAGGCTTAATTCAGGGACTTACTGAATTCCTTCCCGTATCTAGTAGCGGACATCTTGAACTTGCCAAAGCGCTGTTTGGCGAAGGACAAGTACCTCAAGAAAGTCTTCTTTTTACCGTGCTCGTGCACGGTGCAACAGCAATGGCGACACTCCTTGTTTTTCGGAAAGATGTCAATGAATTACTCAAAGGACTGCTCACCTTCACTTGGAACGACGAAGCCAAGTTCGTCACCTTTATCATCGTTTCTATGGTGCCGGCGGCATTGGTGGGGCTCCTACTCGAAGATCAAATTGAAAGTCTATTTGGCGGGCAAATCACCTTGGTGGGTGCCATGTTAATTCTAACGGGCGGACTCCTATTTCTGGCCGATAAGGCCAAGGAAACCAATAAATCGGTCAGTGGAAAAAACGCCTTCTTAATTGGTATTGCTCAGGCCATAGCGATATTGCCCGGAATATCGCGTTCGGGAGCGACCATTTCATCCGCCGTTTTATTAGGCATCGATCGAGAAAAGGCCGCCCGCTTTTCATTCTTGATGGTGGTGCCCTTAATTCTGGGTAAAATGCTGCTCGACTTAAAAGACTTGGCCACTGGGGATATTACCATTAGTCAAGGAGCCTCGGGCCCGATGACCCTTGGATTTATTGCTGCCTTTGTTTCAGGCGTGGTTGCCTGTAAGTGGATGATTGCCCTCGTTAAAAAAGCACAACTTCGCTCCTTCGCGTACTATTGCTTCGCCGTAGGTGCACTCGCCGTGATTATCAGTTTGGTATAATGTCAGAATTGCCAAGTCCTTATCATGAGGGTAAAGTGCTCCTCATCGATAAACCACTCCACTGGACCTCTTTTCAAGTCGTCAATAAAGTTCGATGGGCGATACGACAGAAGTACGGCATCAAAAAAATAAAAGTAGGTCACGCCGGTACTTTAGACCCTCTCGCGAGTGGACTTCTGATTCTATGTACAGGAAAAAAAACCAAAGAAATTGACCGCTTTCAAGGTCAAGAAAAAGAGTATACCGGAATGTTATTGCTCGGAGCTACGACGCCGAGTTACGATTTAGAATCGGAGGTAGATTGTGAATATCCCACAGGGCATATCACGCCGGAGGCGTTGCAAAACATAATACCTCAATTTACTGGGGACATTGAACAGTATCCGCCCATTTTTTCGGCCGTGCATATCGACGGAAAACGAGCCTACGATTTGGCTCGGCAAGGAGAGCAACCCGAAATGCCCGCTCGACAAGTACATATTTCGACACTCGAACTAAATGGTGATCAATTTCCTAAAATTTCGTTTCGTGTGCGCTGCAGCAAAGGCACATACATACGATCGTTGGCCCATGATATCGGAAAGGCGCTCGATTCTGGCGCCCATTTAACCGAATTGCGCCGCACCGCCATTGGCGATTTTCACGTGGACAATGCCATTACGGTGGAAGGTTTTTTATCGGAGTTGGAAAAAGAAGGATAGCGCGTTAGATCCAAGCTCCGAAAGCATTTCAGGAGTATTTATCCTCATCCGGACCAAAAGGCAAACACCATTAGGGTAGGGCAACACCCGGAACAACTAAAACAACTAGAACAACGGAAACTTCTTACACTCGATACCTCGAGTTCCACTCCGCATCGTTGAAGTTCTTCCCCGTCCCGAGAACATATAGCGTAGTCATTCCACACAGGGCGATAAGCAACCAAAAGAATAGGATCCCGCGAATGGGCCATGAAGCCATACTTGGATCTGGAACCATTACGTTGTGTGGCACGGAAAGCGCTCCCAAAATTGCCGCGCCAAAAACCGTTTTCACCATATTCGGAAACGTCTGTAACGGCCAACTTAGAATTCTACGCCAAGGATTTAAATCTCCACCCCAGCGGTGAACAAGATAGTAGTTTTGATTTCCGATGGGGACAAAAAGCATAGGGTCTTTGTCGCGCTCTTTTAGGTTGAATAGCTCGGCCGGAGCCACAATCTTGAATCCTTCTAACTCAACTTGATTTTCTTTTTGCAGCGTTTTTATGGCCGACATTGCTTCTGAGGGAATTTCACCTTTGAAATACTTCGAATCGAGAAAACGCAGTCGATAGCGAACGCAAATAGTTTTGATTTCGGCGAGGGAATAGACCCTACTTGCATCCATATTGGAGAGCTCGAACGAAGTCATTGGATTCTGATCGTCTCCGAACAAGCGATCCATAATGGCTGAATCGAGTTCGTCATCTTTTTGAAGAACTCGTTTAAACGCCTTTAGGGTTTCTTCTTCTGCATGCTTGAGCCTTCTCGCTCTTTCTTTCTGTAATTCGTGCTCTAAGTTAATTCCGGCCATAATCAAAAATTGAGTCTTTTACTTTGAGGTAACCATTGCGGAAGTTAATTAGTTTTCAAAACAAATTGAAATTTTAATAGGGTCGGTTTTTCAAGAAAAAACGCCGCCCTACATCCCGCGGTTGACGCGGGTAAAAATTAATATATGCTCATTTACTTGACAACGCCTATTCGCCGACTGTATATTTGCGCTCTTTTTTAATAAACTCTTTAAAGCCCGTAAGCTATGAAGATGAAGCTCTCACACTTCAATTTCGAACTTCCCGAAAAATTACTCGCCAACCGACCAGCACCTGAACGCGATGAAGCGCGTTTGATGATCGTGAACCGCGAGAAAGGGACGTTTGAGCACAAGATGTTCAAAGATGTAATCGACTATTTTGACGATGGCGATGTTATGATCTTGAACAACACGAAGGTTTTTCCCGCTCGTATGTACGGGAATAAGGAAAAGACGGGTGCTAGAATTGAAGTATTCTTATTGCGCGAATTAAACCAAGAAAGCCGCCTATGGGATGTATTGGTTGATCCGGCACGTAAAATAAGAATCGGAAATAAACTATACTTTGGTGAAGACGACAGCTTGGTGGCTGAAGTGATTGACAATACCACTTCACGCGGGCGTACCCTTCGTTTTCTTTTCGACGGAAGCTATGAAGAGTTTCGCAGCAAATTGTACGAATTAGGCCAAACGCCTTTGCCCAAATACATCAATCGCGAGCCAGACGAAGAAGATGCGGATCGCTATCAAACGATTTTCGCAAAGAAAGAAGGAGCTGTAGCGGCACCGACGGCCGGACTCCATTTCAGTAAGCAACTCATGAAGCGTTTAGAGATTAAAGGAATTAAGTTTCCTGAGCTCACCCTTCACGTTGGTCTCGGTACCTTCCGACCAGTAGAGGTAGAAGATTTGAGCAAGCACAAAATGGATTCGGAGCAAATTGAAGTTCCAGAAGATTGCATTAAAATTGTGAATCAAGGTATCGACGAAAAGCGTCGTATTTGTGCTGTAGGAACCACTGCCATGCGGGCCATTGAAAGCTCGGTGAGCACAGATGGTCATTTGAACACCTATGCCGGTTGGACGAACAAGTTCATTTTCCCGCCGTACGATTTCAGTATCGCCAACAGCATGATCACGAACTTACATACGCCAAAGTCAACTCTTATGATGATGACCGCCGCTTTTGCCGGTTTTGACCTATTGAAAGAGGCCTACAACGAAGCGGTTAAAGAAGAGTATCGCTTTTACACGTACGGCGACGCGATGTTGATTATTTAATGAGTCGTTCCGCTGTAATCGTTGCCGGAGGTTCAGGCACCCGCATGAAAACGAGCATTCCGAAGCAGTTTCTTTTGCTTCATGGGAAACCGATTTTAATGCATACACTGGCCGCCTTCCATTCTTTCGATTCAGCAATTGACCTCGTATTAGTGCTGCCTGCAGATCAATTCGACCACTGGTCCGATCTCTGCCGGCAGCATTCTTTTTCTATTCCCCACCGCCTCACGGAAGGAGGCAAAACCCGGTTTCATTCCGTCAAAAATGGGCTCGATTTAATTACGACTTCAAAGGTGGTTGCCATTCACGACGGGGTACGCCCGCTGGTAAATGCCGAAACCTTGACCGCCTGTTTTGAAGGAGCGGAAAAGAATAAATCGGCCGTTCCCGCTGTGCCGGTAACAGACTCGCTCCGAAAGATCACCCTAGAAGGGAACGAAAGCGTGCTGCGCGGCGCCTACCGATCGGTACAAACTCCCCAGTGCTTTCGGGTGAATTTACTTCTGCCTTGCTATGAAGAAGGTTTCCGGGAAGACTTCACAGATGACGCGAGTGTTTTTGAAGCGGCCGGATATAAAATCAATCTAGTAGATGGTCATCCGACCAATATTAAAATCACGACCCCACAAGACTTGAAGTTGGCCGAATACCTGATTGCGGAAAAAGGGAATTAGACTTCCCTCCTTCCACCCACGAATGAATTCATGGGCTTGGTTTCCAGACATAGCCCACCATTTCAATGGTGGGTCCCAGTTTTAATCCAACCGGTTCAGTGCTGTTACGGCATTTAGCTCAAATGCTCCGTCCGTCTCCAAATGCAGGAGCCCTGGTTTTGCTCCTTTTTCAATACGACCCAAATGTTTCATTTCCAAGGCCTCGGCTCCATTATACGTAGCCCATTGAAGCAGTTCTTCAAAAGGAAGGCCCGGGTAGTGGTCGTTTAAAAAGGTAAGTTCATTCCAGAAATTCAAATCCCAATTACTACTCAAAGAATCGGTGCCAATACAAATACGCAAATCCATTTCACGCCATAAATCGTAATCGGGCAATCGGCGTTCAATATACCAATTGGCCCGAGGGCAGGTGGCATAGAAAAAACGCGAAGAATAGGCTTGGGCTCGCTCCAAATCGGCACGTGTACTCATTGTATTATGAACCAGTAACATGTTCTGGCACTTCGGCAATAAAGGAATCGTAAACTGATTACTATTGGCGTCGTGTGCCCGAAAAGTATCATTGCGACCACGCAGCCTTGAAAGGAATTCCGCCATGGGTCCGGTCGCCGTTTCAAACAACTCATTTTCTCCCGGAGTTTCTTGATGATGCATGGTCATCGGCATGCCATCGCAATACTCACCTCGATTCAATTCTTGAAAAAGTTTTTCGGACACGGTATACGGCGCATGCGGATTAAGACTCGATAACGCTGGTTTATTACTCGAAGCAAAAGCGCGATCGTACTCATCTTTGAGGTCGCATCCGCGCTGGTAGGTGGCCACCGCTCGCTGCGGATCCCAACTAAAAACCTCTATAAAGGTATGGTACTCGATAGTGCTCTTCGCTTTAAAAGCGAAGGTATCACTGACGTTACTGATGTCTCCGACCGCTACAACACCCGATTGAATCATTTCCTGTTCGGCCATTTTTTGGGCAGCCTCTTTCGTTTCCGGATCTACATCGCGCAGCGAATAAACATGATTCAGAAAATCCGGTAACCCTCCCCCTTCGGGAATTTTGCCTTTTAAATGACTGAGCTCTAGGTGGCAATGTGTATTTATGAATCCGGGAGTTAGCACGCCTTTCAGGCGGATGACTTCCGCACCATCGTCAGGCTTATCCGCTTCTGAAGAATATACTCCGGCGATTTGGCCATTTGCTTCGATAGCCACGCATCCGCCCGATAAGGGCGAACCTGTTCCAGTAAAAAGCCAATCGGCCGAATAGTACTTCATGCCGCAAAGCTACGAAACGCGGTTAATCTCGTACCTTTGCGGCATGGCCAATAAACGCGACATACGCGCGCTCACCCGCGACGAACTCAAAGACTATTTTACCGAAATCGGCGACAAGGCCTTTCGCGGCAATCAAGTCTATGAATGGCTCTGGAGCAAATCAGCCAAGTCGTTCGACGATATGACCAACCTATCGAAGCCCCTTCGCGAACACCTAGCGAACGAATTCGTGATCAATCATATCCTCGTCGACAAAATGCAGCGAAGCTCCGACGGCACGATTAAAAATGCCGTGAAACTCTTCGATGATAAAATCGTAGAATCGGTTCTTATTCCGACCGATACCCGCATCACAGCTTGCATTAGCTCACAAGTAGGCTGCTCCCTCGATTGCCAATTCTGCGCTACTTCCCGACTCAAACGCATGAGGAATTTGAACGCAGACGAAATCTACGATCAAGTAGTAGCCATCAAAGAACAAGGAGAACAGTTTTTCAACCGACCCCTTACCAATATCGTACTCATGGGCATGGGTGAACCACTCATGAATTACAAAAACGTGTTAGAAGCGATTGAAAAAGTGACTTCACCGGACGGACTCAACATGTCGCCGAAACGAATAACCCTATCTACCGTTGGGGTGGCCAAAGGAATTCGAAGACTTGCCGACGATCAAGTGAAATTCAACCTCGCCCTTAGTTTACACTCGGGCCGTGAAGAGGTACGCAAAAAAATTATGCCCTTTACCGAGCACAATCCGCTCGACCAACTCAAAGATGCCCTCAAATACTGGCACGGGAAAACGGGGAAAAAAGTAACCTACGAATACGTCGTTTGGAACGGCATCAACGACCAAGATGAAGATATCGACGCATTGCTCGATTTCTGCCGTTTGGTTCCATCCAAGGTTAACCTCATTCAGTACAACAGCATTGACGATCCGCGTTTTGTTCCGGCCCCTGAATCGGTCATTCAACATTACGTATCAAGGCTTGAACGCGAAGGAGTAGTTGTAAATATTCGCCGGTCGCGCGGGCAAGATATTGACGCCGCTTGCGGACAATTAGCGAACAAGGAAGAATAGGGTTTGTTGACCTTATCTAATTCTTACCTTTGGCGGCACCACAATGGGGAAACTCGATCACATAAAACAACCGATTGCCGCCGAAATGGCGGAGTTCGAAAAGAAATTCCGAGCCTCAATGGCCAGTCGGGTTCCTCTTCTCGATCGAATCACTCATTACATCGTAAAACGAAAGGGGAAGCAAATGCGCCCGATGTTCGTTTTTTTAAGTGCTCAACTAAACGGTGAACTCAACGAAAGTAGCCATCGGGCAGCTTCGTTAATTGAACTTCTGCACACAGCTACCCTCGTGCACGACGACGTGGTTGACGACGCCAATATGCGGCGTGGATTTTTCTCATTGAATGCACTTTGGAAAAACAAAATCGCCGTACTTGTGGGCGATTATTTACTATCGCGCGGTCTGTTACTCTCCGTTGAAAACGAGGATTTCCACCTGTTGAAAATTGTGAGTAATGCCGTTCGAGAAATGAGCGAAGGAGAACTGCTTCAAATTGAAAAAGCCCGTCGGCTCGACATTAAAGAATCGATTTACTTCGACATCATTGAACAGAAGACGGCCACACTCATAGCCGCCTGCTGTGCCGCAGGCTGCGCATCGGTGAATCGCGATGAAGCGACCGTTGAGCAAATGCGCTTATTCGGATTAAAAGTGGGAATTGCCTTTCAAATCAAAGACGATTTATTCGATTACGCGTCGGCCGGAAAAATTGGCAAACCCACGGGCATCGATATCAAGGAACAGAAAATGACCTTGCCCCTGATTTACGCCTTGGAGCACGCCGATCGGAAAGACAAGAAACGGATCATCAACACTGTCAAGAACCACAATCTCGATCCGAAACGAGTAAAAGAAGTGATCGACTACGTAAACCAAAGTGGCGGTATTGAATACGCTCAGGGCAAGATGCACGAATACAAAGAATCGGCCCTTGAGATCCTAAATACTTATCCCGATTCTCCTGCAAAAACAAGCTTACAAGAGTTGGTGAATTACGTGATCGACCGCGACCAATAAACGGCGCTAATTCTTATCTTCGAAAGGTGATTCCCAAGGAAACCGTAGACCGTATTTTTGAAGCTTCCCGTATTGAGGAAGTCATTGGCGAATTCGTTCAATTGAAACGAACCGGCTCCAACCTCAAAGGGCTGAGTCCGTTCGCGAACGAGAAAACACCTTCGTTTGTCGTTTCCCCAGCCAAGCAGATTTACAAAGATTTTTCTTCTGGAAAAGGCGGCAGCGTAGTCAATTTCCTCATGGAACACGAGCACTTCACCTACCCAGAAGCGCTTCGCTACTTGGCCGGTAAGTACGGAATTGAAATTGAAGAAAAGGAACAAACGCCCGAAGAGCAGCAAGCCGCGAACGAGCGCGAGAGTCTTTATATAGTGAGCAAATTTGCCGCGGAGTACTTTCACAAACAGCTTGAAGCCGAGGAAGGAAAGGCCATTGCCTTGACATATTTCCACGAGCGCGGATTTAGCGATCAAACGATCACTGATTTTCAGTTGGGTTACAACCCCGATCAGTGGCAGGCATTTACAGATACCGCCCTAACGGCCGGATATCAACTCGACTACCTCGACAAAGCCGGACTTACCATTGTACGCGATGAAGGCGAAAAGAAATTCGACCGCTTTAAAGGTCGGGTCATGTTTCCCATTCACAACTTATCGGGCCGTGTAATTGCCTTTGGAGGACGAACCCTCAAAAGCGATAAGAATGTAGCGAAGTATGTGAATTCGCCGGAAACAGACATCTACTCGAAGAGTAAAATACTGTACGGTATTTACCAAGCCAAGCAATCGATTGTGCGCAACGATGTTTGCTATTTAGTGGAAGGCTATACCGATGTGCTCAGCTTGTACCAAGCAGGAATTAAAAACGTAGTGGCAAGTTCAGGAACCGCCTTAACACCAGATCAGGTTCGTTTGATTCGCCGATACACGCCCAATGTAGTGATCCTTTACGATGGCGATCCGGCCGGAATCAAGGCGTCGTTTCGTGGAATAGACCTCATTCTAGAAGAAGGCATGAACGTGAAAGTGGTTCTTTTTCCGGAAGGAGAAGATCCCGATTCCTTCGCCCGATCGAAACCCAATGAAGAGGTTACACTCTTCTTAAACGAACAAGCGAAAGACTTTCTTCAGTTTAAAACGCAGCTCTTACTCGAAGAATCGAAAGGAGACCCCGTGAAGCGGGCTCAATTGATTCGAGAAATCCTATCGAGTGTTGCGAAAATCCCCGATCGAATTACGCGTGATGTGTACGTGCGTGAAACAGCACGAGTATTCGAAATGGACGAGCAAGTTTTGTACAACGAGCTTGCCCAGCAAAAACGGAAGAAGAATAGTCAGGATCGGAAAAAGGCACAACAAGAAGAGAATGTTGAAACGGCCGATCCATTTAGCGTGGTTCATAATCGGCCCGAGGAGGGCCTGAGTAAAAGCCCGAAAGGAAAGGGGGTTACCGATTACGAGCAAGAAAAAGGAGTGCTCGAATTACTGCTGAACTTCGGTACCCAATTGATGGAAGTCGAAAACCCCGATTGGGACGAAGAGGTGAATCCGCCCGAAGAAAAATACGAGCAGATTCCATTGGCTGAATTAGTTGTTGAAGATATTTTAGGTGATGGATTAAATTTTAACGACCCATTATTCTCAGAGGTATTTGATCTCATTGTTGCAGGAGTGGAAGCAGGAGAAATTCGCGACGGCACCTTCTTTATTCGTCACGAAAACGAAGCTTTATCGAAGCTTGCCAGTGAATTAATGACGGAGGCGTACCAATTAAGCGATTGGGGAAAAAGAGAAATATATGTTTCTACGCGCGAATCGTTAGTTCCAGAAGACATGAGGCAAAAAGTACTTCGATTTAAAGAGCGAAAAGTGTTTTTATTGAGGAGAGAGATTACGGAAAAGTTAAGAGATGAATTGGATGAAGCAACACGAATTGCACACATCGAGCGATTGCTCAAATTGAATCAAGTCGCAGAGCACATCAACAAACCGCTCGGACGGATCCTATAATTACAAGCGCAACAGTCTCGTTATCAACACTCTGTTAGTATTATCATTTGCGTAACATTCGGGTTAAATAAGTAACCTGAGCATATTTTTGGCTTAAACAGTTCTTTACTTGACGATTCTACATTTGGGCTTGAACTAAACCAAATGTAAAATGAGAATCAATTACAAATTCAGTTTTTTGATCCTTTTAATGAGTCTGTTTTCAATAGGCACATGGGCGCAAGGAACTCTTCGAGGTCATATCGTTAATGATGCAACCGAAGAAGATTTAGTCGGAGCAAATGTCAGTTTAAAAGGAACCACTTTCGGAACGAGTACCGATATTAATGGTTTCTTTTCGCTTTCTGCCCCAGCAGGATCTTATGATGCAGTAGTAAGTTTTATAGGTTATGAACCCAAAGAATTTACGGTCACTGTAGTAGACGGACAAACAACCCGTTTAGGTGATATCGGTGTTAGCGCGGGTGCATTCCAGCTTAGCGAGCTTGAATTGGTATCGTCTCGCTACGACGAAAAAACTCCATTCGTAGCCACAAACGTTGAAAAAAGAGATGTGCAGCTGAGATTAGCTTCGCGCGATTTACCCAATGTTTTAAATACTGCGCCGAATATTTATTCAACCAATAGTGGTGGTGGATTTGGCGACAGTCGTATTAACATGCGCGGATTTAACCAAAGAAACATCGCCATTTTGATTAACGGAGTTCCCGTTAATGATATGGAAAACGGATGGGTTTATTGGTCGAACTGGTCTGGTATTGGGGATGCTACTTCCAATATTCAAGTTCAAAGAGGACTTTCTGCAGTGAATTTGGCAACTCCATCTATTGGGGGAACGATTAACATTATTACTGATCCAGCTGCGCAACAAGCAGGTGCGGTACTGCAACAAGAATACGGTTCTTGGAACATGAGCAAAACTACGGCTACCTTCCACACGGGTGACCTCGATGGTTTTGCCATGAGCGGTACGTTAACTCGTTTGACTCAAGACGGATTTTACGAAGGAACCTTCGCCGATGCTTACTCGTATTACTTAGGAGCTAGCTACAAATTTTCCGATGACGACAAAATAGAATTCTTCGTTATGGGAGCTCCCCAAAGACACGGCCAAAATTTATACCGTCAAAACATTGCCCGATACGACCAAGAATTTGCCTCTAGTTTGGACGATTATGACCCGGCAGCATTACAAGAGTATGCCGAGTACGGCCGTCAATTTAATCAGAATTACACCGCCGTTGATCCAGGTTATACAGGATTGCAATACTACGGTATGTACGGTGAAAAATCTGATTTACGCAGATATGATCAAAACTATATTATGGAACGTGAAAACTTCTTTCACAAACCACAAGTAAACTTGAACTGGTACCACAACTTTAGCGACAAATTGCGCTGGACAAACATCGCTTATTGGTCTGGTGGCCGCGGTGGTGGTTCAGGAACCTTCGGATCTGTGAGCTCGCTTCCTCCGACCTTCCGTCGCGATTGGAACAAAGAAATTGCTCAAAACAGCAATAATATTGATCAGAACATTAATACAGACCTAAATCGATCTACTGGAATTTTGCGGAATTCTCGTAACAACCAATGGACATTAGGCTTGTTATCGAAAATGTTCATTGAGGTAAGCGATAACTTCGACCTTGTAGTGGGTATCGATGCACGAACTGCCGAAATTGAGCATTACCGCGAAGTACGTGATCTTTTAGGCGGAGACTACTACTACTACACTGGAAATGATTTCGACACTCAGACCAGCGACTACATGAAGGGCTTGGGTGATAAGCTTGATTATTGGAACACAAATACCGTTAGCTGGCTAGGTGGATACGCTCAAGGAATGTGGGACTTAGGAGCTTTGAACCTGAACGCAATGGCCGGTTTCACATCGATTGGATACTCTTTTGAGGATTATTTCAATGCCGATGAGAATGGAGATTTTCGCGTGTCCGAAGCTAAAAACTTACCTGGATACCAAATCAAGGGAGGGGCATTGTATGCTTTGAATGAAAACTTAAGTGTTTTCGGAAATGCTGGATATGTTTCTAAGAATCCAATTTTCGATGCTGCTATCTCAGACCGAACAGGTCAAGTTTATCCAAACCCTGAAAACGAAAAGTTCTTGAGCTTTGAAGTTGGAACGCGATGGACGAGCAACAACGGCAAATTAGGAGTAAACGCAACTTACTATAACACCACTTGGAACGACCGTACCTTAGTACAGGGAATTCGTGAAGCAGATGGAAGCGACAATTTCATTTACATAACGGGAATGAATGCAAACCATCAAGGGGTTGAGTTTGAAATTGGATACCAGCCAACGAGAAAATGGCGATTCGATGCAGTTGCCAGCTTTAACAACTGGGTGTATACCGATGACGTTCAAGGAACATATACAACGAGAGATCAAGAAACGGGTGATATTGTTGAAGTTGAATACGGATATTACGTGAAAGATCTCAAGGTTGGTGATTCACCGCAAACTTCGTTCAGCTTAGTCGCCAATTGGAAGCCAAGCCGAAAGTTAAACTTCCAAGCGGTAGCTCGTCAGTACATGAACAACTATTCAGACTGGGATCCATTCGGACGTACAGACGAAACAGACAGAGCCCAATCATGGAAAGCTCCTGATTACTTTGTACTTGACCTTCACGCAAACTGGACAATATTTCAAGGAGACGATGTTTCAATCGATGTATTTGGCCATGTATTCAATGCTCTGGATGAAATCTACGTTCAAGACGCATTGGACAATAGTCGCTTCAACAGTTTTGACGGAGACCACGATGCCGATGACGCAGAAGTATTCTTAGGATTACCTCGTAATTTCAACGGTGGAGTTCGTATTCGTTTCAACTAAAACAAACGCATCATAACTTATACAAGGGAGCCCCATCTTTGGAGGCTCCCTTTTTTTTATTTCTATGAAAAAACTACAATTCTTACTTCTTCTCGTTCCCATACTTAGTTTCGGACAGCATAGCGCTCCCTTGGCAAAAATTGCCCTGGGTAGTTGCTCCAAACAAAATTTGCCCGAAAAACAACTTTGGCAGGAAATCAATTCAGAAAACCCCGATCTGTGGGTTTGGTTGGGGGATATTATTTACGGGGATTCCGATCATATGGATACCCTTCAAAAGAGATACGCTCGCCAAAAAAGTCACCCTGAATATCAAGAACTCCTCGCTAAAACAGACGTCATTGGAATTTGGGACGATCACGATTATGGAGTAAATGACGGCGATCGAACCTATCCATATAAAGCACAAGCCAAAGAGCTCCTATTTGATTTTTTAGACGTTCCAGAATCAAGCCTTGATAGAAAACACGCCGGCGCGTATCAATCCTATGAATTTGGCCCGGAAGGACAAAAAGTGAAAATCCTGCTCCTAGATGCTCGATGGTTCCGCGATCCATTGGGTGCCGCGAACCGAGATTCTGGATTTCGCTATTACCCCGACTCTACCGGGCAACTACTCGGCGAAGCTCAATGGAAATGGCTTGAAAAAGAATTGACAAACTCGAATGCACAAGTGCATATTCTAGCCAGTGGTATCCAAATACTCTCCGATGAACACCCTTATGAGAAGTGGAGTAATTTTCCAAAAGAAAGAAAGCGACTCCTAACATTAATCAACGAAACGCGTCCGGCGGGCCTCGTTCTCGTAAGCGGTGACCGACACATTGGCGAAATTTCCAAATTGAAAATGGATGACGGAATTTCACTTTATGAAATGACTACCAGTGGGTTATCTCATACTTGGGACCAAGCTTATCAAGAATCGAATCCATATCGAATGGCCCGTTCAATCTCCAGAAACTACGGTATTATTAACATCGACTGGTCGGTAAGTCCCCCTCTAATTTCACTATCCGTAAAGGGACCCGGTGGAGAAGAATTAATTCAAACAAAGGTGTTGCAACCCTAAGCCCACTCCAAATCTTTAATCATCATTTGAAGCGTTTCGGTTCCGCGCCAGGAATTCACTCCCAATTCAAACACAACGTGAAAGGGCCTTCCCGTCATGAGTTCACCGGCCAAAGAACCCATTCCAAATCCAATGGCGGCGAGGCTTCGATACGAGTCCTTGCTTCCTATCTTCAACTTCAAGTGGTTACCCTCTTTGCCAATTTGCTGCACCGATTCCTCCATTGCCCGTACATTTCGCACACAGAAAACCGGAACTGGATTCTCCGGCCCATACGGCTCCATCCGATTCAAGATATTCATCAACTTGATGTTAATGTCTTCTAGATCCAGTTCCAGATCTATTTCAATTTCAGGCGTTCGCTGACGTTCCTCTATGCGTTCGGCCACAACACGCTCAAAGGCCATTTTAAACGCTTCGAGCTTTTCCGGCTTCATCGTCATGCCCGCCGCGTACATATGGCCTCCAAACTGCTCCAAGTGCTCCGAGCATTCGTTTATAGCGTCGTACACATCGAACCCGAGCACAGAACGCGCGGATCCGGCCAATAGGCCGTTCGATTCTGTTAAAACAATAGTCGGCCTATAATGCCTTTCTATAAGCCTACTCGCCACAATACCGATAACCCCTTTGTGCCAATCGGGCCGATAAACAACCGTGCTATACGCATCCTCGGCAATTTGCTCTTCAATTTGCTCCAAGGCCTCGACAGTGATTAATTGATCGCTTTCGCGTCGTGCCGTATTGTGCTTTTCTAATACTTTGGCCATTTCCATGGCTATGTACGGATCGTTTTCAATCAGCAAATCCACCGCCAAACGACCGTGTTCCATTCTACCCGCCGCATTAATTTTTGGCGACACCTTAAACAGTACATCAATGGAATTCAAATGCCCCTCTACATTAGCCAGCGAAACAAAGGCGTTGAGACCTGGACTCGGCTTTGAATTTAAACGCTGCATACCTAAGGCAGTAAGCACCCTATTCTCGCCCGTCATTGGAACGATATCCGAAAGTGTGGCGACGGCAACCATGTCGAGCCACTCGTCCATTTCTTCTAGGGTTCCACCCTGCTTCTGGTGAACGGCTTGAATCAATTTGAAAGCAACACCTGCCGCACACAATTCTTTAAACGGATATTGGCAATCGGGGCGCTTTGGGTCAATGACCGAATACACCTTGGGCAAGTCCCTCCCGGGACGATGGTGATCGACCACGATCACATCAATACCTTGCTCGGTCACCCACTCAAGCTCTTCCGTGGCTTTAATTCCGCAATCCAACGTAATCAATAAATCGAATTCGTTGTCGGCTGCGAACTGCATGCCCGTCATAGATACACCATAGCCTTCACTATATCGATCCGGAATATAGCACTCCAAGTTTTCTGAAAAACGACTTAAAAACCGATACATAAGCGCCACCGAAGACGTACCGTCGACATCGTAATCGCCGTAAATAAGAACTCGCTCTTGGTTCTCAATCGCCTTCAATATCCGATCAACTGATTCGGAAAGACCCGCCATTAAAAACGGATCGTGCAGTTGATCTAAATTGGGCGTAAAGAAGGTATGTGCTTCATCAAAGCTCTTGATCCCTCTTTGCGCCAATAATTGAGCAATAAAGGGCCGGACATTTATTTCACGGCGCAATTCTTCGACCACACTTGCCTTGGGCAAGGGTCGCATTCGCCATCTCATTTTTTTCATGAATGCGCTTCTTCATCGACCCGATGGGTCATATCGGTCTGCGTACGAATGGAATGTTTGTGAATCAACTTGAAAAGCTCTTCGACCAACTCGCGATATAAGTTTTGATCCTCTCCCCAGTCTTTCCGAGTCTCGAGAATTTCGAACCATCGATCGAGTTGAAAAACGGCTACATTTTTTTCTTTCTTAAACGCGCCTAACTCCTCCACAACGCGAATCCGCTTCGCCAATACATCAATCAATTCCGAATCAATTTCATCAATACGTTCCCGCAACTGCTTGAGCTTACTTAAAAAGAGCGCATCCGTTGATGATGAAGAACGCAGAACCAAATGACTCATAATTCGGCCTAACTCGGCCGGAGTCACCTGCTGCTGGGCATCGCTCAATGCTCCTTTGGGATTCCAGTGCGATTCAATCATTAATCCATCCATATTCAAATCCAAGGCCGTCTGACTCACCTCACCAATCAATGCCGGCGTTCCAGCGATATGACTTGGATCGCACAAAATAGGTAAGCTCGGGGCCAAACGACGCATCTCAAGGGAAATTTCCCATTTGGGCTCGTTCCGGTAAGGCTTGCTCTCATAAGCGAAAAACCCGCGATGAACGGCCGCCATATCCTGAATTCCCGCTCTATTAATTCGCTCCAAGGCACCAATCCACAACCCGATATCAGGATGAAGAGGATTCTTTACCCATACTTTGCGGTCGGTTCCTCGCAATGCATCGGCAATTTCTTGAACGTAAAAAGGATTCACCGTGGTTCGTGCGCCCAACCACAAGTATTCAATATCGTGCTTCAGCGCCCATTCTACATGCTCTGCATTAGCCACCTCGGTAGCTAGTGGAATACCAAATGCCTTGCGCGCATCATCGAGCCACTTTAAAGCGGGTGTGCCTATACCTTCAAAAGAACCCGGCCTTGTTCGGGGTTTCCATACCCCAGCGCGAATAACATCTACCTTGGTGTGCTCCACCAATTCCCGCACTGTTCTGTGCACTTGCTCTTCACTCTCCGCACTACAAGGTCCGGCCACTAAAAACGGGCGTTCTTTATGGTGCGAAACGGTGGGTTGAATGTGAAGTTCGGTCGGACTCATAACCGGGTAAATTTACGGGAAATTAACGCTTCCCTTGAACTACGACAACCATCTCCCCTTTTGGTTTGTTCGCTTCAAAATGAGCACTTAGCTCGCTTAGTGTTCCCCGGTGAAATGTTTCGTGCATTTTGGTTAATTCGCGCGCAACACATGCAGGCCGATCACCACCAAAGTACGCCCCAAAATCGGCTAAAGTCTTTTGAATTTTGTGCGGCGATTCATAAAAAACCATGGTTCTTTCTTCATCTGCCAATTGCTTCAATCGCGTTTGCCTTCCTTTTTTTACAGGCAAAAAGCCCTCGTACACGAAACGGTCGTTGGGCACGCCTGCCAAAACCACCGCCGGTATCAAAGCCGCTGCTCCGGGAAGGCATTCCACATCAACTCCTTTTTCAATAGCTGCTCGGGCAAGCAAAAATCCGGGGTCCGAAATTCCGGGTGTTCCGGCATCCGTAATGAGCGCAAAAGAAACTTCTCCAGATAACTCTTCCACAATACGGTCGACCACCTTATGCTCATTGTGCATGTGATAGGCGCGCATGGGCGTATCGATTTCATAGTGCTTCAATAATTTTGAGGAGGTACGGGTATCTTCGGCCAAAATAACATTGGCCGACTTCAGCACTTCAATGGCGCGAATGGTTATGTCGCCTAGGTTTCCAATAGGCGTAGGTACGAGGATTAAACGTCCCATCTACTTAAAATGACGTTCTACCAAATCTAAAAATCGCTGTTCGAACTCTTCTTGATCGGCCCAATTGTAATCGGGTTTCACTACATGATCAATAAAATTTCGTGCTTCGATAAAGGTGCTCATCGTATTGAGTTGACTTACGACGCGATTAAAATCATCTTGATTCCGGTCGAACAGTTTATTCACAAAGGCCCAACGATCATTAAAATCAATAAGAATTCCATCGGCACGGTGGCCGACTGTTCTATTTGGCGCCTTCGGCGCGATGGGTTCTTCAGCCTTCGGTTCACGAAAAAGCGCATCCACGGCCGGAACTTCTTTCTCTTCGGCAACAGGTTCAGGCGTCGGTACTGCCGGGGTTTCATCGGGCCGAGTAGGCCCGGAAGATTCCACATCCGCTGGTTCTTGCGCAACAGAATCCAGCACTTTTTTCTCTACCGCCGCTTCGTAAAAAGCGCGTGCGCGATCCACTATTTCCGCCGCAGATCCACTCGCCATGGCGGACTTAATCTCGTTCAATCGTTCTTCCAAGGTTGGCTTTGCCCCCATAGATGTTGTTTTTGTACGTGTTAAAGGTATATTTTTACGCTATATTGACCCTGTATGTTCCTCGAAAACACCATAAATCATACCAAGCAAAGCGGATGGATCGAAGTGATCACCGGATGTATGTTCTCCGGAAAAACGGAAGAACTGATTCGGCGACTCAAACGAGCCAAGTTCGCAAAGCAACAGGTTGAAATTTTTAAACCCGAATTAGACAAACGCTACAACGATACTGCTGTTGTGTCGCACGACCAAAACAGCATTCAAAGCACCCCTGTTCCGGCCGCAGCCAATATCTTGATTATGGCGCAAAGCGTTGACGTAATCGGTATCGATGAAGCTCAGTTCTTCGACGATGAAATTGTGAACGTTTGCAACCAACTCGCCAATGAAGGCAAACGGGTGATTGTGGCCGGACTCGATCTCGATTATCAAGGAAAGCCTTTTGGCCCAATGCCGCATTTAATGGCGCACGCCGAATACGTAACCAAGGTACACGCGATTTGCGCAAAAACAGGCAACTTGGCCCACTATTCGCATCGGATTACCACGAATCAAGACCTCATCGTTCTCGGCGAAAGTGAAGAATACGAACCCTTGAGCAGAGCCGCTTTCTTTCAATCGAAGAAAAACGAAACAAAGTGAGCCTTTCGGTAAAACAGTTCACCGCAATTGTACAAGGTTCTAACCTTGGATCTGGAGAAGGCACCATCGAAACAATCGTATTCGATAGCCGAAGAATTCGCCAAACCCAAAATGCCTTATTCATCGCCTTCGTCACAAAGGGAAACGACGGCCACAAGTACCTCGAATCTGCCTATAACTCGGGCATTCGCCTTTTCCTTGTACATGAGGTTCCAAAAACCGATTGGGCTGCCAAAGCTCAGTTTATCATTGTTCCGGATACCTTGCGTGCTTGGCAAAAAGTCGCTCAAGAAATTCGCAAAGAGTACGCCGGTCCCATGTTGGCGATTACCGGAAGCAATGGAAAAACCATTGTGAAAGAATGGGTATCGACCCTCCTTGCCAACTTCGGTAAAGTAGCCAAAACTCCCGGAAGTTATAATAGTCAGATCGGCGTTCCCTTTTCCCTTTGGGCCTTGCGGCCCGATCATGAGTACGCCATTTTTGAAGCGGGAATTAGCGAACCAAACGAAATGGTCTTTTTACGAGACATGTTACGACCAACGGTCGGACTCATAACCAATATCGGAAGTGCGCACGATGCATTTTTTGAAAATCGAGAACAAAAACTAAAAGAGAAACTCGCTCTTTTCGACGGCTGCCCAAGGCTTATTTATCGCCGCGATAACTCCCTCGTTCATAATGGGATTCTGAGTCACCCCTGGACTCAAAAACCCGAGCTGTTCTCGTGGGGATCGGAACCAACAAACGACCTCGTTCTCATTAGTGAACAGTCTTCAGATCACGGTTATAGGCAATTGTGGTTTTTCAATGATATATCCTTCAAAACAGAAATTCCGTTTCGCGATGCCGCGAGTCGAGAAAATGCCGGACACGCATTGGCAGTAGCCTTGAGCTTGGGCATCGAGCCGAAGGCTCTTAAAGAACATTTTAGTGCGCTGCCCGAAATTGAAATGCGGGTACAAATCAATCGAGGAATTAAAGGGTGTACACTGATTAACGACTTTTACAATTCCGATTGGGAATCGATTCAAAACGCGCTCGATTTGCTCAGCGAGCAAAAACAGCACGATCAGCATTCGCTTATTTTGAGTGATTTAGTTCAGAATAGCTTCGAAGAAGCTGTTTATCAACAAACAGCCAATCGACTTTCAAAAGATTCGTGGAAAAATGCTTTTTTCGTGGGCCCTCACTGGCCAAAATATAAAAGTCAACTTCCCGCAAATGCTTTGTTTTTCGAAACTACAGAAGAGCTTATAAAAGCTTCACAAGTATTCAATTTTGAAAAGGAGGCTATTTTAATAAAAGGAGCCCGTGCGTTTGCACTTGAGAAAATGGCGCGAATTCTTTCTTTGAGAGAACATCCTACACAACTCGAAATCGATTTAAAATCGCTCGCTCACAACTACAAATACTTCCGATCGATCATTCGGCCCGAAACGAGGTTAATGGTTATGGTTAAAGCCTTTAGTTACGGAACGGGTGGATATGAAATTGCCAATGTTCTTCGGTTTAATGGCGCTAATTATTTGGCAGTGGCGTATCCGGATGAGGGAGTAGAATTGCGCAACGCGGGAATCAATTTGCCTATCTTGGTGCTCAACTCTGAAGAGCGGAATTTTGATATTCTGCTTCGCTTTTGTCTTGAACCGGAAATTTATTCTCTCAACCAACTCAAGCGCTTCATTGCGGCCGCAAATGCACAGGATCTCACCGACTACCCTATTCACCTCAAGCTCGATACCGGAATGCACCGTTTGGGCTTTATGGAGAACGAGCTCGAAGGCCTAATTCAATTGCTAAAAGGTACAAAGGCCGTCCGCGTAACAAGTGTTTTCACTCATTTAGCCGCCAGCGATAACGAAGAGGAAAGAGATTTTACGCTATCTCAAATTGAGAGGTATAAGGGCCTCACGGCCCGATTAAAATCGGGGCTTGGATATTCATTTACCCAACACGTTTTGAATAGTTCGGGCATTACTCATTTCCCCGAAGCTCAGTTCGATATGGTGCGATTAGGAATTGGTTTGTACGGAATATCGTCTCAAATCGAGGAGCAAGAGCGACTTCAGCTCGTGGGTAGGTGGGTAAGTGAAGTGGCGCAAATTAAAACAGTAAAAAAGGGAAGTACCATTGGCTATGGCCGATCGTATAAAGCGGAACAAGATATGCGCATTGCCGTGGTTTCGCTCGGATACGCCGACGGTTTGTCGCGCTCACTCAGTAACGGGACCGGTCAATTGTACTGGAGAGGCCATGCACTTCCCATTGTTGGAAGAGTATGTATGGACATGACTATGGTATCCATTGGCGATCTCGACATTCAAGAAGGAGACGAAATCGTTGTTTTTGAAACGCCTGAACAATTGAAAAAACTCGCTGAGGCAATGCAAACGATTACCTATGAAGTACTTACCTCTATATCGAATCGGGTTCGTCGGGTTTATCTGCAGGAGTAGAAATAGCGTTTTCGGAAAGGTAATAGAACGCGAAAGGCACCATCACCGAAATAAAGAACAATCCGGCTTCTCTTTGAAGCATGTGCTCTGTAGCCAAACTAATTAAAAGGGCGATACCGATCCCAATCTGAATCCAACTTCTCGATTTGAATCCGACCGCTAATAACCATAGCAAGGGAATCAGAAAGAGCAGGAGTCCGACCAAACCAAAATCAATTGCTACTTGGGCATATTGGGAATGTGCATTATACCGGTATTTATACAGGCTTAAAGCATTTTGCAAGCGTCCGGGAATTTCTTTTGAAGCTGTACCAGAAAGAACACCAAAATCAAATAACTGCACATCGCTAATAAATAGATCCGACGGAATATATTCTGCTGTTTGAAAGCTAATTACGGAATCTTGAGCGTGGAACACCTCTTGTTTCACTACTCCCCCGAAGGCAGCCGCTTCTCGTACAAAAGTTAGTCGTTCTTTCCCGTTAAAAACGGCCATCCCGCCGTTGAGGCGGTTATAGGCCTTAAATTGAAATCGATATACATGGCCGAGTTGAAGACCTCTGAATTGAATTCCGATATACGCTCCTGAATCACATTTCATGTGTAAGGATCGACCTTGCCATTTGGCAAAGGCGCCCTCTTTTACGGAAGATTGACGGACCGAGGTGTTTTCTCCGTTTAGAAGAATCGATTCAGCGGGGTCGGCTAGATAGAAATCGTTCAGAAAGAGCTCTTTATGCCAAAGGTTAGAACCCAGTACATCCTGAGTAGAGTACTTCGTACTGGCTTCTTCTAAGTAGTTTCTTGCTTCCCCAACTAATTTGTATTCGGCCGCGTCGGTTCCCCAACCCAGCAAAGGCCGTTGCGACCATAAATCTTTAGATAAGCTCCATAAATACCAACGCGTATTTACAACATCCTGATCATCGGAACTCCACGTTTGGCTCGCTTCTTCGCCTAAATCTTGTACTCGTTTACGCGTGACTTTCGGCAACAGAAGGGCCGCAAAGAGTATTCCGACGGTGAAAAAAATGAGTATTGTGCGCTTCGGGCGCGAGCGTTTTTTGGAACCGAAGAATATAAGATAGATAGGAACCAGAATAAAAAATGCGGCTAACTGAGTGCGGGCTGAAAGGAGAAAAAGAACGACGGTTAAAAAAAGAGAAACACCTCGTCTTATGCGTTCGAAGGAGTGAGATTCCCAGCCTGTTTGTGACCATCCGCCCGGTAGGGCGATAATAAGCGCGGTTAAAACATAGAGGGCATAATAACTCGCCTGATACTCTAAAAAATAGCTCAACTTGGCGTAGAAGAGGTAGTTGAGTGGGGAAACAATATCGCCTAATTCTTGATGAGCATAGAAATTGTACACTCCGACAAGAAGACTTAAAAAAGTGCTTAAAGTAACGGAAAACACGAAGAAAAAAAGAACCCGATGCGTCTTCTGCGCTCCTAAGGGAGGACCGAAGGCAATGAATAAAGGGCCAAAGAAAAGGGGTAGTAATCGTCCAAACTCGCGCCAGGCGGCATTAGTGTCGGGACTCCAGAAAACGCCGGCGACAATGAGAAAAACAAAGGCCAACTGAATAAGAAAGAATCGAAGGTCTCTTTTTG
>CBFHRK010000028.1:0-23146 GCA_965658225.1 Flavobacteriales bacterium | reverse complement strand
ATCGACTTGAATTTTACCTCTTTTTAGGGTTGTATTAAACTCTTCATCGGTCCATTCGCGGCGAATCCGAACTTTTACTTCGCTTCCGGCTTCACCTTTGAGTACTTCACTCACTTGGCTTGTATTAAAACCCATTACGGACTTGCCATCGACCTCTAGTAGGATATCACCGGCTTTAAGTCCGGCCTTATCGGCCGGAAACCCCAAATAGGGCTCAGCGATTACCACATAATCATCTCTTTTTCTGATCATGGCGCCAATACCACCGTATTCACCGGTCGTTTGAAAGCGAAAGTCTTCAATCTGCGATTCGGGAATGTAGTTCGTGTATGGGTCGAGTGATTCGAGCATAGCGTCGATCCCCGTTTTCACTAGGTCGCCCGGCTCTATATCATCGACATAGTAGGTGTTCAGCTCTTGAAAGAGCGTGGTGAAGATATCGAGTTGTTTAGATATTTCGAAGTAGCTGCCCTGGAATGCCGAGCCAACGGTTACAACAAGTAGAAGCGCAACACCCAGTACCGAGGCACGGATTGCTTTGAGTAGTTTCTTTTTCATGTTTTTTCTATTTACCCTGATCTTGTACAAAACGTTCAAAAAGTACGCATATTTTACGCTCCATTTCAATTAATGGACGATCTTCTTGATCTAAGTAAACCAAGACGGCTGCTGTTGGTTTACCGACTTGGTCGATGAAGGTGTGTTTGTTTTTTCGAAAGGCCTCGCGCATCTTCCTTTTAAGTCGATTCCGATTTACGGCAAACTTCACTCTGCGTTTGGGAACGCTCATCGCAATTTGAAAAGGCTCCTTTACCTCGGGCCCTTGGTACCAAACCAATAAAAACGGGTATTTTTTCACTGAAGAACCTTCGGCAAATACCTTGTCTACAATGGCTCTATGACAAAGTCGTTCCTTCTTTTGAAAAGTAGAAGTCATACCTCGTAAAGGTACGCTTATTTTTTGCCGTTGACCCGCTTGATATACTGCTCCAAGGCCATGGTCATGGAAGGGGCATCTTTACTTGGTGCTTTAATATCCAGTCTCATACCAGCATCTTCAACGGCCTTCCATGTGGTTGGCCCAAAAGCGGCGATTCGGGTATCATTCTGCTCAAAACTCGGGAAGTTTTCGAGGAGTGATTTGATACCGGACGGACTAAAAAACACAAGGATATCGTAGTACACATCATTCAAATCCGATAAATCGCTACAAACAGTATTGTAGAGAACAGCGCGCTTGTAATTGATTTTAGACTCTTCGAGCAAGCGGGGAATTTCGGGCTTTAAGAT
Source organism: Flavobacteriales bacterium (assembly GCA_965658225.1). Lineage (GTDB taxonomy): Bacteria > Bacteroidota > Bacteroidia > Flavobacteriales > ECT2AJA-044 > ECT2AJA-044. The sequence goes on along the minus strand of CBFHRK010000028.1, from coordinate 21,856 downwards.
GTCGGACGAAGGAAGTAAGAAAGACTCTTTTTTGTGTTTTTTAATCGTGGGGATTAAGTCCTCAAAATGAGTTTTCCCGTAATAGATTTTCCTTTTGCGGTAAACAACATATTTCTGAAGGTAGTAAGCAATAGCTTCTGACATGCAGAAGTACTTCATTGTATCGGGTACCGTGAAACGAGTTTCTTCGGCAATTCGAAAATAGTTGTCGACTGCGTTTCTGCTCGTGAGGATAACTGCTGAAAAGTCGGCCAGATTTGTACGTTCCTTCCGGAATTCTGCTGCATCTACTGAGGCAACATGAATGAATGGTCGGAAATCAATCTTCACCTTTTGCTTTTCAGCCAGATCAAAATACGGAGAACTCTCTGTCTTGGGTTCCGGTTGCGAGACCAGGATCGTCTTTACCTTCTTATCCGTCATTGTGTTTGCTTCCGTTAAAGAGAAAAAACAAGCCATTTTGCAAAGAGCAAAACAGGTGCTATTTCGAGGGCGCAAATGTACAAAATAATATAGTAGAAATAAAGCCTCGTTTGCTTTAGTAACTTTCTAAGAATCTGGAGGTAACCCCAAAGCAACAATGCGAATCCGGCCGCGAGGCCGATAAGCAACACTACTTGGTTACCAAAAGGCAAGAAAAGAACGAGGACAGCCGTGGCAAACCAATACTGTCCGATTAAGACGGCATTGGTATAGCGCCGTAAAAGTGCGAATCGAACGGTACTATCGATCCTGAATACATGGCCTAAAAAAAGTATGAAGAGCGTGCGCAGAACGTAAACACCGAGAAAAAGACCAAATAGCCTGAGGAAGGTTAAGAGATTGGGGGTGTCTAGAAAATCAAATTGAATGCCCAATTGAATGGTTATCAAACTTAACGCCATGAAGAACAGAATGCCCATGGGGACATTAAAGTTGTTGAATAGCCAGCGTTCCTCGCGAACATAAAGGTTTACATACTGATCGCTAAAAAGGGTACCGTTAAACTGTTTCAAGCGAACCGGATATACCAATCGGACATAGGCCAATAAGCTAAGCCACACGAAACAAACGATCGTTAGCCAATCGCGGTTTAAAAAATCGCGCGGTTCTATTTGCTGGAGCACCATGAAGCAAAGGTAACAAAGGGATCAAGGAATTTGAAAAATGCTACTTTTAAGCCATGAATCCGTTTAGCTCAAAAATTCATTTTCGCCATACTGGCCTGTTGATCCTTCGATTGGGGATTGGACTAAGCTTCTCCTTTGTTCATGGTTTACCTAAAGTGATGGGTGGATATGACACTTGGGAGTTCTTGGGGAGAAAAATGTCGTACGTTGGAATTGACTTTTGGCCGATTATTTGGGGCCTTTCGGCAGCTTTGGCCGAATTTATCGGGGGTATCCTGATTACCATTGGTTGGGTTACGAAACCCGCCAGTTTATTTCTTGCTATTACCATGGTTGTGGCCAGCGCCGTTCACTTAGGCCAGGGTGAAGGGCTCTCAGGAGCCTCTCACGCCTTGGAATGCCTAGTGATTTTTATTGCCCTGATTTTCACAGGGCCGGGTAAATATTCTCTGGAGCAGTATTTACTGGACCAATAAAGGTTTTACAATTTGCCCTTTTTCAGTCGCAAACTCTACCCAATAGGTTCCTTTCGCTACATCCGACAATTCGATACGAATGTCTTGCTCTCCTTGAGTGCTGCTGTACCAAAGTTGCTGAACGAACTGACCCGCACTGTTTAACATACGAACCTGCAACCACTCTGTGTTTTGCTCAAATGCGAGGCGAACGTAATCGCGTGCTGGTTGCGGGTAAAACTTCACCTTAAGTTCATTATCGGCCAAACCAATGGTAACATCTTCAGAAATGGTCACCGGTGTTGCTTGCGCTACTTTATCACCTGAATTCGCACCGTTCCCATTAGCTAAAACGGCAATAGCATAAAAAGATACATCACCCGTTCCCGCGGCCGGAGCGGTCCATTGAACGGTCCATGTTTTGGTGGTACCCGTTCCCGTGTTGCTCGAGGATCGGTGTGTTGCATGACTCGACGCAGTTCCGTTTACTTGGACCTCCGTGTTTGCCATAAATCCGCCAATTTTCGCATTTGTAGCGGTGTTTTCAGCAGTTAAACTAAACCCCACTTTATTTCCATTAAACGTTCCTCGATCTGCGGTTACCAAAATATCGTAGGATGCACCTGGAACATAACCCGAGGCCGGAATCGAACTCGCATCAATGGTTGTGCTTTGATCTGTTGGCATACTTCCCGTATGACACCCTGCGGCGCAGGTGACATTATTGTCTCCGGGAGAACCGGTCCGACCTGATGGGCCAGCAGAACTGTTGGTAAATGCGGGAGCCGCAACGAACAAAGCCGCTATTGGCAAGGCAAAAAAGAAGTAGTTTTTTCTCATAGTTATGGTCTTTTGATTTTGTTTATTTACCGGCATGGAACAATAAAACTATTACATTTGTTCCGCTTTCTAAATGACCTCAGCATTATGGCCAAAACAGATAACTTTCAATCACCCGATTACTACGGGTTCGACGACCTACTAACTGAAGAGCACAAGCTCGTGCGCAATGCCACCCGCGACTGGGTAAAACGCGCTGTTAGTCCGATCATTGAAGACTACGCTCAAAAAGCAGAATTCCCGACTCAACTGATTCAAGGCCTGGCCGAAATTGGTGCTTTTGGACCGTATATTCCGGCAGAGTACGGCGGAGCTGGTTTAGACCAGATTTCCTACGGACTCATGATGCAAGAAATTGAAAGAGGTGACTCTGGAGTAAGAAGTACGTGCTCCGTGCAAAGTTCGTTGGTTATGTATCCCATTTTCGCGTACGGAAATGAGGAGCAACGAATGAAATGGTTACCAAAATTAGCTTCGGGTGAAATGGTAGGCTGTTTCGGTTTAACGGAGCCAAATTTCGGAAGCAACCCAGGTGGTATGGTAACCAACTTCAAAGAAGATGGTGATCATTACATCCTAAACGGAGCTAAAATGTGGATCTCCAATGCTCCATTCGCAGACATCGCAGTTGTTTGGGCCAAGAATGAAGATGGAAGAATACACGGATTAGTTGTGGAGCGAGGTATGGAAGGATTCACAACGCCCGAAACGCATGGAAAGTGGTCGTTGCGAGCCAGTGCTACGGGAGAACTCGTTTTTGAAAATGTACGCGTACCGAAAGCGAATTTACTTCCAAACAAAAGCGGATTAGGCGCACCACTCGGCTGCCTCGATAGCGCTCGATACGGAATTGCTTGGGGTGCTCTTGGTGCCGCGATGGACTGTTACGACACTGCCTTACAATATTCGAAGGAGCGTATTCAATTTGATCGCCCAATTGGTGGATTCCAATTACAGCAGAAGAAACTAGCTGAAATGATCACCGAAATTACGAAAGCTCAAGCGCTTACCTGGCGTTTAGGGGTTTTGAAAAATGAAGGTAGAGCCACCACAGCGCAAATTTCGATGGCAAAAAGAAACAATGTGGACATGGCCTTGACCATTGCTCGCGACGCACGTCAAATGCTCGGCGGAATGGGAATTACCGGTGATTATCCAATTATGCGCCACATGATGAATTTAGAATCGGTGGTTACCTATGAAGGTACACACGATATTCATTTACTGATTACCGGTATGGATGTAACGGGATTGAACGCTTTCAAGTAATTTTGAATTCTTAATTCTTAATTCAGGTCCTTCCTCTGTTCACGTATGCGGTCTGAATTGAATGGTATTCTTTTTTAAGCATGCCCTAAATCGTCAATACCAGATAGAGGCTCAAGAGGAACACCGGCACTATAAAAAGCTTGTGATGATTGTCAGTGGCGAACCCGGAGCATCGCATTTGGCGATTGGAAACAATTCCCAATTAAGAATTCAAAATTAAGCATTAAGAATTCCATTATTCCACCCAATCGCCGTGTTCGCGAATGAGTTCAATGAGCTCGTCGAGAGCCTGCTCGGCCGGAATGTTTCTCTTAACTACTTCCTTCTCTTTGTACAGCGTAATTTTTCCCGGACCCGTTCCCACATAGCCATAATCGGCATCGGCCATTTCACCCGGGCCATTCACGATACAGCCCATAATACCAATCTTCACTCCTTTTAAGTGGTTCGTTCGGTTGCGGATTTTTGCCGTTGTTTCTTGAAGGTCGAAAAGAGTTCGGCCACAACTGGGGCAACTGATGTATTCTGTTTTCGAAATACGCGTTCGTGTCGCTTGCAGTATCCCAAATAGCGTCTGATTCACCGAAGCAGCCGAGAGCGACTCATCCGTTTCTACCCAAATGCCATCACCCATACCATCGAGCAGCAATGCTCCTAAATCGGTAGCAGAATAAAGCTGAAAATCTTCTGCGCCTACGGCGCGATAGTTTCTTTGCAACACCACAGGAACCTCCCAACCAATGGCCATCAATTCGAAGAAGGCTCTTCGTTGTTCGGCCATTCCGTGTTCATTCGATGTTTGCAACACAAGCACTACGTTCTCATCGGCCCGAAGGGCCTGAGCCGTATCATTATGAAGCAAATCGCTCAACGAAACCTGAACGAACTTTACCGTGTCAAAGGGAGCCGCATCCATGAATTGTTGTACGTTCAACAAAGGATAATGACGCTCCTTTTGTTGCCAGGAACTGTAGTCCTGGACGATCGCCAAGGTGCCCGGTATATTAAAATCAACAGAATTGCTTCCGACGTAGGCGTAATCCGCCGCTTGATCCGATAAATTCCATTTGTCCAAAGGAACAGAATAGGTGTAGCCCATCGGGAAAAAAGTGGCCGGAGTAATCTGATTTCGCTGACTAAAATCACCGAAAACAACCGGTACATTTTTGCCTCCAATATTTAATACTTCATTGGTAGCTCTTCGCGTATACTCGAACGGATTAAAAGGAACCTGATCAATTGACGGAATAACCGCGTGCCCAGATCTATTCGAATATCGTTCGGCCAATCGGCGCGCTACCGGAATTTCTTCTTCGGGCTCCTCAGTAAGCGATACGCGAATAGTATCGCCCAAGCCATCTTCTAAAAGTGCACCAATACCAACCGCTGATTTTATTCGTCCGTCTTCGCCCTCTCCCGCTTCGGTAACACCTAAATGCAAGGGGTAATTCATTCCCTCCTTGATGAAGTAATTCACAAGCAATCGGTAGGCTTGAACCATCACCTGCGGATTACTGGCTTTCATAGAAAGTACGATGTCGTGAAAATCATGGTCTCGGCATATGCGCAGAAACTCCATCGCCGACTCTACCATTCCTAAAGGCGTATCTCCGTAGCGACTCAAAATTCGATCGCTCAACGATCCGTGGTTCGTTCCGATCCGCATAGCGGTTCCATTCTCTTTACAGAGCAATACAAGTGGAGTAAACCGTTTACGAATGCGCTCTAATTCCGCTTCATAAGAAGCATCGGTGTAGTCTATCTCTTCAAATTTCTTTTTATCGGCGTAATTCCCCGGATTTACTCGAACCTTCTCCACAATACCGGCAGCAATTTCCGCGGCATTCGGCGTGAAATGTATATCCGCCACTAAAGGGGTTTCGAAACCTTGAGCGCGCAATTCATCTTTAATGGCACGAAGATTTTCAGCCTCTTTTTTACTCGGCGCGGTTATCCGAACCAACTCGCAACCGGCCTCAATCATTCGGATCGATTGCGCCACCGTTCCTGCCGTATCCATCGTGTCCGTGGTGGTCATAGACTGCAAGCGCAGCTCGTTCGCTCCCCCAAAATCAACGGATCCAATAGATACTACGCGTGTTGGAAAGCGTTTATACTCGAATAAACTGGGGCAATACTGATTTTCATCAAGCTTCATGAAAAAGCGGTTTTAGCATCAAACGCCAAAGGCGACCGTATGTTCTTCGTATGGGCTATTTCTTACTGTAGCACGACCTTCTTGAAACCGTTATAAGATGCCGTTTGAATTTGAACTAAATAAACGCCTTTCGGCTGGTTTGAAAGGTCAAGGTCTAAGTGGTGATTCAATCCAGTTTCCAAACTGACTTTCTGTACTACTTGCCCTTGCAAATTAACTACTTGTACTTGGGCCTCCTCGGCCCGATTCAAAGCAAAATCAACCGTAAACAAACCCTGGGTTGGATTCGGATAAACATCGAGCACAATGTTCAATACTTCGGTCATACTAAAACCAGAAGTCACTTGGAATTCGAAATCGAGTCGCGTTCCAAAATCAGCTGGGAAAATCTTTACTATTGGTCCACCCACTGCTCTTATGCGACAGTATCCCGATCCGTCGTTATCGGCCCACCAGCTCAAACCATTTTTTCCAGCGTCATTAACGCGTAAGTGATAACATCCAACCGGGAGGTTGAAGGTGTCGCGATAAAGGGTATTATTCGATAAATTATCTCCCGAAAACAACACATTGCCCGTGGCGTCTTCCAGAGTCCAATCGGTATGCCAACCTTTAGTATTGGTCCGCAGCTCCATAACAAATTCCGCCGGCCAAGTATCAATTACTTCATAAGCCGTTTCCAATCGGTCGTTCCAAGCAACATCGTCTAATCCTTGACCATTGACATCCGTTATTTCCACTTCAAACGTGCCTGGGAATAAGGTCCCTTGCCAACCCAAGGGTAAATCAACGATTTCCGATTCGCCATGGGCTAAATTCCCCGTCCAGGTCGTCGTTAACGGTCCTCCCCCGCCGGAATACACAATCGTTACACTCGTGAGCGGATCGGAGCCGTAGTTCTTTAATTCAATGGTAGCATTACCGCAAACCGGATTCATTCGGGTGTACTCCTCGTGCATACTCGGAGCTAAAATAGTTTCAATGGCCGCATCGACCGTTCGGTTGTGCGCGCCATATTGAAATAGCACAGCACTCATTATATAAGAAGGCGTTTGTGAGCCCGACCAATTATATCCGGTGATGCTCATATCAATTTCATGCGTTTGGCCGGGCGTCAGAACCGAAGTTAAATCGTGATAATAGCCCGTGGCTTTAGAACCGGGACACCAATTTGCACGATCGTACAACCAGGTACCTCCTTGCGGATAAATTGGGTTCAGTCCGCAGTCATCGCGCCACATACTCTGAGTAACAACTTGTTGTCCGTTAACGTCTATGAGGTAGTCGCGCACGCAGAATTCTGCGCAATTCACATTATTGTCGAAACCGTGCCCCGAGGTAATTACCCGCATGCTACTTCCCAATGCATTGGGGTCAATGGTGTACATGGCGGGTGTTAAATAAAGTGAATCCACCGTTGCCTGATCCTGATAATTAAAACTTCGATTGATGATCGGCGTAATGGAAAGCACATCGCGCGGAGGCGTTCCTTCTATAAAATAGAACTTAATCCCCGCAGAAAAACCAGACGACCAGCCACTGTAATGAGCGCGAATTTGCACTGAATCGCTCAACAAACTCCTATAATCTGTTACGTCGTAATAAAACCGGTGCTGCCAATTGTTATTAAAGCCATTGCTATTGGTTGCCATGTAGCCACCATATGGGGTAATAGCCCTACCGAGTTCGTATTGATCCATTCGTTCAACTACTTGCCAAATGGTATCCCAAACACCACCCACCGTGTCAATACCCATGAAAATAGAATCGTATTCGCCCGTTTTGATACGCGCGTGAATAGAAGTCGTATAATCCCAATCGGAACAGCCGGTACTTGCGCAACCCATGGTATACTCCATTACAATTTTACCGTAAGTTCCCGTCGTTGGAAATTGAGTCCATTGATCATACGCTCCGTACCAAGTCATGTCGACATCTTGATGCACGGTAACAACGGTTGTATCTCCCGGGGCGGCCTTAGCGGCCGGAATTACAACCATGGAAACCAATAGTAATAGTAATATTCTTTTCATTCGTCTTTATTTGCTTCCACCTCGGTTACTCCTCCCGACACAATGAATTTCATTACATCTGCTGGTTTCGCGTGGACCGGTTTTATATATTTTTTCGGCACCAGAAATAGCTGGCCAGAGAAAGCATAGCTATGCGGCACATACACCGCCACTAGGTCTTCTTCCATGTGAATTAGGCTCAAGTCTTCTTCCGTTATAAAGCCCAAGCGCTCTATGGCTGAATTCTCATACAGCCGAATGCTCACGGGCTTATTAAAAGCTCTTTTAGAACCGACAAAGGCCTGAACTAAGTCCTTCATGGAGGTATAAATGAGCTTCACTAATGGCGCTCGTTTGACAAGGTTTTCGAGAAACGTGGTAATGGGTAGCGCAATAACAAAACTCCCAATAAACCCAATCACAGTGATTGCTACCAGCAAGGTTAGAATTCCCAATCCCGGATACTCAAACGGCATCCAACCGTCGAGCAATACGAATGATTCATACAGCACATAAATAGTTACCCCAATGGGAACCAAATAAAGTAATCCTTGAAAAAAGTATTTACCCAATGTTTTCACAGGCTAAAGATATTGTTTTCCCGCCTTTCTCGGATCCACTTTGAATTTGCGATTCACACCTGTCCACATCACGAATAAGCGCCTGATATTCAATAAGTTTTACTAACTTCTCACTCTGAACCAAAACCAGTTTTTATTATGAAAAAAGTAATTGCACTTCTGTGCTTGTTTATGAGTCCGCTTTTTATGGTTGCTCAAGAAGAGGCGAAAGAAGAAGCAGAAGGCCCTGCCTATCAAATGGCCGAGCTTGCCTACATTAAAGCCAAGGTAGGTATGGAAAAAGAGTTCGTACAGGCCATTTGGGCGCACAATGCGAAATATCATTCCGAAGCCCCCTATCGAAGTCAATTGTGGAATATCCGCTTTGGCGACGACGCCGGTTGGTATGTTTGGACCATGGGTACTATGACGTTTAGCGATCTCGACAATGCGCCTGGCCAAGGCGAGCATGCCGAAGATTGGCGCAAAAACATAGCCAAATATGTTGCCGAGTACGGTAAAAACGAAACCTGGGTTTTATCGGAGTCGGCGTCTAATCCGAAACCTGGAGCAACCAAAATGCAAGTAGTTTGGACCGTGGATACAAAAGATGGAGAAGGAGACGAATTCATGGACTTCATGAAGCAAGTTGCTGAAGTCCATAAAGAGGCAGATCGCGAGGTCCTCACTTGGAATGGAGGCTTTACAGAAGATGGACGAGATCATGCGATGGTCTTTCCAATGGAGTCGTTTACTTCCTTTGATACCGACAAATGGGATATCGAAGAGCCTTTCAATGAAAAATTCGGAGAAGATGCATGGGAAGATGCCATGGACGATTGGGAAGATTATGTCGAAGACATGACTCAAGCGCTGTGGATGAATGTAGCTCCGCCCGAAAAATAAGAACCAAGCTTACATGCTAATCAAAACCCTGGCTCTTTAGCCGGGGTTTTTTCATTCAAAAAGTTCGGAACGCGCCTTTTTAGTTAGGCTCGAAACGATTAAATCATACGAGTCTTTTATCCACCCGAGAAGGGTGGCACGCGGAATAGAACCATCCATAATCACCTGATTCCAGTGCTTTTTGCTCAAATGAAATCCGGGCTGAACGGCCGGGTATTGAGCTCTCGTCTCCAAAACATTTTCCGGGGTCATTTTCAATGAAATCATCGTTTCCTCTGCATCCAAAGGCAAGAAAGCAAAAATCTTCCCTCCCTTGCCAACGCGCATGGTAAGCGTCACTTCGTCAAAGGGAAACTCTTCTTCGACATGAGGTAAGGCCAAGCAGGCTGCTCTAAGTTCTTCGATATTCATTTACAAAGTTTAATGAAGACCTAACAAAGGTCATTTTATTTCTATTCAAATTGTCGTTGCTTCATTCCGAATTTAAGAAACTATGAGCGATCGACTAAAAACCCTTACCGATAAAATTTACGCCGAAGGCATCGAAAAAGCCACTGAAGAATCGGAACGCATTCTCGCAAAAGCAAAAGAGGTGGCGGCCCTTATTCGGGCCGATGCCAAAGCCGACAGTGAAAAACTTATTGCCGAGGCCCAAGCGGAAGCAAGCAACCACCAGAAAAAAGTGCTGGCCGAAATTAAACTGGCGGCCCGAAAATCGGTCAACCAACTCAAACAAGAGCTGCATCAGTTATTGGAAGAAGAAATTCTATCTACCCCAATCGAGGCCCAATTAAACGACCCAACGGTTGTTGCGCGTTTGCTTGAAATTACCGCGGGCGGACTCACAAAGGACGCGAACGGCTCGTGGCGACTTCTAGTGAATGAATCGCAATCGTCGGAAATAAAATCGATCCTCGAAAATCAAAAAAACAAAGCTTTCGAGAAAGGTATTGAATTAGGTACCGGAACCGACATCAAGGCCGGATTCGCAATCGAGCAAGACGGCGGAAAATACAAACTGGTGTTCGATGCCGCTACCTTCACCGCTTTCCTCGGTCAGTTTTTGAAAGTAGAAACACGCAATTTGCTCGAGTCATGAAGTACTACGGACTCTTAAGTGGATTGCCCGCTTTGCGCATCAAGAAGCCCCTGCCTTTGCCGGTTGCGGATCTGCGCAATTTATTGACGCAGTACACATCGGGCCGTGAGGCCCAAATCGCTCACCACTTCTTTTACCAATGGGACCTCACCAATTACAACGCACTCGTGCAAAACAAAGACTGGTGGCTCGATGGCGGGAATATGGACAAAGCGGAAATTCAAAATTGGTATCAAAAAGATTTTGCTCCAAATTCTCCCTTTAGCGAACAAGAACCCAATGCCCTCGGTGAAAAGAAATCGGATATCGCACGCCTTCAAGATCATTGGGAGCGCTTTTACGAATCGCTCAGCGCCCTTTCGGGCGGACAATTAAACGCCTTCATTGTATCCGAAAAAACGCTTAAGAATTTCTTCAAAGGATATATGGAGCGAAAAATTGAAGCCAAAGCAGGTATTCATTTTCTATCGGGCGGAATCTTCAATCGCTTCTCGTACAACAAACTCATGATTACGGATATCCAAGCGGAATATCCCCAACTAGCCCAGCTTCTATCTTACTTCGATGAGCCCGACCCTTTCGTTCGCGAAGGGAAAATGCTCGAAATAAAATGGAACTACTACGACTACCTCGCCTTTTTTAATCCCTTCGGTCTCGAAGGCCTATTCGCCTACCTGTTGAAGTACCTCGACGTGGCCAAATGGTCAGCCAATAACAGCGAAAGAGGAACTACCTACCTCGAAAATTTTGAAAAGCAAATCTTGAATCAAATACCCACCGCATCATGAAAACCCGCGGTCATATAACCGGAATTATCGCCAACCTACTCATGGTAGATGCTGTGAATCCGGTCGCTCAAAATGAAATCTGCCTCATTGCCCACGAAGGAGTAGAACTCATGGGCGAGGTCATTAAAATAACAGGAACCACTTCGTATGTGCAGGTCTTCGACAGCACGCGCGGACTCAAAGTAGGAACGGAAGTGGTTTTTACGGGCGGACTCCTAGAAGTGAGCTTGGGACCAGGAATTCTGTCCAAAAATTACGACGGACTTCAAAATGATCTGGACGGACTCGAGGGTATTTTCCTCGATCGGGGCGATCGTTCTCCGGCCATCGATGCGGCTAAAATTTGGGCCTACAAACCCGACTTGGAAGTCGGCAGTTCCGTTGAAGCAGGCGATTGGCTCGGCTCCGTTGACGAACACGGCTTGGTGCACCAGATCATGGCCCCCTTCGATTTAAAAGGCACTTGGACCCTTGAAACGCATGTCGATGCCGGTGAATACCGAGCCGATGCAACTTTAGCAACACTCGTTAAAGACGACGAAAAACGAACGGTCAGCATGATGCAGCGATGGCCGGTAAAAATTCCGCTTCGGAAATTTAAAAATAAACCAAGGCCTCATCGCCTTCTTGAAACCGGGGTCCGCACCATTGATTCTCTGAACCCAATGCTCGAAGGAGGGGTAGGCTTTATTCCCGGCCCTTTCGGATGCGGGAAAACGGTTCTACAACACGCCATTTCTAAGCAAGCAGAAGCCGACGTAGTCATCATGGCTGCCTGCGGTGAGCGCGCGAATGAGGTGGTTGAAATATTCAAAGAGTTTCCGGAACTGGAAGATCCACGAACGGGTAAAAAACTGATGGAACGAACCATCATTATTGCCAACACTTCCAATATGCCCGTAGCCGCGAGAGAAGCTTCCGTTTACACGGCCATGACCCTCGGCGAATACTACCGCCAAATGGGACTAAAAGTGCTCCTTTTAGCCGATTCTACCAGTCGCTGGGCCCAGGCACTTCGGGAAATGAGTAACCGTTTAGAAGACCTTCCGGGTCCGGATGCCTTTCCCATGGATCTTTCCGCCATTATTTCAAACTTTTATGCCCGCGCTGGCCGGGTAGAGTTGGCAAATGGAACCCATGGCTCTATTACCTTTATTGGAACTGTTTCTCCGGCCGGAGGGAATTTAAAAGAGCCGGTTACAGAGAGCACCAAAAAAGCTACGCGCTGTTACTACGCGCTGTCCCAGAAACGCGCTGATGGAAAAAGATACCCTGCGGTAGATCCCATTCAGAGCTATTCGAAATACCTCGAGTACCCAGAATTCAATAGCTATGCCCTGAAACATATCGGTCCAAATTATATCGATCAAATTCAAAAAATGAAGAACCTGCTTCAGCGCGGGGGCGAATCGAGCGATCAAATAAACATCTTGGGCGATGACGGCGTACCGCTCGCCTACCACGTTCATTTTTGGCGGGCCGAGTTAATCGATTTTGTGATTCTTCAGCAAGATGCCTTTGACGAAGTAGATCAAATGACGCCCATGAAACGGCAAATGGAAATGGTTGATGAAGTACTAAATATCTGCGAGCGCGAATTCGCTTTTAATCACTTCGAAGAAGTGGCGCAGCTATTCAAAAAGTTCATCAACGACTTCAAGCAATTGAATTACACCCCGTACGAAACCGACGATTACAATAGCCGCTTAGCCGCTATTCAAGAGTCGGTGCTCGCTCAACTTGAACCAACGAACGCCTAGTTTATGGAACTTCAAAAGCACTATACCAAAATCAAGAACATGACCAAGGCTACCTGTACGCTCGACGCACAGGGCGTAGGTAACGAAGAGCTCGCCCTAGTGGGCGGACGATTAGCTCAGGTCGTGAAAATCATTGGAGAAGAAGTTACGCTGCAGGTTTTTGGCGGCACGGAAGGACTCTTCACCAACGAGGAAACTATTTTTCTGGGCAAAGCACCAACGCTGAAAGTGGGCGACGATTTAATCGGTCGCTTCTTCAATGGCTACGGGTCGCCCATCGACGATGGCCCCGAACTACTGGGTCGCGAAACAGAAATTGGAGGTCCGACCGTAAACCCCGTTCGTCGGAAACAACCCTTTCAATTAATCGCCACCGGAATTGCCGGTATCGATTTAAATAACACCTTGGTGGCCGGACAAAAAATTCCCTTTTTCGCCGATTCCGATCAACCCTACAACGAGGTTATGGCAACGGTTGCCTTAAGGGCCGAGGCCGATCGAATTGTTTTGGGTGGAATGGGCCTTACGAACGACGACTACCTCTATTTTAAGCAGCTTTTTGAAAACGAAGGCGTGCTCGACAAGGTCATAAGCTTCGTCAATACCACAGAAAATCCACCACTGGAGCGACTCCTAGTACCCGATATGTCGCTCACCGCAGCAGAGTATTTTGCCATTGAAAAGAATGAAAAGGTGCTCGTTCTTTTAACGGACATGACCCTTTATGCCGATGCCTTGAGTATTGTATCGAACCGAATGGATCAGATTCCCTCCAAAGATTCGATGCCCGGTTCACTGTATTCCGATTTAGCCAAGATTTACGAAAAAGCGGCCCAGTTCCCCGACGGTGGTTCCATCACGATTATTGCCGTGACCACCTTGAGTGAAGGAGATATTACGCATGCCATTCCCGATAACACCGGATACATTACGGAAGGGCAGCTCTTCCTTCGGAAGGATGCAGAAATCGGGAAAGTAATTGTGGATCCGTTCCGCAGTTTGAGCCGATTGAAGCAGTTGGTGATTGGAAAGCAAACCAGAAAAGACCACCCTCAAGTAATGAATGCTTCGATTCGATTGTATGCCGATGCGGCCAATGCAAGAACGAAGCTGGAGAACGGTTTCGACCTCACCGATTACGACGAGCGCACCTTGAATTTTGCCGCCAAGTATTCAGAATTCATTTTGAGTGTGGATGTCAATTTAGACCATACTGAAATGCTCGATCAAACCTGGAAGCTATTCAGCAAATACTTTTCTATTGAAGAGCTGAGCATTAAAAAGGAGTTTACGGATCAATATTATAAAGAAGTATAATGGCCTTTACTTTTCAATACAACAAAACGTCTTTGAACGACCTGGGCAAGCAGCTCAAGGTGCGCGAGGGCGCTTTGCCTATCTTGAAAAATAAGGAAAGCGCCCTGCGCGCCGAGGTACTTCAACACAAAGCCCTTCTTCGCGACGCAGAATCGGAATTCGCGCAATGGCAAAAAGAAGGCGAGTCCTTGCTCGAACTCATCGGTCGGTTCCCCGTGGCACAAGTACAAATTGAGCAGATTGATATCCATTACCAAAAAATCGCCGGCGTATCCATCCCCCTGCTAAGGGGTGTGCACATTTCTCTAAAAGAAATTTTATGGCACGAAGCTCCCCATTGGTACCCCGATGTATATCAATATCTGCAAAAAGAAGCCGAGAAAATAGTAGCACTTGAAATAGCCCGCCGTCAATTGTCAATTCTTGAAAGAGAGCGCAAACGAACCACGCAAAAAGTGAACCTCTATGAAAAGGTGCAAATACCGGAGTTAAGTACCGCCATTAAAAAGATCAAACGCTTTTTAGAAGACAAAGAAAATTTGAGCAAAGCCGCTCAAAAAATTGTGAAATCAAGACAGATGTCCGCATGATTGCCAAAATGCTTCAATATCAGTTCTTGGCGTTTTACCGCGATTCGGATCGACTCCTCGATTTGCTGAAAACCTTGGGCGTGGTGCACATTAAAAAAGTGAAGCATTCCAAAGATTCGGATCTCGCACAACTCAAAGGAATTGCCCTCAGCCTGAAGCAAACAAAAAGCCGTTTCGAACACCTGCTCACTCGGGCCGAGTATCTTGAAAAGGACACTTCCGTTTCGAGTAACACTTCCTTCCATTTCAATATAAATGAGTTGGAAGTATACCTCAGCGAATTGAAAGAATTGAGCAAATTGATTCCTAGAATTGAAGAAGAAAAATTCCATGTTCGGAATTTCGGATCCTTTGATTCGGCAAAGCTTGAAGCGCTTCAAAATTGTGGACTCTATTTGCATTTATTCAGTGCTGGAAAAGGAAAAATTCAGGAGCAGTGGGAAACCGATTATGCCTATGAATGGCTGTTCGACTACGGCCGCAAAACGTTTTTTATTATTGCCAGCGAAGACTCTGAGCCCCCGCGCATAAAAGCTCAGCGTGAAGAGTATCCGCATCGTTCATTCGCCGAACTCGAATCGGAACTCGAAACGCTGATCAATCGTCGCGAAACGCTTTTGACCGCACTTCACAAGAACGAAACCAAAATTCGAGAATTCCTCGAGCATCAAGAATTAAGCGTTCAAGATCAACTGCAACACCGAAATGCGCTCGGACAAATGAGTCAAATGGGCTTCGGAAAAGTCATTTTACTGCAAGGCTGGATTCCAAAAGAAAAGCAAGAAATGCTTGAGGCAGCGTTGTTAGGCGCCGATTTTTATTACGAACAGCAAAAGGCAGAACCCGGCGATGCTCCACCCATTTTACTGCGGAACAACAAAGTCGGAAGCTGGTTCGAACCCATCGCCAAACTCTTCTCACTTCCCAAATACGGCGAACTCGATTTAACGCCCTTGTTCGCTCCGTTTTTCATGCTCTTCTTTGGGTTTTGTTTGGGTGATGGCGGCTACGGGCTTATCCTCTTCCTTGTACTACTCGCCCTAAAACCAAAAATCCCAAAAGCCTATCGCGGACTTTGGGCTTTGGCGCTGGTACTTGAGGCGGTGGCTATTCCGGTCGGACTCCTAGCCGGGACGTTTTTCGGAATCAACCTGCTCGAAACAGATGTGCCCCTATTGGTTCATTTACGCCCCTACATGCTCGATGCCGATGCGCTTTTCACCCTGGCGCTCATCCTTGGAGCTGTTCAAATATTCTTTGGCCTTGTTTTGCGAATGGTCAATCAATGGCGCCAATTCGGTTTCCTTTATTCCCTTTCAGCCTTCGGCTGGATTCTTTTACTTTCGGGCGTTGGATGGGGCTATTTAACGGAGTTCACGCTTGTACCCACCATTCTTTCATGGAGCGGAATGGGCTTCATTGTGATCTTCTCAGACCCCAAGGCAGGTATTTTCGGTCGCCTCGGAAAAGGGCTGTGGGACTTATACGGTATCACCGGGTTCTTTGGTGATTTGCTTTCGTACATCCGTCTTTTTGCATTGGGACTTGCGGGGTCCATTCTCGGATTCGTAGTAAACGACATCGCCTTGGCCATTCTAGATTCGCACGCGGTTTTCGGTCCCATATTCTTTGTAGTCATGCTCATTGTTGGGCACGGACTCAACATCTTCATTGCAACACTGGGCGCCTTTGTGCACCCCATGCGACTCACCTTTGTAGAATTTTATAAAAATGCCGGATTCACCGGTGGGGGCGAAGCATATCACCCTCTTCAAAAAATTAAAACTGAAACCAATCAATCATGACAACAGCAGTAATACTCGCCTACTTAGGCATCGGATTAATGATCGGCGGATCTGGAATTGGTTCCGCTATTGGCGTTTCCATTGGAGGTAAAGCAACGCTTGGCGCTTTGAAAAAGAATGAAGAAGCCTTTGGAAGCTATATGCTACTCAGCGCACTCCCCGGAACCCAAGGACTTTACGGTTTTGCCGGGTTCTTCATTATCAATGGCAAAATTGCCGAAATCGTTGAACTCAGTGTCGCTCAAGGAGGTATGGTCTTCGCGGCCGGACTCGCGCTGGGGTTAGTCGGTTTATTCTCTGGAATTAAGCAAGGCGAAGTAAGTGCGCACGGAATCGAAGGAATTGGATCGGGCTACGATGTTTTTGGAAAAACCATGGTGCTCGCCGTATTCCCCGAGCTCTACGCTATCGTCGCTTTTGCCGCTACCTTCTTGATTTCGGCCGGTTTATAAAAGCTTGTACAGCACGGGGCGACTCGGACTCGCGTCGTTTTCGAACGGCGCTACCTGGAGGCTGAGCATGTAGGATCCGTCCGTGGCACGATCCGGAACATAAATCAGTTCAGTTATTGTGGCGTCGTGCCGTGGCGCATCCGGATAGTTCCAAAAAGCATGATGAGAAAGTAGTTTCCCTTCATCTTCTTCGCGATCGACTGAAGGTAAATCAATGAGCAAATGCTTCACATCATTCATGCGCAAAAAGAGTGCTGCATGATGATCTAAATAAGGTGGATTGGTATTGCTGTACTGCTGTTCTTTTTTCGCTTCAGGATTGGGAAGCGTTCTAAAAACCACCGCCTCCGGCTTTTTTCCAGCCAATGCCGCTTCTAATTGATCGAGGGTAATCACTAGATCTTCACCGCGTCGTTCGGGTTGAATGCTGATCAACTCCGCTGTAAAAAAGAACTTTTTGAACACCTTGTTTACGCTGTACCACTCCTTACTGATGTGCCCCACACATTCGGTGTGCGACCCGTTGCCATGTGGGTTAAAAGTGATATCTCTAAAATTTACGGACCCACCTTTACTCACCTCACCAACAAACTGATCGGTCATCACCGGTTCAATTTTCACGGGAGGCACATACCAGGCACGAGCAGTATATTCTTCAGTGCTTAATGGAAGCGATAAATCAATGGGATTACTTAAATCAAAAGCGAGTTCCTGCTCCGGGTACGATATGCGCGCAATCATAGGTGTTGTGTTCATAAGGCCAATATACAAAAGGACGCATTCAATAGAATAGGCGCTTTGTGCTTGGCTTTTTCAAAATACTATTCGTTACAAGTACTCGAGGCAATCGGGGAATATTTTGAGGAAACGCTCAATCTGTGGATCAACAACCTGAATCCGCTCACCGGAAATAGGGTGATCAAACGCCAAGGAATAGGCATGCAAATACATTCCTTTTCCCTTGAGCAAACCTTCTTTTGAAGAATAATCTCGATCGCCCAAAATCGCATGGCCTTTTTCAGCGAGGTGAATGCGCAACTGATGCCTTCGGCCTGTTTTTGGGTCTAGGCTCAATAGATTAAGCTGTCCAAATCGTTCCGAAGGAACCGATTGAACTACCCTAAAATGAGATTCTGCACGTTTTCCGTCAACTTCGGAATCGATAACCCCTTGAATAGGCATGGAGCCCGGAGTGACGGCCAAATACTTCTTCTGGATTGTTTTCTCCTCAAACGCTGCGTTCAATTTGCGTAAGGCGCTGGCTGTTTTTCCAATCAGTACGGCACCCGTCGTCGCAAAATCAATTCGATGCGCCGGCTGCGGCTTTACGGCATCTGCTGCTGCACTTGGCTTGAGGTTCACCTCCAAAGCATTGGCCAAAGTCTTGAACGAATTCCCGCTGACTAAGAGTCCGGCCGGTTTATGCACTACCGAAATATGGTCGTCTTGATACAAAACGCTTAGGTGAAGCCGAAAGGCCTTTTGGGGAGAAGGGTCGTCAGCTGCTTTATATTCTATTAAGTCGCCATTTTTAACGAAAGTCGCCGAGGTCGCTGAAACACCATTCACGAAAATCAATCCCTTCTTCAGTGCTTTTTTCAGGGCCGACTTTGTGAAGGCGGAAGTGAAAATTCCGGGGCCGTAGTCTTGAATACGAATCGACTCGTGGTCGGTATCAACTGTATGGGATTCGGAAATTGCGATTGCAAAAATTTTACGGTTAAAAGATAAAGGTATCCAACTTCTTATTAAGTCCAGAAGAGCTCACTGGCAATGCCATCGGACAAAAACCGTTGATTTGCTGGGATCGCTACTCGCCCATTCACAGGTTCAAGTTGGTTTTTGCCTCTAAGTATTTGGACTTCCTTTTCGAAGTGGCTTTTGAACTTTGCGTCGAATGAATTTAGCTCTTCGGGGTTGAGTCCGGCCGCTAGGCGGAGACCCGTCATCACCCACTCATTGTAACGATCTGCTTCGCTCAACGACTCCGATTCCCAAAACGATTTTCCTTCGTTGAGCGACTGAATGTACCGCGCATTATTCGATACATTCCAACGCCGCTCCCCTTTTAGATAGGAATGAGCACTGGGTCCGATTCCGAGGTACGAAATACCTTCCCAATAGCTCGAATTGTGTTTAGAGTGATGACCGGGCAACGCAAAATTCGATACCTCGTAATGCTCATATCCCGCGGTTTCGGCTGCCTCGTGCAAATAATGGAACTGGGCTTCAAC
The DNA here is from genome assembly GCA_965658225.1 of Flavobacteriales bacterium. GTDB lineage: Bacteria > Bacteroidota > Bacteroidia > Flavobacteriales > ECT2AJA-044 > ECT2AJA-044. The sequence goes on along the minus strand of CBFHRK010000028.1, from coordinate 2,502 downwards.
AAGGTCTTCATCGGGCATAATAACGCGACCTGTTTCCACCTGGCGCGCCAAAGCTGTTCGGGGCTCCACCGTTAAGGCATAACTTGAAAAATGGGGCAATTGAAAACCGAGTAATTGTTGCACTTGCTTTTTCCAATCGGCCAACGACATATTGGGCTGCCCGTAGATTAAATCTGCAGTTAAATCTTTAAATCCGAAAGAGCGCGCATCTCGTATCACACGCAGTGCTTGATCGGCGGTATGGCTTCTATTCATGGCCGTTAAAAAACGATCTTCAAACGCTTGAATTCCGATCGAAAGTCGATTTACTCGGCCTGCGGCCAGATGGGTCAATCGGGCCATAGACAGATCATCGGGATTCGCTTCAAGTGTCCATTCTACGTGATCGGCCAAAGTGTAGTTCGATTCAATTTCAGTGAAAATTCGATCGAGCTGGTCGGTACTCAGCATGGAAGGGGTTCCACCTCCAAAATATACGGTTCGTATGGGCTCGGCGATTTCATCGCGCCGCAGGCGCAATTCCAAAATTAACGCATCGACCATTTCCGGAACTCTCTTCAGTGTCGTACTAAAATGAAAATCGCAGTAATGACAAGCCTGACGACAAAATGGAATATGCAGATAAAGCGCCGCCATTATTTATTAAGAGTGACTCGGAAAGTGGTGCCTTTGTCTTTTTCACTTCGAACAATGAAAATTTTTCCGCCGTGATACTCCACAATAATTCGACGCGCCAATGATAATCCGAGACCCCAGCCTCTTTTCTTAGTGGTAAAGCCCGGTCGAAAAATAGTTTTCCATTGAGTGCTTTTAATTCCCTTTCCAGTATCGGCTACTTCCACATGGACTTGATTCCCTTTCTCTTGAACGCAAACGCTGATATCGCCCTGACCGGACATAGCATCAATGGCATTGCGGATTAAATTCTCAATAACCCATTCGTACAAGGGTACATTCAAAGGAACAAAAACGGGCCCTTGAATCTCCGGTGTTTGGAAAGCGAAGTTGATTTTTCGACCCGAGCGCGCCTTTAAATACTGCATCGCGTTTTCGGTCACCGCAACAATATCTTCGGGCTTAATGGTAGGCATTGAGCCAATTTTCGAAAAACGCTCTGTGATTATATTGAGCCGGTCGATATCCTTTTCCATTTCACCCAGCATTTCCTCTTCAACATGTTGAGTGCGAAGTATTTCGACCCATCCCATAAGCGAACTCAATGGCGTTCCAATTTGATGCGCTGTTTCGCGGGCCATACCCGCCCAAACTCTATTCTGCTCTAATCTTCTGGAAGTACTAAACGCGTAATATGCGATTAAAATAAAGAGGGTCATCACGGCTAAAATGACCAAGGGATACCACTGAAGCTGAGTAAGTAAAAGGGAGTCTTTGTAATAAATATAAACCCGTTCTCCTTCTATATATTCAATTTCTATTGGGGGTCGCTGCTCTGCCATTTCGGCCAGCTCTTCTTCTAAAAATCCGGGGCGATTTACTTTGGTTGAATCGAGATTGTTCCAACCATTGATGTTCCCATCACCATCGGTTAAAATTACCGGGACCGTTTTATTATCGCGGATCACTTGAAATACAAAGCCGAGGTATTGGTCGTTATCACCAACATCAGCCAAGAGGCCCGATGCCTGCGCCCATAATCGAACTTTTTGAGCCTCGACATCGCGTAGCTTCCGAACGAAATTGTTCGTATACCACATGGTTACTGCTCCAATGCCTAGGGCAAAGACAAACAGCACCCACTTCCAACGATTTTTTTCAGCGTATATATTGCGCGACATGCTCTAAAAGTCGTAAAAATTGGGCGACCAACTCGTATCGGGTTCTTCTTCATTCCATTCAATGACAAAATCGGGCTCTTCTTCCGTTCTATCAATAGTAGTATCGGGTCGGAATTCCTCTTGAAAGACTTGTTTTATTTCTTGACCTTCATTTTTAAATTCTTGGACCACATTTTTACGGGCCGATTGAGAATCGTATTCAATGATTGGGTCATAAACGTTTCCCGTCATATGAAGGAAAAGCAAAGGCCCGGCATTTGATTCCTCGAAAACATAGTGCTCGTCGAGATCGGGGTTCTCTTTCTGCTGTTTTTTGAAAAGCACATCGCTCAGTTGCATTCGAATTCGGTAGTCAATTTCGTTGTCGAAACCATGATTACCGCTTCCCGCAAAATCGAGCGCGCTCGAAGATATCTGCATATCGGGAATACTAATTCTTCTGTTTGCTATTTCAATTCGGTTGCTCAAGGTCTTGAACTTAATGCGATTCAATTCTTCCACCTCAACATAGTCTGCTAAAGCGTTTAAAGGCTCAAATTGAATCAACTCTCCGTTGCGTATCTCTACTTGTGCGAGCGTATAGAGTTTGTCAAGATCTGTTTCCAAGGTGGGAGTCCAATACGATTTAAAATGCACGTTTGCGGTTACTCTTCCCGAGAGGTTGTCAGAAACAAGCGTTGTTTGGCCAAAATCGTTGCACTCGTAG